>JBDTVU010000121.1:0-10583 GCA_040007035.1 Betaproteobacteria bacterium | reverse complement strand
GCCATCGCCCGCCACTGGGACGCCGAGATCGTCCCGCAACTCGTCGATTACATCGCGATCCCGGCGAAGTCGCCGCACTTCGATCCGCAGTGGAAGGCGCATGGCCACATCGACGCCGTGATCCGCCTGGCCGAGGCTTGGGCGAGGGCGCAGCCGGTGCGCGGCCTCACCGTGGAGGTGGTGCGGTTGAAGGGCCGCACGCCGGTGCTGTATTTCGACGTTCCGGCCACGAGCAAGGCCGCAGGCAAGCGCACCGTCCTGCTCTACGGCCACCTCGACAAGCAGCCGGAGATGACCGGGTGGCGCAAGGGGCTTGGGCCGTGGCAGCCGGTAATCGAAGACGGGAAGCTCTATGGGCGCGGCGGCGCCGACGATGGCTACGCGGTGTTCGCGGCGCTGTCGGCGATCGGCGCATTGCAGGCGCAGGGCCTGCCGCATGCGCACTGCGTCGGCTTGATCGAGACCTGCGAGGAGTCCGGCAGCTACGACCTGCCCGCTTACCTGGATGCACTCGCGCCGCGGATGGGCGTCGTCGATTTCGTCGCCGGCCTCGACTCGGGCTGCGGCGACTACGAGCGGCTGTGGGTGACGACGTCGCTGCGCGGGATGGCGGCCGGAACGCTGGCGGTCGACGTGCTGACCGAGGGTGTCCATTCCGGCGATGCGAGCGGTGTCGTGCCGTCGTCGTTCCGGATCGCGCGGCACCTGATCGACCGGATCGAGGATGCGGCGTCGGGCCACGTTCTGCCCGCCGAATTCCACGCGCCGATCCCCGACGAGCGTGTGGCGCAGGCGCGCGCCGCGGCCGACATCGTCGGCGACATGGTGTTCAACAAGTATCCGTTTGCCGACGGCACGAAGCCGATGGTCGGCGGCCGCGCCGAGGCGCTGCTCAGCCGCACATGGCGGCCCGCGCTCTCCGTGATCGGCGCCGACGGCCTTCCGGCGATTTCCGACGCCGGCAACGTTCTGCGACCGCGTACCGCTCTGCAACTGTCGCTGCGCCTGCCGCCGCCGGTCGACGGCGACCGGGCGACGGAGGACCTGAAGCGGTTGCTCGAAGCCGATCCGCCGCATGGCGCGACGGTGCGCTTCGAACCGGACTCGGGCGCCACCGGATGGAATGCGCCGCCGACGCAGCCGTGGTTGGCCGCCGCGCTGGAAGCGGCGTCGCAGGCGCACTACGGCAAGCCGGCCGCCGCGATGGGCGAGGGCGGCACCATCCCGTTCATGGCGATGCTCGGCAAGCATTTTCCCGACGCCCAATTCCTGATCACCGGCGTGCTGGGGCCGAAATCCAACGCGCACGGGCCGAACGAGTTCCTGCACATCCCGTACGCGAAGAAGTTGACGGCCTGCGTGGCCCAGGTGCTGGCGGCGCACGCGGCACAGGGCAAGTAGCCGGCAGCGCCGCGGGGCCTGCGCTCAGTCATCCGCCGGCGCCGCGAGCGGGGCGACATCGTGCCGTCCGCGCGCGAGCGTGCGGATGAGGAGCCGCGCGATGTCGGCGTCGAACACGGATCGCGGCGGTGCTTCCACCAGGCGTCCGAGCTCGCCGTCGTCGCGCGCCGTGCCGAGCCAACACCAATCGCGGATGACGTGGACGTCGACGCGATCGCCGACCAGCGCTCGCTCGCGGATCGCCGCCGGCCCGGGGAACGGCCACGCGGGGACCGCAAGCGGGCTGAGCGCCGCCGCGAGGCGTACGTGGTGGGCCTCGGCGGACTCAGCGCCGACGCACGCGCCGTTGCAGCGCTTCACCTGCCGCGCGAAGCACGGCCCCAGCCGCTTCTCCAGCCCCAGCAGCTTCCAGCACAGCGCGTGTTCCGACGCGAGGTGCCGCAGCGCCTCGCGCGCCTGCCGTTTCGACGTGAACGGGCCGTAGCGCCCGGGCAGCGCTGCCGGCTCCACGCCTGCCGCCGGAATCCAGCGCGGCGCCTCGCCCGGTGCGCCAAGCTCGACCACGCCCGACTCCGATTTGCGCCGCAGCGCGTGGTTGTGCGCAGGGAGCAGCGACTTCACCAGCGCCGACTCGCGCAGCAGCGCACCGAGCTCGCCGGCCGTCTCCTCGAATTCGATCCGACGAATCTCGTCGGACAGCCGCATGTCCGTCGCCGACCGGTAGTCCGACGAGAAGTGCGCGCCGACGCGCTCGCGCAGGCTCTTGCTCTTGCCGACGTACAGCGGCAGCGCATTGAGGCCGTAGAACAGATATACGCCGGGCGCCTCGGGCAGCGCGTCGAGCGCGTCGAGGGCGAGCTGCGGCGGCAGGCTTGGTGTCTTCAGCACGCGCTTTGCCGCCAGCTCGATCGTTTCCGGCGGCAGGTCGCGATACAGCATCTGCACGAACGCCCACAGCACGCGCGCGTCGCCGAGCGCGCGGTGGCGGCCGGCGGTGGGCAGCGCATGGCGCGCGATCAGGCTGTCGAGGTTGTGCCGCTCGGCGTCGGGGAAGAGCTGCCGCGACAGCTTCACCGTGCACAGCACGCGCGCGCTGAACGTCCGGTCCAGCCGCGCGAACGCATGCTTGAGGAAGCCGTAGTCGAAGCGCGCGTTGTGGGCGACGAAGATCGCGCCGGCCGTCCGCGCCAGGACCTCGGCCGCGATTGCGGCGAACGGCGGCGCGTTGCGGACCATCGCGTCGGTGATGCCGGTGAGCGCCTGGATTTCCAGCGGGATCGGCGTGCCGGGATGGACCAGCGTGCTCCATTCGGTGATCCGCGGCGGCGAGATCCCGTCGTCCGCCACGTCGACGCGGACGATCCCGACCTCGGTGATCGCGTCGGCGCCGGCAGCGGTGCCGGTGGTCTCGAGGTCGACGAAGGCGAGCGAAGGGGCGAACAGGCGCACGGTCAAGAGGGGCGGTCCGCCCGCACATGGGCATCTGCGCCGGAGGGGGTTGACTATCGAACGGTCGTTCGTTATCTTAGCACCATGTCGAACGATCGTTCTTACCTGACGCTGCTCCAGGATTACTACGCGCAGCATCGGGCGTTGCCGTCGTATTCGTCGATCGGCCACCTGCTGGGGCTGAAGTCGAAATCGTCGGTCGCCGCCATGGTCGCGCGTTTGAAGATCGCCCGCTACCTCGATTCGACGCCGGACAAGCGGCTCGCGCCGACGAAGCGCTTCTTCGAGCGACCGCTGGCCGAGGCCCCGGTCCAGGCCGGGATGCCCAATCCCGTCGACGATGGGCAGGCTGACGCCCTGACGATCGACGATTACCTGATCGAGCGGCCCTCGCAGACGGTGCTGGTGCGGGTCAAGGGCGACTCGATGATGGACGCCGGCATCTTCGAGGGCGATCTCGTCGTCGTCGAGAAAGCGGCGACGGCGAAGCGCGGCGACATCGTCGTGGCGATCGTCGACGGCCAGTTCACGCTGAAACGGCTCGACCTCGAGCGCGGACAGTTCGTGCTGAAGCCCGAGAACAAGGCCTACCCGGTGATCCGGCCCGAGGGCACGCTCGAAATCTTCGGCGTGATGGTCGGGCTGGTGCGCAAGCTCTAGCGGGTCAGGCCGACCCGGCCGGTCCGGCCTTGCGGACGCGGGCCCGCGCGTGCGTCGTCGCAGCGCAGAAGGCTGCGATTCGCCGCGGTTGGCATTACACTCGGCGCATGGCCGCGCGACCGAAGCTCGCACTTGTGCTGTCCGGCGGTGGCGCGCGCGCCGCCTATCAGGCCGGCGTCTTGCAGGCGATCGCCGAGCGGACGCCGCGCGACATCCCCAGCCCGTTCGCGATCGTCTGCGGCACCTCCGCCGGCGCGATCAACGCCGCGGCGATGGCCGCAGGCGCACTCCACTTCTACCGCGCGACGTCGGAGCTGCAGTCGCTGTGGAGCGCGCTGCGGTCCGACGACATCTACCGAACCGACCGCTGGCATCTTGCGAAGACCGGCGGCCGCTGGCTGATGTCGTTCATGCCGGGCCTGACCCACCGGCGCCCCGGCAGCCTGCTCGACAACACCCCGCTCGGTGCGCTGCTGGAGCGCGTCGTCCCGTTTGCCGGCGTCCGCGCGGCGCAGGACGCCGGCGTGCTGGAAGCATTCGCGGTGACGGCGATGAGCTATCACAGCGGGATGTCGGTCACCTTCTGCGACGCGCGGCCCGAAGTCGTGCTGTGGGAGCGCGCGCAGCGGATCGGCGTGCGGGCGAAGATCGGCGTGCCGCACCTGCTCGCGTCGAGCGCGATTCCGTTCGTGTTCGCGCCGTCGGCGATCGACGGCGAATATTTCGGCGACGGCGCGGTGCGGCAGGTGACGCCGACGGCGCCGGCGCTGCATCTGGGCGCCGACCGGATCCTCGTCATCGGCGCCGCGCGCAGCAGCATCCGGCCGGAGCCGCCGCAGTCAACCGCGCCGCCGTCGGTGGCGCAGATCGGCGGCCAGGTGCTCGCCAGCATCTTCACCGACGCACTGGGGACCGATCTCGAGAAGGTCCGGCTGATCAACGCCGCGGTGCGGCAGATCCCGGCCGACCGGCTCGCTGCGAGCCCGGTGCCGCTGCGCGACGTCGCGATGACCGTCGTCACGCCGAGCGTGGCGCTGGAAGAGGTCGCGCTCGCGCACGTGGCGGAGCTTCCGGGCGCGATACGGGTGCTGCTGTCGAGCGTCGGCGGTACCGGCGAGGGCGGTGCCGGGCTGCTGTCGTACCTGCTGTTCGAGCCGGGCTACTGCCGCGCGCTGATCCAGCTCGGGTACGCCGATGCGCAGTCGAAGCGCGACGAGATCGACGCGTTGCTCGCCGGCGCGTTCTGAGCCGTCACTGCAGCGGCGCCGACCTCAGCCGCGCTCGACCTCGACCAGGCAGTCGTAGAACGTCGCCGCGCGGCCCAGGTCCGTCAGCGCCTGGCTCGTCACCGCGTTGGCGTTGGCGCCGTCGGGCGCGAGCTTCTTCCACCAGATCGACGGCGACACGACGACGCCGGGCCGCGCCCGATCGGTGACGCGCGCCGTCGCCGTGAAGCTTCCACGGTCGTTGCGGATGCGGACAACGTTGCCGGTGGCGATGCCGCGCGCCGCCGCGTCGGCCGGGTGGATGTCGAGATGCGGCGCCTTTTCCTCGGCGACGAACGTCGGCAGGTTGGCGAACGATGAATTGAGGAAATTGCGCGCCGGCGGCGAGACGAACGCCAGCGGGTAGCGTTGCGCGAGCACGGGATTGCTCGCCACCGATTCGCGCGGCGGCACGAACGTCGGCAGCGGGTCGTGGCCCTGCGCAGCCAGCGCCGCCGAGTGGAACTCGCACTTGCCCGACGGCGTCGGAAAGCCGCCCTGCGCGAACGGCGCGTACACGTCCGGCACGGCGAGCCGCTGGAAACCGCGGGCTTTGAGCGCATCCCAGTCGAGGCCGGCGGCGCGCGGATCGTCGCGGCGGAACGCCTGCCGCGCGAGCTCGTCGTCGCTGTCGCCGAAGCAGGGCTCGGTAAAGCCCATCCGCGCGGCGAGGAGCCGGAAGACCTCGGTGTTGCACTTCGCTTCGCCCAGCGGCGCGATCGCCGGGTTGTTCGCCTGCGCGTAGAGGTGGCCGTACGACGCGTGGACGTCGGTCTGCTCGAGCTGCGTGGTCGCCGGCAGCACGATGTCGGCGCAGTCGGCGGTGTCGGTCATGAAGATCTCGTGGACCACGCAGAAGAGGTCCTCGCGGGCGAAGCCGGCGGCGACCTTCGCCGACTCGGGCGCCACGGCGACCGGGTTCGAGTTGTAGACGTAGATCGCGCGGATCGGCGGGTCGCGTGCATCGAGCAGCGCGTCGCCGATCGCGCTCATGTTGATCGTCCGCAGCGCCCCGCGGATCAGGTCGGGCCGCTCCAGCGCCGCGGTGTCGACGGGATAGGTGCCCGACGACGACAGCAGCGCGCCGCCTGCGGAATCGCGCCACGCGCCGACGAGCGCAGGCAGGCAGGCGACGGCGCGCACCGCATTGCCGCCGCCGGCGTGCCGCTGCATCCCGTAGTTGAGGCGGATCGCCGCCGGCTTCGTCGTGCCGTAGGCGCGTGCCAGCGCCACGATCTGCGCCGCCGGAATGCCGCAGATCGCCGCCGCCCGCTCCGGCGGAAATTCGGCGGCTCGCGTGGCAAGGCCCTCGTAGCCCACGGTGTAGCGCGCGATGTAGTCGTGGTCGACGAGGTCCTCATTGATGAGCACGTGCATCATCGCCAGCGCCAGCGCGGCATCGGTGCCGGGCAGGAGCGCGACGTGCTCGTGACACTTTTCGGCCGTCGCGCTGCGATACGGGTCGATCGCGACGAGGCGGGCGCCGTGCCGCTTCGCTTCCTGCGCGCGGGTCCAGAAGTGGAGGTTGGAGACGATCGGATTGCTGCCCCAGATCAGGATCAGGCGGCTCCCCGCAAACTGCAGGACGTCGGTCCCCATGGCCGCACCGATCGTCGCGATCCATCCCGCCTTGCCCGCGGTGGCGCAGATCGTCCGGTCGAGCAGTGACGCGCCGAGGCGGTGGAAGAAGCGGCGGTCCATCGAGCCGTATTGCAGCAGGCCCATCGTTCCCGCATACGAGTACGGGACGATCGCCTGCGCGCCGTCCGGCGAGGCGGCGATGTCGGCGAAGCGTTCGGCGATCGTCGTCAGCGCCTCGTCCCACGTGATGCGCTCGAACCGCCGCTCGCCCTTGCGGCCGACACGCTTCAATGGGTAAAGCACGCGCTCCGACGAATACGTCCGTTCGAGGTAGCGTGCGACCTTGGTGCACAGCGCGCCGCCAGTCGGCGGATGGTCGGGCGCGCCGCGGACCTCGATGGCGCGTCCGTTTTCGACGGTCGTGACGAGTGCGCAGGTGTCCGGGCAGTCGTGCGGGCACGCGCCACGAACGACGGTGCGAACCGGTGCGAATGGGGAGGGGTCGAGGGGCATGAGTCATCTTACCGCGGCGACCGCGGCCGTCGCGCCGCAACGTCCGTTCATCACGGGTTGTCGTCGACAAAAGTTCGATGAAACAGAGGGTTGTATCTGGCCTCCGGGTCGATGCTCGAGCTGGCACAGTTTCTGCAGTAGGTCTGGTAAGAGGCCCGGCAGCGATCTGCCGGGTCGGGACTAGGAGGGCGCCATGACTTACACCTATTACGACTATCTTGAACTTCCCCCGGGGGCGAGCCGCGCTCGCGTCGAGGCGGCGTACGCGCAACTCCTCGAGCGCTTCGGCTACGGGACGACGGACGCCGGACAGGACCTCGGCGGACTCGTACGGATGATCCACGCGGCGTACGACGTGCTGACCGACAGCGACGCGAGGCAACGCTACGATGCACAACTCGCGAGCGAAGCGGCCGAGGCCGACGCCGAGCTGAAAGCGTCGCTCGACCAGCAGGCGAGCTGGGTGCCGCGCCGCGTCCAGGACGTACCGGCGCCGCTGCTGCGCGTCGTCGGCGGCATCGCCGCCTGAAGCCGTTCCGTCAGGTTCGCGGTCGCCACAATTTTCTGACTGCAAACAGCGATGCGGTCGGCGACCGTCTTTTATTCCCGCCCGGCGGCGTCGCGCCGCAGCCGTGGCGACCGGGCGGCACGCAGGGCGGGCCGCCGCTGCCTTCGGCACTCCGCCGCCGCGCGAAATCCGTCCGCCGCAGGCAGTCCGATGCGGATCGCGGAAACGCGGCCCGGCACACTGTCGCAGCGGACCCGCCGCACGCGGGCGCGTCCGCCGCGCCGGTTGTCGTTTCCCGGTTTCGGCCTCGTCGTTCACTGAGTGCCGTCCACTGCCATGCCGAGTCGCTTTGCCTCCCGCGCGCGACCCGGTCACCCCTGCGCAGCGTGTCGTTCCGTTGTAGGCCGCAAGTTGTATTGCCGGCACGACGCGACGGCGTCATCGTCGGTCCGCGGCGAGGGTCAGCAAGTGACGATCCGCGTCGCGAACGCGGCGCGACATCGCGACGGCGAACGGCTCGCCGCCGGCGTCGGCGCTGGCAGGGAACTTGCTCGATGTGAAAGTAACACCGGAATCGAACATCCTCGCCGTCGCGGCCCGCGACGGTAGCACCATCTGGAAGGAAGCAACGTGGACAAGTGCCTGAACTGCCAATACTACGACCGCAAGCGCGAGAAGTCCGTCGAGGGCCGATCGCTGCAGTGGGGCCAGTGCCGGCGCGCGGCGCCGATGCTCAATCCGACGACGGCGAAGTCGTACATGATCGAAGGCGTGTGGCCGACGGTCCGCGACGACGACTGGTGCGGCGAGTGGAAGACGATGACGCGGCGTCTGGAACCGCGGCTGCTCGAATCCGTGGCGGCGACGGCGGGCAGCTCGCCGGCCGCCGTGCCGACACCGCGGATGGTGCCGTACAGCGGCGGCGGCGCGATGGCCGGTCTTTCCGCCGGCAGCGGCGGTTCGGTCAACGGCCCGATGGCCCGGACCGAGCTCGGCGCCGATTAGACGATTCGTGCGCCCCGGGGCGACACGAACCCGCGGCGTAGATCCGGCTTGATGCGCTAGACGCCTTCGACGACGAACATGCTCATCCGCGCGGCGTTCTCCCGCGCGGCGCGGGCTGCGCGATATTCCGGCGAGTCGTAGAACCGCTTGGCCGTCTCGACGTCCGGAAATTCGATCACGACGACGCGATGCGGCTGCCAGTCTCCCTCCAGCACCGTCGTCGGGCCTCCGCGGACCACGAAGCGGCCGCCGTACTTGGCGATCGCGCCCGGCGACAACGCCCGGTAGCGCTCGTACTGCACGGGATCGGTGACCTGACAATCGATGAGCACGTACGCAGCCATCGGCATCTCCTGTAACGCGGGGGGGGGGCGATCGAAACCTGCTAGAGTTTCTCCCGCCGGCGCCGCGCGCGCAATCGTGCGTGACGTCGTTCCGGCGCCTGGATCCGCCAGCCCCCGATGTCCGCTCCCGCCATTGCCTCGGCGCTCGCCGCCGGCGCCACGATCGTCACTCCCGGCAAGCGGCTGGCACGGTTCCTCGTCGCCCGGCACGACGACGAGCAGCGCCGTGCCGGGGCCGTCGCGTGGCCGGCGGCGGTCGCGATGCCCTGGCCGGCCTGGCTCGGCAACCTCTGGCTCGACGCGCTGGCGGCGGGCGCGCTCGCCGCGCCGCGACCGCTGATTTCGCCGGCGCAGGCGGCGCATCTGTGGGACAGCGTCGTCGCTGCTGCTGCCGACCCGCTGCTCGATGCACGCGGTGCGGCGGCGCAGGCGGCCGCGGCGTGGTCGCTCTTCCACGAGTGGCGGCGACCGGGTGAGCGCGTCGACGGCTGGGCAAGGAGCGGATTCGACGACGATCCGGCGGCTTTCGCACGCTGGGCAGACAAGTACCGGAAGGCGCTGGACGATCTCGGTCTTGCCGATGCCGTCCTGCTCGCCGACATGCTGGCCGAAGCCGCGCCGGCGGTGCCGGCGTGGCGCGGACGGCGATTCCTGTTCGCCGGCTTTGCCGACCTGACGCCGCAGCAGCGTCGGCTGCGCGAGGCGCTCGCCGCCGCCGGCGCCGTCATCGACGACGTTCCGGCCGCGACGGCACCGACGGCGACGCCCTCCCGGGTGGTCTGCGCGACACCGGCGGACGAGCTCGAACGCGCGCTCGGCTGGGCGCGCGAACGCGCGCTCGCCGATCCGCAGGCGTCGATCGGCATCGCCATCCTCGATCTCGCCAGTCGTCGCGACGAGGTGCAACGGCGCGCCGACGAGCTGCTGTGTCCGGAGCTCGCGATCGCAATCGCGCCCGACGCGGCGCGACCCTACGGGATCTCGCTCGGATTGTCGCTTGCCGCCGCGCCGCCCGTCGCGGCGGCGCTCGGCCTCGTCGCGCTGGCGATGGCACGGTTGCCGGTGGCTGAAGCGGCGGCGCTGCTGCGTTCGCCGTATCTGCCCGGCGCCGACGTCGGCTGGCGGCGGCGCGCAGGCGCGGAGCGCGTCTGGCGCGACGACGGCGTGCGTACGATCGGATGGAACGACGCCATCGCGGCGCTGCTCCGCGTCGACCGGGCGTTCGGCGAGCGCTGGCAGACGCTCGTCCCGCCCGCGCGCGGCACCCGGACGCCGCAACAATGGGCGACCGACTGGCGCGAGCTGCTGGCAGCGACGGGCTGGCCGGGCGATCGGGCGCTGGACAGCGGCGAGTGGCAGGCGCGCGAGGCGTGGTCGCGGCTGCTGGCGGAATTTGCGACGCTATCCGCCGTTTCTCCGCCGCTTTCGGGCAGCGACGCGTACGCGGCGCTCCTGGCGCTGGCGACGCGCACCGTGTTCCAGCCGGAGCGTCCCCCGGCGCGCATCCAGATCCTCGGCCTGCTCGAAGCCGCGGGGATGACGTTCGACGCGCTGTGGATTGCGGGCCTCGCCGCCGATGCCTGGCCGCCGCCGCAGACGCCGGATCCGCTGCTGCCGCTTGCGTGGCAGCGCGAACGCAGCGTGCCTCACGCCGATGCGGCCTCCGGGCTGGCGTGGGCGCGCGCGCTGACCGACGGCTTCGCAAGCGCCGCCGGCGAAGTCGTCGGCAGTCACGGCCGCGTCGCCGACGGCTGCGAACGCGCAGGATCGGCGTTGACGCGCGACTGGGGCGAGCGCCCGCCGGACGCGTATCCGGCGCCGATCGGCCACGCGATCGCAATCGCGCGCGCCGGTATC
>JBDTVU010000120.1:0-10603 GCA_040007035.1 Betaproteobacteria bacterium | reverse complement strand
CGGAAGAAGTCGGGCTTCAGCGCCGGGATGCGCCCCGCGGTGCCGGCGTCGGAATAGCACATGTACATCCCGCGGAACGTGGTGACCGACATCCACGACTTGGCGCTCTCCGAGAAGAACATCAGGTTCCACGCCTCGGACCTGCCGTCGGGCCGCAGCGGGCCGAGCGACGTGACGCCGACCCGCGCCGGCACCGCGTCCGGCTTCCAGGCCTTCGCGTGCGCAGCCGCCTTCGCGTAGATCTCCGCCAGCGTCGGCGGCGCCTTCAACTGTTCCATCTTGCACGCTTCCTGCGGCGCCGCGGCGGCGGAAAGCGGCCCGGCGACGGCAACGGCGAAGCACGACAGCGACAGCAGCGCTCTGATCGGCAGGCGGTTCATCTGGATTCTCCGTGAACTCGTGGGTTCGGGCACCGACGATGGTCGGGGCAGCAGATGGTAACGGCGGATGCGGGGGCAGGCAATCGGGCGGCGCGGCGTGCGCGGACCGCGTCGGTCATTGTGCGTTCCACCACCGGGGAGCCATTCTCGCCCGTTCAGCGCAGGCGCGCCGCCATCTTCCCGACCTCCGCCGCAACCGCTTTCCGCAGCGCTGCGGGCGCCAGCACCTCGACGTCGGCGCCGAACTTGAGGATGTCCATCAGCAGCTCGCGCGGGTCGGCGAACGGCACTTCGAGCACGTACGAGCCGCTGCCGTCGAATTGCCCGCGCTGCGCCGGGTGCCACTGCTCCTGCGCGACCCAGCGCGCCCGCTCCGCATTGAAGCGCAGCCTCGCCCATTCGATCCGCTCGCCGGCGAACACGCCGTAGCCGCTGTTGAACTCGCGCTCGACGGCCTTCATGTCGACCGCTTTGGCCTTCTCGTCGGTGAGCTCGGCCTCGACGATCGCGTCGACGGCGAACTTTCGCAGGCCGTCGCGCAGATGGCACCAGCCGTCGACGTACCAGTTGTCGCGACAATGGACGAGCCGCTGCGGCGAGACGATGCGGTCGGTGACGACCCCCGTGCTGCGTGCGGCGTAGGCGAGGCGCACGCGGCGGCGTTTCAGTGTCGCCGCGGCGACGATCTCGAACACCGCAGGCGGCATCCGCCGCGCGCCCTGCGGCAGCATCCGCACCCGCTTGCGCACCTCGGCGCCCTCGACGTCTCCGGCTTCGAGCAGCATTTCGAGCCGGGTCCGCAGCGGCGCCACGTGTACGGCGAGCAGCCCCGGCTCCATGTCGACGAGCAGTTGCTGCATCGTCAACAGCGCGTGGATCTCCGACCGGTTGAACCACAGCCCGGGCAGCTCGTACGGCCGGCCGACGCCGTCGGGCTTGCCGAATTCGTAGCCGTTGCTCTCGGCATTCCAGTGGATCGGCGCGTGCAGCCGGTCGCGCAGGTATTCGAGGTCGCGCTTGAACGTCGCCGCCGAAACGCCGAGCGCCTTCAGGAACTGCGCGCGAGTGACGACCCTGCGCTCGTTCAGCAGCCGGTCGATCAGGTAGAAGCGCTCGGTGCGGTCCATCGTCGGTGCCGCGTCCGCCGCCTACGGCCGCGACCGGAACGCCTCGTCGAACAGCGCCTCGAGCCGCGGATGCGCGCCGCGCAGGCCGTCGACGACGCGCTTAGCCCAGTCGAAATATGCGCGCTGCCGCCGCAGCGGCCAGCCACGGGGCGGGCTTTGCGCGACGTCGCGCAGATTACATATCTTGTCGGCCAGCTTGACCTGCTTGGCCCGCTTCGACAGGTGCGGCGCGTGGTCGATCTGCGCCTGCTTCCGGTGTCGCTTGGGGAGCGACTTGTCGTCGGTCACCTCGGCGACGACGGCTGCCACTTTCCCGCCGAAGCGCAGGCTCAACTCCTCGACCGTGGTCTCGGTGTCCTCGACCGTGTCGTGGAGGATTGCCGCGATCAGCGTCTTCTCGTCCTTGATGCCGGCCTCGACCGCCAACACCCGCGCCAGCGCGATCGGGTGATTGATGTAGGGGCTCGCCTCGACGTCCTTGCGCCGCTGCTTCCTGTGCTTGTGGGCGGCGAAGGCGAGGGCATCGAGCAGCGGGGCGAGCGAAGCTGTGTCCATGTCGATAATTTCGGGCCGCCGGCGTCCGCCGTCAAGCGGCTGCGGCGCGCACGCGCTCGACCCGTTCGCGCAGCAGGCGCACGGCGCTGCCCACCGTCGTCAGCACTGGCACGCGCACCGCCTGCTCCACGCCCGACGCCGCCCGCGCGAGGCTGAACTGCGCGAGCGCGACGACGTCGCATCCCTGTCCCTCGGCGCGCCGCGCAGCGTCTACCACCAGCCGGTCGTGCAGCGCGGTGTCGCCGCGGGTGAGCGCGTCGAGCGCGCCGTCCGCGAGCACGGGGACGACGTCGACACCGGCGGGAAACTCGGCCGGCATCGACGCCACGGTCGGCGCGAACGACGCGACGAGGCCGATGCGCCGGCCACGCCTGACCGCATCGGCGATCATCGCCTCGTTCGGCTTCAGCACCGGCACCGCCGGCCAGCGCCGCGCGACGGCGTCGATGCAGGGGCCGAACGCGGAGCAGGTGAACAGGATCCCCTGCGCACCGGTGCCGAGCGCGTAACCGGCGAGCGCGACGAAACGCGCCGTCATCGCGTCGTCGAGTGCCCCGCCGCTCGCCGCGAGGTCGGCCGACAGGCTGTCGTCGAGGAGGTTCATCCGCGTGCAGCCGGGCCATGCCCGTTCGAGCTCGGCGTTGACCGGTGCCGCCGAGAGGGCGAGCGCGTGGATCAGCGCGACACGCGGCGGCGCCGCAATCATGCACCTGCGCTTCGTGCGCGCCGGCGGCCCTGCGTCCACCAGACCAGCGCGACGAGGGCGAAACCGGGCAGGTAGAACCACAGCGGCGACGGGCGTCCCGACGGCACGTCGACGCGGTCGATCGTCCAGCCCTGCTCGAAGCCCGACTTGCGGGCACGCGAGCCGAACTTCACGCCGGTGATGTCCACCTTGTCGCCGAGTGCTGCCAACGTGAGTCCGGCGTCGGCAAGTCGCTTGCGGCCGTCGGCGCCGGCCTCGCCGAGGGCGACGGCAACGGTCTTGGTGACGTCGTTGCCCTCGATCGTGCTGCCCTTGATGACGAGCACCAGGCGGTCGCCGGCAGGGATGTCCTTCGCCAGTTCGTAGACCTGTGCCGGCGGCGCCGACAGATACTCGGGCACGAGCTGGTCCATGAAGAAATCGGGGCGGAACAGCAGCGTGCACGCGGCCAGCAGGACGAGGGTCTCCCACCACCGGCTCCGGATGCGGAACCACCTCATCGTGGCCGCGGCGAACACCAGCATCGCCACCGTCGAGGCCGTGACGACAGCGGCGAGCTCGCCCATCCCGTGCACGTCGATCAGCAGGAGCTGCGGGTTGAAGATCCAGATGAACGGCAGGATCACGGTGCGCAGCGCGTAGACGGAACCCTGGATCCCGGTGGCGATCGGATCCTCGCCCGAGATCGCCGCCGCCGCGAACGTGGCAAGCCCCACCGGTGGCGTGATGTCGCCCATGATCCCGTAATAGAAGACGAACAGGTGGACGGCGATCAGCGGAATGACGAGCCCCGACTGCGCGCCCAGCTCGACGACGACCGGCGCCATCAGCGTCGCCACCAGCACGTAGTTGGCCGTCGTCGGCACGCCGAGCCCGAGCACGAGGCAGACGAACGCGATGAACAGCAGCATCAGGATGACGTTGCCCTGCGACACCAGCTCGACGAACTCGGTCATCCGCAGGCCGAGGCCGGTCAGCGTGATCGCACCGACGACGAGGCCGGCCGTCGCCGTGGCCACGCCGATGCCGATCATGCTGCGCGAGCCGTCGCCGAGCCCGCCCACGAGATCGCTCCAGCCGGCGCGCCACGCGCCGGGCGTGCGCTGGCTGCGGAAGAAGTCGATCAGCGGTCGCTGGGTGACCATCAGCACCATCAGCATGACGATCGCCCAGTAGGCGGAAAGCGACGGCGACAGCTCCTCGACCATCAGGCACCAGATCAGCATGCCGATCGGCAGCAGGAAGTGCAGCCCGGCCTTGACCGCCGGCCAGGTTTCGAGCGCCTTCGGGGCCTCGATGTCGATGTCCTGCGGCAGGTCGGGAGAGCGCGCGGCCTCGCGCACGGCGAACAGGTAGATGCCCAGCACCAGCGCCGCGATCACCCACGCCGCCGCGTCGCCGAGCCACTGCTTGATCGCGGAGAGCACCCAGTAGAGCACCGCGCAGACGATGACGCTGCCCGAGATGCCGAGCCCGAATCGGATCGCCGCGTCGCGCCACGGCCGCGGCGCGCGGTTCACCAGCGGATTCATGCCGAGCTTCAGTGCCTCGAGGTGGACGATGTAGAACAGGCCGATGTACGACAGCACCGCCGGCAGCACGGCGTTCTTCACGATCTCCGAGTACGGGATGCCGACGTACTCGACCATCAGGAACGCCGCGGCGCCCATTACCGGCGGCATGATCTGGCCGTTGACCGACGACATCGTCTCGATCGCGCCGGCCTTGACCCCGCCGTAGCCGGCCTTCTTCATCAGCGGGATCGTGAAGATGCCGCCGGAGACGACGTTGGACACCGACGAGCCGGAGATGATGCCGTTCAATGCCGACGACACGACGGCGACCTTGGCCGGCCCGCCGCGCAAGTGGCCGAGCGCGGCGAAGCTCACCTGCATCATGTAATTGCCGCCGCCGGCGCGGTCGAGCAGCGAGCCGAACAGCACGTAGACGAAGATCGTCCCCGTCGACACGCCGAGCGCGATGCCGAACACGCCCTCGGTGGTCAGCCACATGTGGGACAGCAGCCGGTTGAGCGACGCCCCCTTGTGTGAGAGGACCTCGGGTAGGTACGGGCCGCCCATGCAGTAGGCGAGGAAGATCAGCGCAAGCAACGCCATCGGCCAGCCGATCGCGCGCCGCGTGGCCTCCAGCAGCAACAGGATGCCGGCGGTCGCGACGACGATGTCCATCTGCGTCGGCTGGCCGGGCCGCAGCGCCATCTCGCGGTAGAACAGGATCAGGTAAGCCGCGGCGAACGCGCCGGCGAAGGCGAACGCCCAGTCGAGCAGCGGCACGCGCTCGCGCGGCGACGACTTGAATGCCGGCCACGCGGTGAAAGCGAGGAACAATGCGAACGCGAGGTGCAGCGACCGCGCCTCGGTATCGTTCAGCACGAAGAACCGCACCAGGAACGGCAGCGGTGACGCGTACCAGAGCTGGAACAGCGCCCACGCGAGACACGTCCAGAAGATCACCTTGGCGGTGATGCCGGTCGGCTTGCGCCCCCCGGTGTCGACCTCGGCGACGAGCTGCTGCAGTGCGACCGGCGCTTTCTCGATGTCGGTGGCCAAGCTTCCGCTCCCTGTCGGCGCGAGCGCGGAACCCGGGAAGTTACCCCGGTTCCGCGCCCGGCGATGTCATCGCGGTCCGCACAAAGGCGGGCCGCGCCGCGTTATTTGATCCAGCCTTTTTCGCGGTAGTAGCGCGCGGCGCCTTCGTGCAGCGGCGCCGAGTTGCCGTCGACGATCATGTGCTTCGGGTCGAGGTTGCCGAGCGCCGGGTGCAGCCGCTTGAACTCGTCGAAGTTGTCGAACACCGCCTTGACGACCTGGTAGACGACCTCGGGCGGCACCTTCGACGACGTGACCACCGTCGCCAGCACGCCGTACGTCGTCGTCGCGTCCGGGTTGTTCGGATACATGCCGCCGGGGATCGTCGCCTTCGCGTAGTACGGCTTGTCGGCGATCAGCTTGTCGACGGCCGGGCCGGTCACCGAGACCAGCTTCGCGCCGCAGGTGGTCGTCGGGTCCTGGATGTTCGCCGACGGATGTCCGACGCCGTAGAAGAAGCCGTCGATCTTGCCGTCGCACACGGCGGGCCCGTGCTCGTCGGCCTTGAGCTCGGAGGCGAGCGAGAAGTCGCTCATCTTCCAGTTCAGCGCGACCAGCAACTCCTCCAGCGACGCACGGGTGCCGGAACCGGGGTTGCCGACGTTGAAGCGCTTGCCTTTGAAGTCGGCGAACGACTTGATGTTCGCTTCCTTGCGGGCGACGACGGTGAACGGCTCCGGGTGCACCGAGAACACCGCGCGCAGATCGCCATAGGCGCCAGCATCCTTGAAATTGCTGAGGCCCTTGGCGGCGTTGTACTGGACGTCGGACTGCGCGAAGCCGAAATCGAGCTCGCCGGCCTTGATCGTGTTGACGTTGAATACCGAGCCGCCGGTCGACTCGACCGAGCAGCGGATGTTGTGCTTTGCGCGGTCCTTGTTGACGAGGCGGCAGATGGCGCCGCCGGCCGCGTAGTAGACGCCGGTCACGCCGCCGGTGCCGATGGTGACGAACTTCTGCTGTGCAACGGCCGGCGTGCTGAGCGCGGCTACCGCGAACGCGGCGGCCGCCGCGGCGATGCTGATCGTGCGAAAGCGTTTCATCGTTTCTTCCCTCCGTTCGGGTTCATCGGACAAGCCGACACCTGGTATCTCGTGGCGACGCTGGACGCAGCGTTGCCGCTCGATGCTTCACAAAGATGGATCACAAAGACGGGTCACAGAGATGCAATGGCCGCGTCGACCGCCTGCCCCAGCCGGTCGACGATCAGGGCGAGATCGTCCTCCTCGACGATGAACGGCGGCGCCAGCAGCACGTGGTCACCGGCGCGACCGTCGATCGTGCCGCCCATCGGGTACACCATCAGCCCGCGCGCCATGCCCTCGCGCTTGATCCGCGCATGCAGCCGGGCGGCCGGGTCGAACGTCGCTTTGGTCTTCCGGTCGCGGACGAGCTCGATCGCCATGAAGAGGCCGCGGCCGCGGATGTCGCCGACGTGCGGGTGGTCGCCGAAGCGCGCCGCGAGCCGTGCGGCCAGCGACGCCCCGCGCGCGCGCGCCTTCGCCAGCAACCCGTCGCGCTCGATCACCTGCTGGACGGCAAGTGCGGCGGCGCAGGCGACCGGATGGCCGAGATAGGTGTGCCCGTGCTGGAAAAAGCCGGTGCCCGCCGACATCGCGTCGACGATCTTCTTCTGCGCCAGCACGGCGCCGATCGGCTGGTAGCCGCCGCCGAGACCCTTGGCGATCGTCATCAGGTCCGGCACGATGCCTTCCTGCTCGCACGCGTGCAGCGTCCCGGTGCGACCCATCCCGCACATCACCTCGTCGAGGATCAGCAGCACGCCGTGGCGGTCGCAGACCTCGCGCACTGCCTTGAAATAGCCGGGGACCGGCGTCAATGCGCCGGCCGTCGCACCACCGACGGTCTCCGCGACGAACCCGATCACCCGCCGCTCGCCGCACGCGCGGATCGTCGCGTCGAGCTCGGCGGCGAGCCGCGCGCCGTACGCTTCGGCGGTTTCGCCGGCACGCTGGTCGCGATACGGATAGCAGGGTGCGACGTGCTTGACGTCGATCAAGAGCGGCGCGAACTGCGCGCGCCGCCATTCGTTGCCGCCGACCGCCAGCGCACCGAGCGTGTTGCCGTGATAGCTCTGCCGGCGGGCGACGAAGACGCTGCGCTCGGGCTCCCCGATCTCGACGAAATACTGGCGTGCCATCTTGAGCGCCGCCTCGACTGCTTCGGACCCTCCGCTGACGAAATACGCGTGGCTCATGCCGGTGGGCGCGGTGCGGATCAAGTGGTCGGCCAGTGTCTCCGCGACCTCGGTCGTGAAGAAGCTGGTGTGCGCGTAGGCGATGCGGTCGATCTGCACGTGCATCGCGGCGAGCACGTCCGGATGGCCGTGGCCGAGACAGGACACGGCGGCCCCACCGGACGCGTCGATGTACTGCTTGCCCGCGGCGTCGGTGATGGTGAGGCCGCGACCGGCGACGGCCGCCGGCGGCGTGACGCGGAGGTGGCGGTGGAAGACGTGGGTCATCGTGGAGCGAAGTGTGGATCGCGGACCGCAGCGCGCGGGGCCGGACGGGCATCGGGTCCCGGTCGCGCGCGAGGGCCGCAAAATGCACGGGATCGCCCGGATCCTCGTCGGCGGGCCGGGTCGCCCCACAAGTTGCCATGGTACGCCAATGCACGCCTCCCGAGGGCGGTCCGGTGCCGTCCGATGCCGGCCGCGGTGCGATAATTCCCGGCGCCGCGTCCCCTCGTGCCGCCCGCGGGTGGAGCCGCCTCGCCGGCCTCCGGCGCGGCGGCAGGGACGCTCGTGCAGACCGCACCGACGACGCAGGAAGGATCCGCATGCCCGACCACCCCAGGCTCCGCTTCGCCGCAATCGGCCTCGACCATCGCCACATCTACGATCAGGTGACGAGCCTGCTCGACATCGGTGCCGAATGCGCCGGCTTCTGGAGCGGCGACGATGCGATGCCGCTCAAAGGCTTCATCGAGCGCTACCCGCAGATCCCCCGCGTGGCGGACCGACGTCGGCTCCTCGACGACCCGACGATCCACCTCGTCACCTGCGCCGGCATACCGTCGCAGCGCGCCGCGCTTGCGGTCGAGGCGATGCGCAGCGGCAAGGATTTCATGGTCGACAAGCCGGGGGTGACGACGCAAGCGCAGCTCGACGAAGTCCGCCACGTCCAGCAGGAGACCGGACGGATCTTCTCGGTCAACTTCACCGAGCGCTTCGAGGTGCGGGCGGTGACGCGCGCCGCCGAGTTGGTGCAGGCGGGCGCAATCGGCCGCGTGTTGCAGACGATCGGTCTCGGCCCGCATCGCCTCAACCGCCACACGCGACCGCCGTGGTTCTGGGACTCGAAGTCGTACGGCGGCATCATCGCCGACGTCGCCTCGCACCAGATCGACCAGTTCCTGTTCTTCACCGGCTCGACCGACGCGCGGATCGTCGCGTCGCGCGCCGGCAACGTCGGTCATCCCGGGGATCCCGGCTTCGAGGACTTCGGCGAGGTGCTGCTCGCCAGCGAGCGCGGCAGCGCCTACATCCGTGTCGACTGGTTTACGCCGGACGGCCTCGACACCTGGGGCGACGGACGCCTGACGATCCTCGGCACCGACGGCTACATCGAGCTGCGCAAGTACACCGATATCGCCGGCCGGCCGGGCAAGGACCATCTGTTCCTCGTCGACCACAAGGGGATGCGCCACGTCGACTGCAGCGACGCGCCGCTGCCCTATTACACGAACCTGCGCCGCGACATCTTCGAGCGCACCGAATCGGCGATGACGCACGCGCACTGTTACAAGGTCTGCGAGCTGGCGCTGACGGCGCAGGCAAACGCCGAACGCATTGCCGCACCCGCGACGTAGCGCCGACCAAACGGAGGAATCATGCGCAGATCCGCAGCACGGCAATGGCTGATGGTCGTCGGTGCCCTCGCGGTTGCGCTGGTCGTGGCGCCCGCGCTCGCGCAGTCCGGATACCCCAACAAGACGATCAGGATCATCGCGCCGGTGCAGCCGGGCGGCGGCGTCGACCTGGTGGCGCGAACGATCGCCGACCGGCTCGGCCGCGCACTCGGCGTGTCGATCGTCGTCGAGAACCAGAGCGGCGGCGGCGGTGTCGTCGGCTCGATGGCGACCGCGCGCGCCGCGCCCGATGGCTACACGCTGATGGTCGGCTACGTCGGCACGCACGGCACCAATCCCGCGGTGCGCCAGTTGCCGTACGACGCTGTGAAGGACTTCACGCCGATCGCGATGGTCGGTGGCACGCCGAACATCCTCGTCGTGCCGCCGTCGCTGCCGGTGACGTCGCTCGCGCAGTTCGTCCAGTACGCCAAGGCGAATCCGGGCAAGCTCTCCTACGGCTCGTCGGGTCCCGGCACGCTGACGCACCTCGCGATGGAGCAGCTCAAGGTGGCCGCCGACCTCGACATCGTCCACGTTCCGTACCGCGGCATCGGCCCCGCGATAACCGACATCCTCGGCGGCCAGACGCAGGCGCTGTTCCCCGGGCTCGCCGCCGCGCTGCCGCACATCAAGGCGGGGAAGATGAAGCCGCTCGCCGTCACCGGCGTCCGCCGCCATCCGCTGGTGCCCGATGTGCCGACGTTCGACGAGCTGGGCTACAAGGGGTTCGACGGCGTCCAGTGGTACGGCATCGTCGGGCCGGCGAACCTGCCGGCGCCGATCGTGAAGCGCCTGAACGACGAAATCGACAAGCTGCTGGCGAACCCGGAGCTGCGCGAGCGGTTGTCGGGAGAAGCGCTCGAGCCGATGCCGATGACGTCCGAGCAGTTCGGCCAGTACATCCGCGACGACATCGCGCGCTGGTCGCAGCTCGCGCGCGAACGCAACATCCGGATCACCGAATAGCATTCGCGGCCTGCATCGGCCGCACCGTTTCGAGGACGATCGAATGGCGCACAACACGAAGGTGGCGGCCGACGCCAACGCCCCGCCGGTCACCCGCATGCTCGCCGACTTCGTCGCGACCCATCCGTCGCAGGGCTGGGACGCGGACGTGGAGAAGGAGGCGCACCGCACGCTGATGAACTGGGCCGGCTGCGCGATCGGCGCGTCGCGGCACGCGGCGGTCGAGGCGGCGCTCGCCGCGGTGAACGAGCTGGCGCCCGCCCCGCAGGCCACCGTGCTGGGGCGCAGCGAGCGCGTCGACGCCGGCAGCGCGGCGCTGGTGAACGGCATCGCGTCGCACACGTTCGACTTCGACGACACGCACCTGAAGACGATCATCCATCC
>JBDTVU010000119.1:0-10658 GCA_040007035.1 Betaproteobacteria bacterium | reverse complement strand
CGTCGGGCCGGTGCTCGCCGAGGGCATCGCCCGCTTCTTCGCCGAGCCGCACAACCGCGAGGTGATCGGCGAGCTGCGCGCCGCCGGAGTCCGCTGGGACGAAGCGCCGCCGGAACGCGCGGCGCCGGGCCGGCTCGCGGGGCTCACGGTGGTGCTGACCGGCACGCTGCCGACACTGACGCGCGAGGACGCGAAGGCGATGATCGAAGTCGAAGGCGGCAAGGTGGCCGGCAGCGTGTCGGCGAAGACGAGCTACGTCGTCGCCGGCGAGGAAGCGGGCACCAAGCTGGCGAAGGCGCGCGACCTCGGCGTACCGGTGCTCGACGAGGCCGGCTTGCGGCGGCTGCTGGCCACCGGCGCGCCCTGAGCGCAGTCCGGGACCGCGTTCACGACAACTGCGACGAAACCACGAGAGGCGACGATGCGCAAGATCACCAAGGCTGTGTTTCCCGTCGCCGGGTTCGGCACGCGGTTCCTGCCGGCGACGAAGGCGAGCCCGAAGGAGATGCTGCCGGTCGTCGACAAGCCGCTGATCCAGTACGCGGTCGAGGAGGCCGCCGCCGCCGGCATCACCGACATGATCTTCATCACCGGCCGAAACAAGCGCGCGATCGAGGACCATTTCGACAAGGCATACGAACTGGAAACCGAGCTCGCACTGCGCAACAAGTCGGCGCTCCTCGAATCCGTCCAGGCGGCCACGCCGCAGGGCATCAACTGCATCTACATCCGGCAATCGGAGGCGCTCGGCCTCGGGCATGCGGTGCTGTGCGCTGCGCCCGTGGTGGGCGACGAACCGTTCGCCGTCATTCTTGCCGACGACCTGATCGACGCCGACGTGCCGGTCATGAGGCAGATGGTCGACATCGCCACCCGCGAGGACGCGTCGACCATCGGCGTCATGGAGGTTCCGGCCGACGACGTTGGCAGCTGGGGCATCGTCGAGACGTCGAATGCCGCGACGTCGGACGCGCGGGTGGTCGCCATCGCCCGCATCGTGGAGAAGCCGGCGCCGGGCACTACGACGTCCACCCTTGCCGTCGTCGGGCGCTACGTGCTGTCGCCGCGGATCTTCCATCACCTGCGGACGATGCCGCCGGGTGCCGGCGGAGAGATCCAGCTCACCGACGGCATCGCGTCGCTGCTGACGGAGGAGCGCGTGGTCGCCTACCGATTCCACGGTCGCCGTTACGATTGCGGCCGCAAGCTCGGTTACCTCGAAGCCACCGTCGACTTCGGCTTGAAGCACCCGGAGGCCGGCGCGGGCTTCGCGCGGTTCCTGGCCGAGCGCAACCGGTAGGAGCCCGATGACGCTCAACGAGCTCCGTTACCTCGTCGCCGTCGCCCACGAACGGAGCTTCGGCCGCGCTGCGCAGAAGTGCTTCGTCAGCCAGCCGGCGCTTTCGGTGGCGATCGCCAAGCTGGAGGGCGAGCTCGGTGCGCGGCTGTTCGAGCGGGGCAAGAGCGAGATCACCGTCACCGCGGTCGGCGAGCAGATCGTCGAGCAGGCGCAGAAGGTCCTGGAGGAAGCGACGCGGATCCACGAGATCGCGCAGGCCGGCCGCAATCCGCTGGCCGGGGTGCTGAAGCTGGGCGTCATCTACACGGTGGCGCCCTACCTCCTGCCCGACCTCGTTCCGGAGCTGCACCGGCGCGCGCCGCAGATGCCGCTCGACATCGAGGAAAACCTGACCGAGCACCTCGAGTCGGCGCTGAGGAGCGGACGGATCGACGCCGCAATCGTCGCGCTGCCGTTCGCCCCGCCGGGCGTGATCACCGAATTCCTGTACGAAGAGCCGTTCCAGGTCGTTGTCCCGCTGGGGCACAAGTGGGCGAAGCGAAAGTCGGTGCACCCCGACGAGCTTGCTGCCGAGCACGCGATCCTGCTCAACGTCGGCCACTGTTTCCGCGACCAGGTGCTCGACGCCTGTCCGGAGCTGAACCGCGCGGCGGCAAATGTGACACGGACCAGCTCGCTCGAGACCGTGCGCAACATGGTCGCCTCCGGGCTGGGCGTCAGCGTGCTGCCGCGCGACGCGCTGACGCCGAAATACCACAGCCGGCTCGTGGTCCCGGTCCCGTTCGGCAAGCCGGCGCCGTCGCGGCGGATCGCGCTCGCGTGCCGCCGCAGCTTTCCGCGGCCGGCGGCGATTGCAGCGATCCGCGAGGCGGTCGCCGCCTGCCGCAGCGGCGCGAAAGCGAAAGCAGGGTCAGACTCGACTTTTCCTCGTTCGAATTTGTCCGCGGCGCGCTCGCACAAAAGTCGAGTCTGACCCTGCTTTCGCGCGGCGCACGTCCGCGGAATGATCGCGGCGGCTGGCTATCCCAGGAAGTAGTGGGGAATGAACGCGGCGAGGTCCGGCCAGAACACGACGGCCAGCAGCACGACGACCTCGGCGGCGATGAACGCCCAGCAGTAGCGGATCGTTTCGCTGTACTTGCAGCCGGCGATGCTGGTCGCGACGAACAGCAGCACCGCCACCGGCGGCGTGGTCGAGCCGATCTGGGTGGCCATCACCATCATCAGGCCGAGCTGGAATTCGTCGATGCCGAAATTGCGGCCGACGACGACGGCGACCGGGATCAGGATGATCAGGATCGCCATCGAGTCGATGAACATCGTCAGCACCAGCATCACCACCATCAGCAGCAGCATCACGCCGAGTTTCGATCCGGTGATGCCGGTGATGCCCGCAAGAACGATGTCGTTGAAGTTGAGGTACGACAGAAGCCAGCCGAACGCGCCGGCCACGCCGATGATCCCGGAGACCATCGCGGTGGTGACTGCCGCGCGGATGAAGACTTTCGGCAGGTCGGAGAGCTTCAGCTTGCGGTAGATGAAGAAGCCCACGAAGAAGCCGTAGAAGCACGCCACGACGCCGGCCTCGGTCGCGGTGAACGCCCCGGTCAGGATCCCGCCGACGACGAGCACCGGCGCCAGCAGCGCCGGCCAGACGTTGACGGTCGCTCTCAGCACGCGGGAGAGCTCGAACGCGCCGCTGGTGCGACGTAGCTCCGGAAACGCGATGTGCAACGAGTACAGCTTGATGACGAACATCAACCCGAGGCCGATCAGGATGCCGGGCACGATGCCGCCGAGGAACAGGCCGCCGATCGAGACGTTGGCCATCGACCCGTAGACGATCATCGTCATCGACGGCGGAATGATCGCGCCGATGGTGCCGGCGCAGGCGACCAGCGACGCCGCGAACCCCGGCTTGTACCCATGGTCTTTCATCGCCGGCACCAGGATCGAGCCGATCGCCGAGGTGTCCGCCACCGACGAGCCCGAGACACCGGCGAACACCATGCTCGACACCACCGACGCGTGGCCGAGCCCCCCGCGCCAGTGGCCGACGACGGTTTCCGCGAACTCGACCAGCCGCTTCGAGATTCCCCCCGCCGAGATGAGCTCGCCGGCGAGGATGAAGTACGGCAGCGCGAGCAGGCTGAAGTTGTCCAGCATCGCGAACATCTTCTGCGGGAACAGCGCCGGGACGAGCGTCGGCGTGGCGAGGATGCCGGCGAGGCCGACCACCCCCATCACCAGCAGGATCGGCACGCCCAGCGTGATGAGCGCGAGGAGCAGGACGAACAGGCCGGTCAGCATCAGTGGTTGCCCAGCGGCTCGGGCGGGGGATCCTGCCAACCGAAATACGTGGCGAACCGGCGCAGCGCCACGAACGCGAGGTAGGCGCTGCCGATGACCATCCCCGAATACACCCAGTGCATCGGCAGGCCGAGGCCGGGGCTGTCCTGGCTCTTCGCGATCTGCATGATCACCAGCGTGTAGCGGCCGATCGCAACGGCAAGGCCGAGCCACAGCACTTCGGTCAGCAATCCGACCGCACGCTGCGCGACGGCCGGCAGCAGCCGCAGCAGCATGTCCATGCCCAGATGCGCGCCGCGGCGGTAGGCGACCGGGATGGCGAGCATCACCATCCAGATGTGGCCGAACTTCTGGAACTCCTCGCTCCACGACAGCGGCAGGCCGAGGACGAAGCGGTTGAACACCTGCAGCCCGCCCACCAACGTGAAGACGAGAAAGATCAGGAACAGCGCGTACTCGACCGTGCGGTCGGCGGCACGGAATCCACGGGCCAGCATCGGTACCCTCCGGCAGATGGCGACGGGCGGCGCGAACGGCCGCCCGCCGGACACGCGTTACTTGGTGTCGCGAATGATCTTGAGCAGATCTTCGGCGCCGATGGTCTTGGCGAGCTGGTCCTGCAGCGGTCCGGCGGCCCTGAGGAACTGGGTCTTGTCGATCGGGTTGACGATCATGCCCTTGGCCTTCAGCTTGTCCATCGCTTCGGCTGCGCGCTGCACGGACAGGCTGCGGTTCACGTCCTGCGCGAGCCTGGCGGCGGCGGCGACGACGTCGCGTTCCTTGTCGGTGTAACCGTCCCACTCCTTCTTCGAGATGACCGTCGCGGTCGGGCCGAACAGGTGCTCGGTCAGCGTGATGTATTTCGCGACCTCGTAGTACTTGCCGGTGAAGATGACCGCGGACGCATGCTCGAACCCGTCGAGTACGCCGGTCTGCAGCGACGTGTACACCTCGCCGAACGCCATCGGCGTGGCGGAGGCGCCCATCGCGTTCAGCGCCGCGACGTACGTCGGCGTCTGGATGGTGCGGATCTTGAGACCCTTGAGATCTTCTGGCTTCTTGACCTCTTTCTTGGTCGTGACGACGTTGCGATAACCCCAGCTATCCTGCCAGGCCAGCACCCTGAGGCCGAGCTTTTCGTGCTCGGCGGCCAGCGTCTGTCCGACCTTGCCGTCGATCACGTGGTGGTAGTGGTCGTAGTCGTGCCACATGAACGGCAGGTCGAGCACGCCCATCCGCTTGTTGAAATTGTTGTGGATCGCCGTGCCGCCGATGTGCATCGTGGCGCCGGCGCCCAATTGCATCCCCTCGACCACCGCGCGCTCCTCGCCCAACTGGTTGGCCGGGTAGATGCGCGCCTCGAGCGTGTCGGAATTCGCGTTGATGTAGCTCGCGATGACGAACGCCACCATGTGGTTGTCGTTGCCGACGTCGGCAGCGGTGGCGTGCGAGATCTTGACCTGCTTCTTTGCCTGCGCGTGGGCGTCGGGCGCGAGGCCGAGGACGGCCACCGCAGACAACGCGAGGCCGAGCGTACGCAGTGCGGATGCGAATTGCATGATCTCCTCCTGGAGGTTGGCTCGGGGTGGTCCCCGCGTTCAAATCCGTCGCGGCCGCTTCGCCGCCGCTGCAGGTACGAGCGGCGGTGGCGGGAGACCGTGCGGATACTTGTCGTAAGCCGGCGCGAGGTCGCGGATGGTGCCGGCGAGCAGCGTGCGCATCGCGCGTTCCGCCGCGTCCGGATCGCGGCGCCGGATCGCGACCACGACCGCCTCGTGCTCGCCCAGCGAGTGCTCGGAGCTCGTTTCGCGGGCGATGCTCGCGATCCTGACGCAGGCCAGCAACGCGGTGCGGATCGCGGCGGCGAAGCGGATCAGCATCGGGTTGCCGGTGGCCATGATGATCTGCTCGTGCAACGCGAGGTCGTGCGTGCAGCAGGTTTCCATGTCGTGCGGCGTCGCCGCCACCATTCCCCGATACGCGGATTCCAGCGCGAGGATCTGGTCGAGCGAGGCGCGGGACGCCGCGAGGCGCGCGGCGGCCGGCTCGACGATGAGCCGCACGTCGAGGAGCTCCATGAAGAATGCCGGATCGGGTGGCGCCATCGACAGCCAGCGCAGCACGTCGGCGTCGAGCAGGTTCCAGTGGCGACGATCGTTGACCGTCGTGCCGCGCCGGGTGCGCCCCTCGACCAGGCCCTTCTGCGCCAGCGCGCGCAGGCCCTCGCGCAGCGACGGCCGGCTGATCCCGAGTTGCGCCGAAAGCTCCGCTTCGGTAGACAGCAGCGTTCCGGGACCGAGTTCGCCGGAGACGATGCGGAACCCCAGAGCGTCAACGACCTGCGCCGACTTCAGCCTGCGCGCCGCCGGCGGGCCGTCCGTGGCTCGCGACGGCTCGCCGGCTCGGGGGCGTCCCGGGTCGGGCGAGCGCGGCGTCTGCATCTGGCTGGCCATAGTGTCGGACACAGTGCCATTAAAGTCGGACATAAGCAAGTATACTGACGGACCCGCACGGAGCAACGCCGCGGCGGGCCCGTTGCCGGCGCAGGCCGACGATGCGGCATTCACCACGACCAGGAGCGAACGAATGCACCCGGACCTGAAAGGCAAGGTCGTACTCATCACCGGCGCGTCGACCGGCATCGGCGCCGCAGCGGCACGCGCCTTCGCCCGCGAAGGCTGCAAGCTCGTGATCCACTACAACGCCAGTCGCGACGCCGCGCGGGCGTTGGCCGACGACGTGAAGAAACTTGGCGCGGAAGCGGTCCTGTCCGGCGGCGACGTTACGCAGGAAGCCGACGTCAAACGGATCGTCGCCGAGTCACTGGCGGCGTACGGGCGGATCGACGTGCTCATCAACAACGCCGGCGGCATGCTCGGGCGAGTGAAGATCGAGGATTTCACCGTCGAGCACATCGACCGCGTGCTCGCGCTCAACGTGACGCAGGTCGCGGTATTCATGCGCGAGGTGGTCCCGGTCATGCGCCGGCAGAAGTCCGGCAACATCATCAACGTCACGTCGATCGCCGCGCGCAACGGCGGCGGCGGCGGCGCCGTGCTCTATGCGGGCGCCAAGGGTTTCGTGTCGACGGTGACCCGCGGTTGGGCGAAGGAGGTCATCGGCGACGGCATCCGCGTCAACGCCATTTCGCCGGGGGTCATCACCACGCCGTTCCATGAGCGGTATTCCACCGCCGAACAGTTGAAGGCAATGCAGGCGACGATCCCGATGAACCGCCTCGGGTCAGCCGATGAATGCGCGGGCACGCTCCTCTACCTCGCGTCGGAGGCGATGAGCGGTTACATCACCGGCCAGATCATCGAGATCAACGGCGGGCAGTTGATGCCATAGCGGATTGCGGGACGGTTCCGCAACGCAGGGCACGGAAGCCGGCGTTGCGCTGCGCGGCACCCGATGGAAATGCGCGCCCGACCGCGATTTCCGATCTCACGCCAGCAGCGGCGGCAGATCGGCCAGCGTCGCGATCGTGCGATCCGGCGCCGGTCCGTGGCGGTCGACGGGCGCGCCGCCGCGATTGATCCAGAATGCGGTGAAGCCGAACGCCTTGGCGCCGATCGCATCCCAGCCGTTCGACGACACGAATCCGATCCGCGCCGCCGGCAAACGCAGCCGGTCGACGGCGAGCGCATAGACGCGCGGGTTCGGCTTGTAGACGTCTGCCGCATCGACGGAGAGCACGCCGTCCAAGTGGCGATCGAGGCCCGCGTGGCGCACCAGCGGCTCCAGCATCGTCATCGTGCCGTTGGACAGGATCCACCGCGGTCGCGGCGCGAGCGCGGCGAGCGCTGCCGGCACGTCGTCGAACGCGGCCAGCGTGAGGTACGCGTTGCGGAGCTCCGCGCGCTGCGCATCGACGAGCGCGAGACCGAGCGCATCGAGCGCGTAATCGAGGGCCTGCGCAGTGACAGCGGCAAAATCGGGCCGCGGCGTGCGCGCAGCACCACCGTCCGCTGCCATCAGGCTCGTCAGCCACGTGTATTCGAGCTGTTTCGTACGCCACAATTGCGACAGTGCGGCGCCGCGACCCGGGAGCAGTCGCTCGGCCGACGCGGTTACCGAGTGGACATCGAACAGCGTTCCGTAGGCATCGAACACGAGTGCGTCGACGGCGAGCGCAGTGGTCATCGCGGTCCTTCATCCGCGCGCGGCCGCATTTCAAAGCGGCGGGCACGCACAAAAAAAGAGGGGTTACACTTGCGCGTAACCCCTTGGTTCATTTGGTGGGCGATACTGGGATCGAACCAGCGACCCCTGCCGTGTGAAGGCAGTGCTCTACCGCTGAGCTAACCGCCCCGCGAACCCAGACAGGAGCGGCAATTTAACCACGTCGGTCCGAGCAGGGTCAAACCGCGCCGGCCGATTTGTCCTAGCATGTCCTGGACAGAAATTGCACCGCAGGGGTGCGACGTTTGCCCCCGAATGGGTCGTCCGTCTGCGAGTCGATTGTGGATAAGACGCTAACTCCCGGCCCAGTCGAAGGATTTCCCGATTGGCAAGCCTTTTGCACGGTAACGACAGCCCTCCCGGCTCCCCCCAGAAATCCCCGATGTCCCGCCCCTGCTACGACGAAATGCTCGCACCCGAGGCGGCGGTCCGACCCCATTACCAGGTGTTTGCCGGGTGGCTGGCTCGGACCCCGACCGCGCGGATCGCCCAGAAACGGGAGCAGGCGGAGCGTGCATTCCATCGCGTCGGCATCACGTTCGCCGTCTACGTGCGGAACGACACCGTCTTCATGCGGACGACGCGCGGCCCGCAACGCGTCGACGTGATCTGTCGCCGCGTCGACGACGACCACCTGGACCTGCGCTGGCAGCCGGCGGCGTGAGGGCGCCGGTCGGGCCGCGGCGGCCGTCCGGTAAAATGGCGCGATCGCATCGCCGGCCCCTCCTGTGACGTCTCCGATCCGCACCCGCTTCGCCCCGAGCCCCACGGGCTTCATCCATCTCGGCAACATCCGCTCGGCGCTGTTTCCGTGGGCGTTTGCGCGCAAGCACGGCGGCGCGTTCATCCTGCGCATCGAGGACACCGACACCGAGCGGTCGACGCCGGAGGCCGTGGCCGCGATCCTCGCGGCGATGGAGTGGCTTGGCCTCGACTGCGACGAGGGGCCGTACTACCAGATGCAGCGGATGGAGCGCTACCGCGCCGTCATCGCCGACATGCTCGCGCGCGGCCTCGCCTACCGTTGCTACACGGCGCCGGACGAGCTGGAGCAGTTGCGCGCGGCGCAGATGGCGCGCGGCGAGAAGCCGCGCTACGACGGCCGCTGGCGCCCCGAGAACGCCGTCGGCCTGACGCCGCCGGCAGGTGTTGCGCCGGTGATCCGGTTCAAGAATCCGATCGCCGGCGGCGTCGCCTGGGACGACGCCGTGAAGGGCCGGATCGAGATCGCCAACGAGGAGCTCGACGACCTGGTGATCGCGCGACCCGACGGCACGCCGACGTACAACTTCTGCGTCGTCGTCGACGACCTCGACATGAAGATCACCCACGTGATCCGCGGCGACGACCACGTCAACAACACGCCGCGGCAGCTCAACATCATCCATGCGCTCGGCGCGATGCCGCCCGTGTACGCGCACCTGCCGACGGTGCTCACGCCCGAGGGCGAGAAGCTCTCCAAGCGGCACGGCGCGAAGAGCGTCCTCCAGTACCGCGACGACGGCTATCTGCCCGAGGCCGTCGTCAACTACCTGGCGCGCCTCGGCTGGGCGCACGGCAACGAGGAGATCTTCTCGCGCGAGCAGTTCGTTGCGTGGTTCGACCTCGCCGGGCTGTCGTCGTCTCCGGGCCGCTTCGACCCGGACAAACTGAAGTGGGTCAACCAGGAGCACATGAAGCGGTTGCCCGAAGAAGAGCTCGGACGGCGGCTCTCGCCGTACCTCGAACGCGCCGGCCTCGACGTCGGCGCCGGTCCGGCGCCGGGCCCGGTCGCGATCCTGCTGCGCGACCGCGTCGCGACGTTGGTCGAGATGGCCGACGCCGCGCACTATTTCTACGCGACACCGCACGCGGGTCCGGAGAAAATCGCCGAGCACGTCACCGCAGACAATCGCGCAGCGTTGACCGAGCTCGCCGCCGAATTCGCGACGATTGCGTGGACGCGCGAGAAGATCGGCGCCGCGCTGAAGGCCGCCGCCGCGCGGCACGAGCTGAAGCCGCCGCAGGTGATGATGGCGCTGCGGGTGCTCTCGTGCGGCACGCGCGAGACGCCGGCGATCGACGCGGTGCTGGCGCTGCTTGGCCGCGAGCCGGCGCGGGCGCGCCTCGCCGCTGCGCTCGGCGTCGTCGCCTGAGCGGACGGCCCGCGCGCGCTGCGGCGGGCGGCGCCGGCGGGTGGCCGGCGGCATGGCGGCTGCCGGGAATCCATGTAGAATGGAAATTTCCGGGACCAGTCGCCCCATGACCAAGTTCGTGTTCGTAACCGGCGGCGTCGTTTCCTCGTTGGGGAAGGGCATCGCCGCCGCGTCGCTCGCCGCGATCCTGGCCTCCCGCGGCGTCCGCGTCACCAACCTCAAGCTCGACCCCTACATCAACGTCGATCCTGGAACGATGAGTCCGTTCCAGCACGGCGAGGTGTTCGTCACCGAGGACGGCGCCGAGACCGACCTCGACCTCGGCCACTACGAGCGCTTCACCGACGTGCGGATGGCGAAGCGCAACAACTTCACCACCGGCCAGATCTACGAGAGCGTGATCCGCAAGGAGCGCCGCGGCGACTATCTGGGCGGCACCGTGCAGGTGATCCCGCACATCACCGACGAGATCAAGAGCTGGATCGCCACCGGCGCCGGCGACGCCGAGGTCGCGGTGGTCGAAGTCGGCGGCACCGTCGGCGACATCGAGTCGCTGCCGTTCCTCGAGGCGATCCGGCAGATGGGGATCACGCTCGGCCGCGACAACGTCTGCTACATCCACCTGACGCTGGTGCCGTTCATCCCCACGGCCGGCGAGATGAAGACCAAGCCGACGCAGCACTCGGTCAAGGAGCTGCGCGAGATCGGCATCCAGCCCGACGTCGTGC
>JBDTVU010000118.1:0-10755 GCA_040007035.1 Betaproteobacteria bacterium | reverse complement strand
AGCCGGGCGCCGATCTGCTGCGCGTAGAAATCGACGGCGAAGCGGCCGAGGCAGACGACGTCGAGCCGGCGGCCGGCGGCGAACGGGGTGGCGTTGCGCATTGCGGAGGTTCCTGAGGGAACGGCGCCGGACGTCCAACGCCGCCCAACCATTTTGGCCCTGCCGGAATTGCAACGCAAGTTCCGGGCGACGCCGGATTTGGAACGGAAATTGCGTTGATCCGGCCAGCTGGGCACGCCCCCGCCGGAGCAGACGGCTACAATCGCACCGTCGTCGCCCGTGACCGCGCCGTCGCCGCGCCCGACCCCCCGAGCCCCCGCTGAAGGCCCATCTTTCTCCGCGCGATTTCGCCCTGACGCTCGCGATCGTCGCGCTTTGGGGCTTCTCGTTCGTCCCGATCAAGGTCGGCCTGCGCGAGCTGCCGCCGTTCGCGCTCGCCGCATTGCGCTTTTCCGTCGCCGCGATTCCGCTGGTGTTCGTCGTCCGCCGGCCGCGGATGCCGTGGCGCGACATCGCCGGCTACGGCTTCGCGATCGGCGTCTGCCAGTTCGGCCTGCTGTTTCTCGGAATGAAGCTCGGGATGCCGGCCGGATTGTCGTCGCTGGTCATCCAGGTACAGGTGTTCTTCACCATCGGCCTCGGCGTCGCGGTGCTCGGCGACCGGCTGCAGCGGCAGCATGCGCTGGGCGCAGCGATCGCGACGGCCGGCGTCGTGCTGCTCGCGGCGCAACGGCTGGCCGACGGCACCAGCGCGACGTTCGCCGGATTCACGCTGGTCGTCGCCGCCGCGTTCGCGTGGGGCGTAGGCAACGTCGTCGCCAAGCGCGCAGCGGGCGCCCACGCCGCCGACATGTTCGCGCTCGTCGTCTGGTCGTCGCTCGTGCCGCCGCTGCCGCTCGCGCTCTTGTCGTACGCGTTCGAAGGCGGCCCCGCGGTGTGGCACTCGGTCGCGGCAGCCGGCGCGCTCACCTGGGCGTGCGTGCTGTTCCTCGCGTGGGGAGCGACGCTGTTCGGGTTCGCGTCGTGGGCCGGCCTCATGCACCGCTACCCGACGGCGCTGATCTCGCCGTTCGCGTTGCTGATCCCGGTCTCGGGAATCGCCAGTGGCGCGATCGTCCTCGGCGAATCGCTGTCGGCGCTGCAGGCGGCCGGCGCGCTGCTGGTGTTCGCCGGGCTCGCCGTCAACGTCTACGGCCACCGGCTGCGCGCGCGGCTCGCGATGCGACGCTGAGCGGCGTCGTGCCGCGAGGACGCGTCGTCCCGCGCCGCATGCGCCGTGCCGTCCGCCTGCGGTGCGGTCAGTACTTGCCGGACGGTCGGCTTGCCGCCGGGGTCGCGCGTGTGGCCGGGGTTGTGCGTCCGGGCGAGGCGCCGCGTGACGCCGAGGCCGCTCTGACGCCGCCGTCACCGGGCGCGCCCCCACCGCCCGCACTGGCACCCGGTGACGGTAGCCCGGCGCGCGCCTGGATGATCTGGCTCGCATCGGCGCCGATCCCTTCCGGGGCGCCGCTCGGCGTTCCCCGTTCCTCGAAGCAGACGGCGGGGGGCTCGAACCAGAACAACTGCTGCCCGGCGGCGCGCAGCCGGCGCATTCCCGCGTCGTACTCCGGCCCCGCGAGCGCGAACGGCGGGTCCGTGGCGCGATAGACGGTCGCGTCGTTGCGGTCGATCACCGTGTAGCACGGCGCGGCAACGGCGGCGGCCGGCAAGGCGGCGGCGACGGCGAACATCCATCCAGCGACCTTCGGGATTGCCTTCATGTTGCCTCCTGCGAGGGGGTCGGCGTCCACGATGATAGCGCGTTCGCCGGCGACCGGCATTTGCTGCCCGTCGCCGCGGCACAACCGCGCGTCAGCGGAACACGACGGTCTTCACGCCGTTCAGGAACACCCGCCGCTCGAGGTGGTACTTCACCGCGCGGGCGAGCGTGATCGACTCCACGTCGCGGCCGAGGGCCACGAGATCCTCGGCGCGCATGTTGAATTCGACGCGCTCGACTTCCTGGTCGATGATCGGGCCCTCGTCGAGGTCGCTCGTCACGTAGTGCGCGGTGGCGCCGATCAGCTTGACGCCACGCTCGTACGCCTGGTGATAGGGCCGCGCGCCCTTGAAGCTCGGCAGGAGGCCATGGTGGATGTTGATCGCGCGGCCTGCGAGCTTCGCGGCGAGGCTGTCGGAGAGGATCTGCATATAGCGCGCGAGCACGACCAGCTCGGCACCGGTCTCGTCGACGAGCGCGGCGAGCTTCGCCTCCTGCAACGGCTTCGTCGCGGCGGAGACCGGCAGGTGGTGGAACGGGATGTCGTACGACGCGGCGAGCTGGTACGTGTCGCGGTGGTTCGACGCGATCGCCACCGGCGTCATCGGCAGCGAACCCACCTTGTAGCGGTAGAGCAGGTCGTTGAGGCAATGGTCCTGCTTCGACACCAGGATCAGCACCCGTGGCTTCGCGTGCGCGTCGTAGAGCGCCCACGTCATTCCGAATCGCGCGCCCACCGCGGCGAACGCGCCGTTGACCGCGTCGTAGGCGACGTCGGGCCGCACGCCCTCGACTACGACGCGCATGAAGAAGCGGCCGGTGTCGAGGTCGCCGAACTGCGCGCTCTCGATGATGTTGCAGCCGTGATCGGCGAGGAACGTCGCCACGGCCGCGACGATGCCGGGCCGGTCGGTGCAGGACAACGTCAGGATGAAGCGCGGTGCGGCCATGGCAGCGGTGCGGACGGGAACGTGGCAGCCGCGGCGCGCGTCACGCCGGCGGCCGCAGCCAGTGGACGCCTTTCGGCGCGTACGGCAACTCGCTTGCGAGGCCGAGCGCGTCGGCGGCGACGTAGAGCGTCGCGAGCCACATCTCGGTGCCCTGCAGGCTCGGCGGGCCGCCGGCAGCGAACGCGAATCCCTGCCCGTCGACCCAGCGCGCGGCGATCGCGGGAATCTGCGCACGGACGAACGCCAGCGCCTCGTCGCGGCGGTGGTCCGTCTGCTGCTGCAGCAGCCAGAGCGGATGGATCGTGTCGAGCAGGTTGCACGCGGTGACGTTGCGCGCGGCAAAACCTTCGTTCTGCGCGATGTGTGCGAGCACCGAGTCGAGCGCGATCTCCGGGTACGGGACCGGTCGCCCGAAGTGCGCGTACGTGCCGCGCGTCAGCCGGTAGAAACCGTTGACGGGTTGCAGCCAGCCTTCGTCCGGCGTCGACTCGCCCCACAGCCCGGTGTGGGCGTGGCAGCGCGCGTCGAGCCACTCGAACAGCGGCGCGACCGGGCCGGTCAGCTTGAAATGCCGCTGGTTGAACCACAGCGCCGTGCCGATCGCGTCGATCCAGCCGCCGCAGGTCCACGCCCGCTTCTGCCACGGCAGCGCGTCGAGAATGCGGCGCAGCGCATTCGGCGGCAGATCGTGGACGACGCGGATCGGCTGCGCGTGGTGCGCACCGAGGCATTCGAGCGCGTAGCCGGTCGACAGGATGATGTACACGCCGTGCGCGCTGTCGAGCGCGTTCGCCCCCGTCGGCGGCCGCGGCAGCAGCGGGTCGAACGGCATCCCGTCCGCCGGATTCTGGTACGACTGCAGCCGCCCGATCAGCTCGTCCTTCGACTGCACCGGCGGCACCGCCCCGAACGCGGCCGCGATTTCGATCGCATCGTTGAGCCCGCGCAGGCCGCGCGGTGCCATGCCGGGGACGTCGGTGTAGCCGGGGCCGTCGGCGAACGCGATCTCCGAACGTTTCAGGATCTCGGGCCACTGCGCAGCCGCGCGGCGACCGATCGCCGCCAGCGTGGCGGCGAGCGATGGCGAGACGATCGCGGGCGCAACCGATGCGGCAGGCGCAGCGGGCGTGACGGCGGGCGCCGCGGCCGGCGCGGCAGGCGTAACGGCAGGCGCAGCAACCGGCGCTTCGACCACCGGTTCCGGCATCGCCGGCGCCATCCTGATTGCGGCGACCGACGCCGCTACGTCAGCGGGCGCGCCGTCGCGGCGGTCGCGCAGCACGCGCGCCGGATTGCCGCCGACGATCGCCCACTCGTGCACGTCCTTCGTCACCACTGCGCCGGCACCGACGATGCTGTGGCTGCCGACCATCACGCCGTCGACGATGATTGCGCCGGTGCCGATCCATACGTCGTCGCCGATGACGATGCCCTTGCTCGACTGCCCCTGCGTGTGCATCGGCCGCGTCAGGTCGTCGTGGTTGTGGTTGAAGCCGAGGATCGACGCGTGCGAGCCGACGCGGACGTCGCTGCCCATCGTCACGATGCCGCGGACGACGGCGAACGGGTTGATCGTGCACTGCCGGCCGGTGGTGAGCTGCGTCGTAACGTACGCGTAGCCGGCGACGTAGCAGTCGTCGCCGAGGACGACCTTCGCCGGCAGGAAGCCGGCGAGCGGCGAGATGTAGCAGCGCTCGCCGAGCTTCACCCGGCCGCTCGCGACGAGCGCGTCATGGAACTGCTGCTGGGCGCGCCGCTCGTCCGGCGTCGCGCTCCTGAAGAAGTCCCACGGACAGAAGGCGAAGCGGTTGGACATGGGGAAGCGGGCCGCCGAGGGGATGTGCGCGACGGGTCGCGCCACGCGCGCCGAGAAGCAAGTCGAGGAATACTAACAAACTTTCCGGCGGCGGCGAAGTCCGCGCGCCTGCTCGCGCCTCAACCCTTGACCGCACCCATCGTCAGCCCCTTGACGACGTACTTCTGGAAAATCATCGTCAGGACGATCGCCGGAACCATGATGGCGACGGCGGCGGCCATCACGCCGCCCCAGTCGACCTCGGCATAGGAGAGGAAGTTGTAGACGGCGATCGGGAGCGTCTTCGTCTTCTCCATGCTGAGCACCTGCGAGAACATGAAGTTGTTCCAGGAGAAGATGAAGGACAGCGTGGTCGCGGTGATGATGCCCGGCCCCGACAGCGGCAGGACGATCTTCCAGAAGGCGTATTGGCGGGTGGCGCCGTCCACCATCGCCGACTCCTCCATCTCGGGCGGAATGGTAAGGAAGTAGCTCGACATGATCCAGACGACGATGGGCAGGGCGATGAGCATGTGGCTCAGGATCAGCGCCGTGTAGCTGTCCATCAGGTTCAGCCGCGAGAACACGATGTACCACGGCATCAGGAACGAGATTCCCGGCATCAGGCGCGCCAGCAAAATGAACACGGCGAGCTTCCGCTGCGTGAACCGCGCGATCGAATACGCGGCGGGAAGCCCGAGCACGAGCGACAGGCTGACGGCGGCAGTGCCGACGATCGTCGAGTTCAGGAAATATTTCAGGAAGTCCTGCTCCCCGAACACCTTCTCGTAATTCTGCAACGTCGGCGTGAAGAAGATCTTCGGCGGCCAGGAGATGATGTCGACCTGCGTCTTGAACGACGACGACAGCATCCAGAGAAACGGGAAAAGCACGATCAGCGCCATCGCGATGACGACGGCGTAGAAGATGGCGCTCGACAGGAATTTCCTGTTCATCGGGATGCCCCGTTTCCTGTCTCAGGTGCCGGCGCGGCTCATGGTCTGCCTAGAGCTCGGACGCGGCGCGCAGCTTCATGATGCCCATGCTGCAACCGAAAACGATGATGAACAGAACGACGAGGACGACCGCCGACTGCCCCATGCGGAAATACTCGAAGCTGTACTTGAATCCCATGATGTTGAGCGTTTCCGACGCATAGCCGGGGCCGCCTCCCGTCATGGCGAAGATGATGTCGAACGTCTTCAGCGCGTCGATCAGACGCAGGATCAGCGCCGTCAGGATGACCGGCATGACCATGGGGATCGTGACCCAGCGGATGATCTGCCACTCGCTCGCGCCATCGATGCGCGCGGCTTCGACGGGCTCTTCCGAAAGACCGGCAAGACCGGCGAGGACGATAAGCGTGATCATCGGCGTCCACTGCCATACGTCGACGAGGATCAGCGACGGGAGGACCGACTTGTCGCTCGATATCCACAGGCCCGGGGGCAGTCCGACCGCTTGCAGCACGAAATTGGCCAGGCCGATCGTCGGATCGTAGAACAGATTGAACACGATTCCGATGGCGACCGGCGTGGCGACGAGCGGCAGCAGAAGCAGGAACTTGGCGAGGCTCTTTCCGACGAATGCGCGGTTCAGGATGAGCGCGGCGGCGACGCCGAGAAAACCCTCGATCGCGACCGCAAAGACGGTGAACGCGAACGTCCTCGCAATCGCATTCAGGAATCGGGGTTCCGTCAGGACTCGCGCGTAGCTGTTCAACCCGACGAACGTCGCGGGCATCCCTGAAGTGAGATTCCAGTTGGTGAAGCTCAGACTGAACGTGTAGAGAACGGGGAAAACCATCAACATCGCGACGAAGATGATCGCCGGGAGGGGGAACAACAGATGCAGGTTGCGTTCCGCGACGCTCGACCGGATCATGAACGACTCCCTCGTTCAAAGATTCGATCCGCGGCCCTGCTGGCGACCGCACTCCGGCCATCCGGCGATACCGCTGCGGATGGCCGGCGCTTCATCATGCGATCTCCCTGCATCATCGGGTTTCCGATAGCGATTCCGGTGATGCCCCTCTCACGTTCTGCTCACTTCCCGCTCATTTTCCATACTCGCCGGTGTCCTGGAGAAGCTCGTTCACCTTTTCGACCCGCTCCTTCGCCATCTTCTCGAGGTTCGGCGACGCACCCTTGGTGTTGATCGATTCGATGATCAGCTCGCCGATCAGGTCACGCGCTTCGCCGACGGCGCTCATGTACGGACGGTCCAGCGGATAGCCGTTCTTCGCGGCGAAAGCCCGCGTTTCGACCAGACCCGGATTCACCTTCGCCAGCACCGCCTTGTCTTCCCAGACCGACGACCGCGCCATCGTGATGTTGGCGAGCATTCCTTTCGCCGCGAGCTCCTTGCTGGTCGCCCAGTCGACGAACTTCATCGCGAGGTCCTTCTTCTTCGACTGCTTCGCCACGGCCATGCCCCACGACGTCACGATGAATGGTGAGCTTGCCTTCGGGCCCGCGGGAAGATTGGCGATGCCGACCTTGTCCGCGCCCAACTGCGTCTTGGCAGGATCGACGATCTGCCCGTAGAACACGGACGCATCCGTCCACATCGCGACCTTTCCGGCCTGGAAGAGCGGCATGACGTTTTCCCACGACATCGACGTCACGCCCTTCGGCCCGTAGTTGCCGAGAAGCTTCCCGTAGAACCGCATGGCGTCGACAGCCGGCTTGGAGTCGAACACCGCAGTGCCCTTGTCGAGATAAAGGCCGCCGTAGTTGTAGACGTAGCTCGACAGTTGGGTGACGGCCGCCGCGCCCTTGCCGCGCGAGGCAAAGCCCGCGACGCTATCCGAGTTGAGCTTGCTCGCAGCCGCTTCGAGGTCGGCGAAGGTGGCGGGAACCTTGAGGCCGGCGCCCGCGAGGAGGTCCTTCCGGTAGTAGAGGACCTGCCATTCGGTGACCAGCGGGACGATATAGGCGCGCGTGCCGAACGAGGCGACGCTCATCACGTTCTTCGGATAGTCGGCGAAGTCGTAGGCGGTGAGCGGCTCGTACCAACCGTTTTTGTAGAACATCTTCCCTTCCTGCAGCGGACGCGTCATGAACACGTCGACCGATGACGAATTCGTGGCGAACTCGGTCGTCAGCTTCGTGGTGAGCTGGCTCTCCTGCAGGCTTTCCGCATTGACCTTGATCCCCGTTGCGCCCTCGAACTCGGAAATGGCGGACTTGAGCAGCTCGCCGTAGGGATGGTTCGCGAGCAGCACGCGAATTTCCTTGGTCTGCGCCTGCACCATCGCGCTCGCGGCAATGGTGAGTGAACACAACGCAACCAGAGTCTTCCTGACAAACTTGCTCATACGCCCTCCATCAAGTGTTACGGACCGCTACGCCGGCAACCTGCTTTCACGCCGGCGCCGACGTGGCGGGCACTACGTGGCCTGGTGCTCCGGAGAACGAAGCACCGTTGCCTGATTCTCTCTTCCTGGTGTCGATCTGCTCCTAGATGATGGTCCGCGACGTCTCGGCGTCGAACACATGCGTCTTCGCCATTCGCAGAACGACCTGCAAGGTTTCGCCGACGTGAAGCGGCTTTTCCGGCACCTCCATCCGGGCGATGATCGAATGCGCACCGCACATCAGATGCGCGAATATTTCCGAGCCCAGCGTTTCCACGACTTCGGCCCGCGCGGTGACGGTGTTCCCGCGGTCCGGCTGCGTCGAGGAATCGTGCGCCGCGATGTCCTCCGGCCGAACGCCGAACACGACCTGCCGGCCGACATACGGCTGGAGCTCGGGGCGGAACGACTCGGGCATTCTGACCCGCACGCCGCCGCCCTCGATGAACAGGCCGCCGTCCGCCTCGACCGCCTTCGCGTCGATGAAATTCATCGCCGGGGAGCCGATGAAGCCTGCAACGAAGCGGCTTGCCGGCTTCGAGTAGACCTCCATCGGCGTTCCGCTTTGCTGCAGGATGCCGTTGCTCATGATGAAGATCCGGTCGGCCATCGTCATCGCTTCGACCTGATCGTGCGTCACGTAGATGATGGTGGCGCCGAGACGGCGATGAAGCTTGCTGATCTCGGCGCGCATCGCGACGCGCAGCTTGGCGTCGAGATTGGAGAGCGGCTCGTCGAACAGGAACAGCTTCGGCTTGCGCACGATCGCCCGCCCCACCGCCACGCGCTGCCGCTGGCCGCCGGAGAGTTCCTTCGGTTTCCTGTCCAGCAAGTCGTTGAGGCCGAGAATGTCGGCGGCCTCCTTCACCCGTGCATTGATTTCGCTCGCGGGGAGCTTCTGGATCTTCAGCCCGAAGCCCATGTTCTCGCGGATGTTCATGTGCGGGTACAGAGCGTAGTTCTGGAAGACCATCGCGATGTCGCGATCCCTCGGCGCGAGGGCGTTGACCAGCGTATCGCCGATGTAGATCTCGCCGGAGCTGACCGTTTCGAGGCCGGCGATCATCCGCAGCGCAGTCGTCTTGCCGCAGCCAGACGGCCCCACCAGCACGGCGAATTCCTTGTCCTGGATTTCGATGGACAGGTCGTCGACGGCTTTGACTGCGCCGAACTGCTTGACGACGTTTTTCAGGGTCACACCGGACATGGCGCTGACTTCCTGGATTGAAATCTTCGCATTTCAGTTACCGAATTTAACGGCCAGCGCGTCATCGCATGGCGCGCAGAAGATCTGGTGCGATCGCCCTTCCGCGCCCTTGACAATCGAATTGCGCGCGCAATGTCGCCGTACCGTATTGATATGCGTCAACGAGGGTGCGGCGTGACGTGTGGCGCCCGGTCGGGTGCAGGATTCCAGCCCACCGACGCCGGGGTATTCGAGGGCGGGGTCGAGCAGCGATGGCATGAGATCGAACCTGCGACGCTTGGCCGCGGGCCCGCGAACGCCGAGTCGGCATGCTCCGGTTCGTGCGCGGATATCTGCGCCGCGGTTGATGCGCCGCAAACACTGGCTGCGCAATCGGACCTAGGTTGAAGAACTCGATCCCGGCCGCGATGAGCCTCGGCGCTCGTTGCAACGCGACCCGCTTACGCCCAGAGGGCATTCTTGACCCTCCGAGGTCAACGGCGTAGCGTCACATTGACCGTTCCGGACATCCACTCGAAGGGGGACCGAGATGCGACGAAGGACGTTGGTCGCACTCGGCCTCACGATTGCGCATTTGCCGCCGCTGCGCGCAGTCCGGTAACAAGCGGACATCGCTCCGAGAACTGGCCCCCCATCAAGCAAGGGAGTGTTGCTATGTCATTCTTCCATCGATGGACCGAAATCACGCAAGACAAAGTGCCGGGCCCGACTCTTCCGGCAGGCATGACTCGAAGAGGCATTATCCTCGGCGACGTCATGCTCGGTCTTCATAGTGCAGTTGCGGGAATCAAAGCCGAGCCCCATGCCCATCCGAATGATCAGATCGCAATCATGATCAAAGGAAGGATGCTGATGGAAATAGACGGAGAAGAGCGCATCATGGAGCCCGGGGAATTTGCCTATGTCCCCAGGAATGTTATGCATCGAATTCAGACCATGGACGAAGACGCGCTTGTGTTGGATGTCTTCTCCCCATTTCGAGAAGACATCGCAAAGCGTCTTGCTGAGCTACAGGAAAAGACGTCGGTTTGACCGCCTGGGTTTATCGGGCCGATCATGACTTGAGAGAATGGCTTGGTTGAGCCGCCAGTCGGTGCAAGCTGCTAATGGCCGACCGCTTCGGCAATCCGCAGATCGGACACCCGCTTGAGATCCCAGGCAAGGCCGATCTTCGACATCAGGTAGATACACCACTTCGACGGGGCCCAGTGGTACCAGCGAACTCCGTTGCGGTAGTCGACCGGAAAACGATGATGGTAGTTGTGGAACCCTTCGCCGTTCGTGAGCAGCGCACCTAACCAATTGTCCCCGGCCGACTGCGTGTGATTGTAGGTCTTCCTGCCGAATGTGTGCGCAAACGAATTTACGCAGAACGTCGAATGCAGAACGACGATCAAGCGCAGGCAGACGGCCATGATGAACCCGCCCAGCGGATGCCCGATCCACCAGGCAAAAAGCATGGGCAAGACGACTCCGCCGCCGACTGACCACCAGGCGTGATGTTCGTGCTGGTGCAACACGAGCCGCGACCTCCTCAGATCTTTCACGTTGTTGTAGTTGACGCGATGGCGCCAGCACAGGACCCATCCGATATGCGCATGCCAGAAGCCCTTGCTGACGCCGTAAGGATCGTGCTCCGTATCGGTGAAAAGATGGTGCTGCCGGTGCTGCGACGACCACTTCAAA
>JBDTVU010000117.1:0-10772 GCA_040007035.1 Betaproteobacteria bacterium | reverse complement strand
CGTCTCCTCGTTGCTGCGATGGGCCGCCGCGAAGCCCGGGGGGCCGCCGGCAGCCGATTCATGATACGCGCCCGCCACCAATCGGCAATGCCGGACCGGTGGGCCGCGCGCCAGCGGTGCGCGGATTCGCTTATGATCGCGCCGGAGGCGCCGCTCCGGCTGAACCGCCGGCGGCCGCCCGGCCAGATCAGCCGCCGGCGGCCGTCGCGAAATAGCTCTTGCTGTCGGCGAGGAAGTGCGGCCCGGCGTCGGAGCGCACCGCGGTGCCGACGCCGGACGCCGTCAGCACCTCCAGCAACAGCGCGCTCTGCACCCCGCCGTCGATGATGTGGACCGAGCGCACGCCTTCGCGCACGGCGGCCAGCGCCGCCGTGACCCGCGGCACCATCCCGCCCTGGACGGTGCCGTCGTCGACAAGCGCGGCGGCCTCCGTCGCGGTGAGGACATACGCCAGCTTGCCGTCGCGGCCGAGCACGCCCGGGACGTTCGTCATCAGGATCAGCTTCTCCGCGTTCAGCGTACGCGCAAGCTGGCCGGCGACGATGTCGGAATTGACGTGGTAGGCGGTGCCGTCGTCACCGACGCCGATCGGCATCACGACCGGAATGAACCGGCGCGACAGCAGCAGGTTGATCAGCGCCGGATCGATCCGCTCGACGTCGCCGACGAAACCGAGATCCGGCGCCGCCGCGCCGTCGGGCTCGGCCGGCAGCACCCTCGGCCGGGCGTGGATGAAGCGGCCGTCCTGGCCGCTGATGCCGACGGCACGTCCGCCATTGCGGTTGATGAGGCCGACCAGCTCCTGGTTGCGTTCGTCCAGCACCATCTCGACGACGTTCATCGTCGGCGCGTCGGTGATCCGCATCCCGCGGTGCTTGCGTTCGTTGAGCCCCATCTGCCGCATCAGGTCCTCGATCCGCCAGCCGCCGCCGTGGACGACGATCGGATTCATCCCGACGAGGCGCAGCAGCGCGACGTCGCGGGCGAAGCCGGCCATCAGCGCCGCGTCGGCCATCGCCGCGCCGCCGAAGCGGACGACCAGCGTCTTCGCGTGATATGCGCGAATGAACGGCAGCGCCTCGGACAGGATCCGGGCCTTCTGCGGCGGAGGGAGGTCGGTGGAGGACATCGGCGTGACGGCGGGTCGCGGCCGCAGCAGCGTCGCAGCCGTCGGCGCGCATCGGGCGCACCGGTGCGAGGATAATGCAATCGCGCGGGAATTGCATGGCGGCGGGCAGCCGTTTGGGAGCGCCACCGCCGGCGCACAGCTTCCCGCCGGCTTCGTGCGAGGTGAGCCATGCCGATGCAGCACCCGAACGTCATCGCCTGGGACCGGCTCGAGACCGGCGACCGCGCCCGCGATCCGGACAGCGGCGACTATCGTTGGCGCCTCCTCGCCGAGGGCGACTCGTGGTTCACGCTGGGCGGCCTGCCGACGTCGAACCTGCTGTTCACGCTCGAATTCCCGGCGAACGCCATCGTCGTCAACTGCGCGCTTCCTGGCGACACGATCCGCCACATGGCCGAGATCGCCGCCAACCGCGAACTCCAGGCCGCGTTCTCCGCGCGCTTCGGCTATCGCTGGGACGCGATCCTGCTCTCCGGCGGAGGCAACGACCTGATCGATCGCGTCCGCGACATCCTGCTGCCGCCGCCGCGGCGCGCCGCACCGGTCGCGGACCCAGCCGACTACTGCGATGAAGCCGCGATCGCATCGTTGCTGGCCGACGTGACCGCGGGCTACCGCAGCATCGTGGCGCTACGCGATGCGCCCGGCAGCCCGTGCGCGGGCGCGCCGATCGTCACCCACACCTACGACTGGGTGACGCCGCGCAGCGCTCCGGCGAGGTTCGTGCTGGTGCCGGCGAAAGGCCCGTGGCTGCAGCCGGCGCTCACCGCGGCGAAGGTGCCGAAGAAGGACTGGCTCGCCGTTTCCGACTACCTGGTCGGACGGCTCGGCGACGCGATCGCGGCGCTCGATGCGGCAGCGCCGGCCGGCCTGCCGGCGTTCCACGTCGTCGACACGCGCGGCACGCTCTCGCGCGCGACGCTCGGTGCGACCGGCGTGTCGAACGACTGGATGAACGAGATCCATCCAACGGCTGACGGCTACGGCAAGCTCGCTGCACTGATCGGCGGTGCGGCCGGGGCTCTCCTACCGCCCTGACGGCGTAGCGGCGCGGTCAGCCAGCCGCGATGCGAGCGACCGGCACGGTCCCGCCGGCGCGACGGACGAACACGGCAAGCGCCGCCGCCGGCAGTGGTTTGCTCAGATAGAAGCCCTGCAGTCGATCGCAGCCCAGGCGGCGCAGGAACGCCGCCTGCTCCGCGGTGGCCACCCCTTCGGCCACAACCTGCTTGTGCAGTGCGTGCGACATCAGGATGATGGCGCCGGTGATCGCGCTCGAGCTTTCGTCGTCCGGAAGGTCCTTCACGAACGAGCGGTCGATCTTGACGACATCGACCGGGAAACGCTTGAGATACGACAGCGACGAATATCCGGTGCCGAAATCGTCCAGTGCGATGCGGACACCGAGGGCCTTCAGCTCGTCGAGCGCGCGCACCACGTCGGCATTGGCGTCGAGCAGCAGGCTTTCGGTGATCTCGATCTCGAGTCCGCCCGGGGGCGTCGCCGTGACGCGGAGGATGTCGCCGACGGTGGAGACGAAATCCGTCTGCCTGAACTGGCGCGCGGACACGTTGACCGACACGCTGGGCAGGGGGATCCCTGCATGCTGCAGTGCGCCGAGCTCGGCGCAGGCTTCGCGCAGCACCCACTCGCCGAGCCGGTCGATGAGGCCGGTCTCCTCGGCCAGCCCGATGAAATGCTCGGGCGAGAGCAATCCCCGCTCCGGATGTTGCCAGCGCAGCAACGCCTCGGCCGCGACGATGGCGCCGGAGCCGAGGTCCTGCAGCGGCTGGTAGTGGAGGACGAACTCGCCCTCGTCGACGGCGCGGCGCAGGTCGCGCTCCGAACGCACCCGTGCGACCGCCACCAGGTTCATCCGCTCCTCGAAGAACACGCAGCGGCCGCGGCCCGTGTCCTTCGCCCGGTACATCGCCGTGTCCGCGTTGCGCAGCAGCTCGTCTGCAGTCAGGCCGTCATCCGGATAGAGCGCGATGCCGATGCTCGCGCTGAGGAAATGCTCCTGGCTGTCGACGACGAAGGGCGCCGACAGGGCGGCAATCAGGTGCTCGGCAACGACCCTCGGATCCCGCGACGAGCGGATGTCGGATACGACGACGGTGAACTCGTCGCCGCCGAGCCGCGCGAGGGTGTCGGTGTCGCGCAGCCCGCCGCGCAGCCGGCTGGCGGCCTCGCGCAGCACGTCGTCGCCAGCCGTATGGCCGAGGCTGTCGTTGACCCGCTTGAAGAAATCGAGGTCGATGAACAGCAGCGCAAAGCGCTCGCGGTCGCGATGGGCATGGGCCAGCGTGCGCACCAGCTGGTCCTTGAAGTAGAGGCGATTCGGCAGGCCGGTCAGCGTGTCGTAGTGCGCCTGGTAGTAGATCTGCTCGTCCCGCGCGGCGGCCGCGAAAGCGACGCCGACGCGGTCGGCCAGATCGTGCGAGCGAGCCCGGTCGTCCGCGGACAACTCGGCTTCGCGCCCGAACCCCAGCGCAACGGCGCCGACGACGGCGCCCTGCCAGACGATCGGCAGCACGAATAGCGCAGTGGCACCCAGCCGCCGCACCGCCGCCGTGAACGGACGCACCGAAGCGGTCGCGTCCAGCCATACGCCTTCCGCGTGCAGGGCGAGCTCCTGGGTGTCCTCGACGGTGCAGGGCGCGCGTTCCAGCTCAACCGGCGCGTCGGCACCGGGGCCGCGCGAGTAGACCCGCATCACGTCGACGGCGTTGCGGTCCAGGATCGCAACGCTCACCGAGTGCGCCGGCACGATCGCCTGAATGCCGCGGACCACGGTTTCGACGACGTGGTCGACATCGAGCCGCGACAGGATTGCGCGGTCGATGTCGGCCAGCGTCGACAGCGCCGTGAACTGGCGGCCCAGCCGCACGTTCATCATGTTGAACGACGCGGCAAGCTCGCCAAGCTCATCGTTGCTGCGGACGTCGACGCGGGTGCTGAAATCCTGGTCCCCTGCGCGCCGGGTACCCTCGATGAGGCGTGACAGCGGCACGAGCGTGCGCCGCACCTGGGTCACGCTGAACAGCGCCACGACAAGCAGCGCCAGCGCAATGACCGGGATGAAGCTCGACTGGAACGCCACCACCGGCGCCAGCACGTCTTCCGCCGGCCGCGACGCGATCACTGTCCATCCGTGAACCATGAAATGGGGCTCGAGAAAGAGTTCGCGATAGCTGGCGATCTGCGGGCCATCGTCGCCATCGAACGTGAAGCGGCCGTTCGCGGGCTCTGTCCTGCGTGCGGCGAACTCGCCGATCGCGGGCGACGGCCGCGACTGCGAGCAATACAGGAGGCTACCTTCGGCGTCGGCGACGCAGAAGTCGGTCAGTGCCGGCAGTGCGTCCGAATCGCCCCAGAGATAGGTCGCGCCGATCTCGACGACGAGCGCGCCGCGCTCCGGTCGCGCAGGGTCCACCGCCTGTGCCAACACGACGGGCGCCGACCCGCCGCCCGCGTGCGAAGTCCGGATCACCGCCTCGCCCTTCGCCAGGTACCCGAGTTCGGTCACCGACAGCGGGGCGAACGGGCGAGGCGCGCCGAGCAGCACGGTCGTCCTGCCATCGGCGCCGACGACGGCGATCGCGTCGAACTCCGTGCGCAGCGTCTGCCGGTAGCCCTCGGTCCAGCGCGCACCGGGGGCATCGGCCTCGGTGGCCATGCCACTCATCTGTCGGCCGACGGCGATCAGCCGGTCGTACAACGACGCGGAGTACCCCTCGGCGAGCTGCGCCAGATGCGTGTAGCCCTGCTCGACGAGTTCCTTGCGGACATGCTCGTACGAGAGAAGCGCCAGCGCCGAGATCGGGATCAGCGCGCACAGGACGAACAGCGCCACGATCCGCCTCGCCACGCGACTCTGCAGGAAGCCTCGCTCCAGCTTCACGGATCGTAGTCCGATGCGAGGCCGACGAAGCGGCCGTTGTTGGCACGGACGATGTCGTCGCGGCTAACCTTCGCCGTCAACGGCGGCCGGCTTGCGCCATCCTTGCCCATGCTGAACACGTCGAAGTCGGAATTGATCGGCACGATCCTCTTGTCGCGCCGCCAATCGCCATGGCTGCCCTTGGCGTCGTGATTGACGTACTGATAGGCGTGTCCCCACGGGTCGACGCGCCCGCCCTCCCCGACGTCGCCGAGACTGCCGGGAAGCGCCCGGTTATCCTGTGAATATTGTGAAACCTGCATGCTGATCGCGGCGATGTCGAATGTCGCCTCCGCGACGCGAACGCGGTTGCGGGCGCGCTCGTATCCGGCAACGGCAAGCACGAGGAGCACGCCGAGCACGGCGACCGCGAGCGAAAGCTCGATGATCGTGAGGCCGCTGCAACGCGCGCGCACCGGCCGACTTCGCGCTGCACGCACGATGCGGTCGAAGGCGACGGCCGCGTCGGCAGCCGTTTCGATTCGCCACTCGGGCACGGTCCCGCCGCGCACCGCCAGGTCGGTCGCTGAGGTTTTCAATTCGGGCTCGTCTGGCTGTCGTAGATGACGAAGCCTTTCGATGTTAGCTCATCGACGTTGCCCGCACCGTCCTTTCGTCTGGCCGGAGTTGTCGGTGGTCGTCCCGGATCTTCGATGACCGGCGTGCATCGTGATTCCGGTTGCCAATGCAGCGGTGATGCGCACTACAATTCGTCCTGTACCGGCTCGCCGCGTGCGCGATGCGCGCACCGAGGGCCAGCCGTCGAAGTGGACCGACGACGACGAGTGGACCGACGAAGACGATTTCCACCTCTCCAGGAGAAGCCCGATGAAAAAGCATCGGCTCAAGGCGGTCGTCGTCCGGGCGAAGAACTGAACGGCGCGCACGCGGCAACCGCCGCCCGCGCCGGACGTCACTTGCCGACGTAGAGGTCGGGGAAATCGCGCTTGAGGGCGGCGACCTTCGGCACGTCGTTGATGACGATGTACGGCTCGTTCGGGTGCAGCGCCAGGTAATTCTGGTGGTAGTCCTCGGCCGGGTAGAACGCCGGCAGCGCGACGACCTCGGTGACGATGGGTCGATTGAACGCCTTGGCCTTGTCCAGTTGCTCGACGTACGCGCGCGCGACGCGCTTCTGCTCGTCGCCGGTGGCGAAGATCGCCGACCGGTACTGCGTGCCGACGTCGGGACCCTGCCGGTTGAGCGTGGTCGGATCGTGGGCGACGGAGAAGAAGATCCGCAGCAGTTGCCCGTAGCTGACCTGCGCCGGATCGAACGTCACCTCGACCGACTCGGCATGGCCGGTGGTGCCGGTCGTCACCGCCGTGTAGGTGGCAAGGGGTGCCGCACCGCCGGCATAGCCCGACACTGCGCGGCTGACGCCTTTCGTGTGTCGGAACACGGCCTCGACTCCCCAGAAGCAGCCGCCGGCGAACACAGCCGTCTGCATTCCCCTGGTCGCGGCGACCGGAATGTCGATGGCCGGTGGCGGAAGCGTCACCGCCGGGCCGGCGGCGCTGCAGGCCTGGATCAGCGTCATTGACGCTACGGTCACGAAGGCCGACAGGCGGCCCGAAAGACGGCGGAACATGGCTCTCCTCCTCGACAAAGGCGCCGGCGAAACCGGCGCGTCGCCATTGGTCGCGACGATACCCCGTTTCATTTCATCCCGGGCCCCTGTTTCGGACCCACCCATCACGCCAACAGCACCGCGAGCGCGACGCAGGCGACGAGCGCCACCGCGCCACCGCGCCCTTCGCCGGGGCCGACCGCCTCGCCGGCGTCGCCCGCCTTCTGCCCGGTGACCATCGCCGCCACGAGGTTTTCACGATGCGCCACGCTGCTGACGGCGACCCCGGCGAGATGCAGGCCGACGACCCACAGCATCGCGATCGACAGCGCTTCGTGCGCGTCGCCGACCCACCGTCCGCCCCATTCCTCGTAATCCATCACGCCGGTGACACAGGCGGCGACACCGAGGGCGAGCAGCGCGAAGATCGACCAGCTGCCGAGCGGGTTGTGGCCGGTGTAATGCGGTGGGCGACGCCGGAGGAGCCCCACCGCATAGTCGGCGACCGCGCGCAACGGGAACACGAACGCCGCGAACCGCGCGTGCCGCGTGCCGGCGAAGCCCCAGACGACGCGGAACGCGATCACCGCGAGCATCGCGTAGCCCGCCTTGACGTGGACGTGGCGCCAGGCTTCGCGCTCTGCCGTCAGCCACGCGACGGCGAACGACACGGCGAGCAGCCAGTGGCCGAGCCGCGTCGCAAGGTCCCAGACGCGGACCGCGCGCACTCAGCGGCCGCCCGGAATGCTGACGTCGTGGCCGAACACGCCCTGGTCCGACGTGAAATGGCAGCCGCCGCAGTTGGAAGGACGCTTGACGTCGGCGTGCGCCCACGCCGCGCGCGACACCGACGCGTGGCGACGCCGGAAGTATTCCGTCGCGGTCAGCCGCAGCTCGGCTGCCGCCATCCGTGCATCCGCATCGTCGGCGCCCCGCCGGTCGAGGAACGCCGCGATCGGCTGAACCTCGTCGGCGGACAGCGCCGCGTTCACGCCGTAGTGCCGGTCGAGCCCGGCGACCACCTGCTTCCAATCGGCCTTGCGCATCAGTTGGGGCGCAAACGGATCGTGGCACGTCCCGCACTCGGTACGGTAGGACGGCGGCGTGTCATCCGGCAAGCGGATGTCGGCGTCGGCCCGCGACGCAATGGCGAGCGTGACGGCGGCAAGCATCAGGACTTCCGCACGGCGGCTCACGGCCGGACCGTCAGCAGGAATGACACGAAATTCGCTTTTTCCGCCGCCGTGCACTCGCGGCCGACGATTTCGGTGCAGTTGCGCTTGAACCATTTTTCGACATGCGCGCCGTCGGTGAAGCGGTCGAGGTTGGCCGATGGCGCAAGGGGCGCGATCCGCTTGCCGGTGATCGCATGCTTGCCGCGCGCCGCCGGGTTCTCGGTATGGCACGTCGCGCAGCCCGGAAGTTCCGCCGAAACATCGAACCGGCGCAGGAAGAACTCGCGGCCGGCCGCCGCCGACGGCACGTATCCCGGCTGCGCCTTCGCCGCGTCGGCCGCGTACCGGGCCACCATCTCGGCCGGAAATTCGGCCGCCGCGCTGCTCGCCAGAAGAAAACCGAGCAACGCTCCCGCCAATCGCAACGCTGCCAACGACATCGGACCCTCGCGCCGGAAAACCGGTGATTATAGCTTCGCCGCCGACGCCCGCACCTCGGCCGCGCGCGCCGTTCCTGACTTTCGGGCCGCCGTCGGTTATATTCGGCGCCCGACCGGCGCTTGACCGCGCCCCCGCCCCCGCCCGCCGATGCACCTGCTGCTCAAAGCGCTGACCCTTACGCCCCTGCCGCTGCTGCACGCGTACGCATGGATCATCTACGTCATCGGTTTTTACGTGCTGCGCTGGCGTCGCACGTACACCGAGCGCGACATCGCCAACGCGTTTCCCGAGGCGAGCGCCACCCTGCGCGCCGCGATCCTCCGCCGGTCGTACCGCAATGCGGCGGACACGCTGACGGAGGCGTTCTGGGGTTACGGCGCCGAGCCCGAGGCGCTGAAGGAACGCGTCACCATCGAGAATCCCGAGGTGATCCGGCGCTGCGAGCACGCCGGCCAGTCGGTCGTGCTGCTGACCGCCCACTATGCGAACTGGGAGTGGCTGCTGCTCGCCGCCGGCGTCCATTTCGGCATCCCCATCAACGTCGTCTACCAGCACCAGCGGGTGTCGTCGATCGATGCATTCCTGCAGAAGTCGCGCGCCCGCTTCGGCAGCTCGCTGATTCCGCGCGAGGATTTCATCTACGAGCTGATGGCGCGTGCCGGCAAGGCGCGAACGTACGCATTGATCGCCGATCAGACGCCGCGCCCCGAGCATCCCAAGATCTGGACGCGCTTCCTCCACCAGGACACCGCATTCTTCGTCGGCGCCGGCAAGGTCGCACGCTTCCTCGACGCGCCGGTCATCTACGTCCGGATGCGGCGGCTCGCCCGCGGCCGCTATTCGATCCGTTTCATCGTGCTCGCGGAACCGCCGTACGCGGACGGCGAGGACGTGCTGATCGTCGAGCGCTACGCAGCGACGCTCGAGAGCGAGATCCGCGCCAGCCCCGCCGACTGGCTGTGGCTGCAGAAGAAGTGGAAGTACCCGAAGCCGACACCGCCCGCGGCCGCCGGCACGGCGGCGACCGAAGGCACACCGGCGCCGACACCATGACCGCTGTGGTCCGCGCCGACGAAATCGAGTGGACCGCGATCCGCGCGCAAGGTGCCGGCGGGCAGAACGTCAACAAGGTGTCCTCCGCCGTGCACCTGCGCTTCGACATCCGCGCGTCGTCGCTGCCGGACGCGGTGAAGGTCCGCCTGCTGGCCCGTGCCGACGACCGCATCACCGCGACCGGCGTCGTCGTCATCAAGGCGCAGCGCTACCGCACGCAGGAGCGCAACCGCGACGAGGCGCTGGCGCGACTTCAGGTGCTCGTCGACGCCGCAGCGACGGTGCCGCGCGCGCGGAAGGCGACGCGGCCGACGAAGGCGTCGCAACGGCGCCGCGTCGACGGCAAGGTGCGCCACGGCAAGATCAAGTCCGGCCGCGGCCGGGTCGTCGAGTAGGCGCCGCGCCGATCTCCGCCGGCGGGGCGTCTGCTCACTGCGCCGTCACCCGCACCAGCCGCTCGTTGCCCGATTCGGCGCCCCACGCCTCACCGGCCCGCCCGAGCATCTGCCGGACGTTGGCGTTCGGCTTCGACGACGGAAAGCTGTCGAATTTTTCGGTGACCGGATCGAAGCGGACGATCGCGTTGGCGCTCCAGTCGGTCAGCCAGACCTTGTCGCGGCTGTCGACCCACACTGAATACGCGCGCGGCGTGCTGCCGGGCAGCTTCCATTCGCGCCAGCCGCGCGTGGCCGGGTCGTACATCCCGGCGTGGCCGGTGTTCCAGTAGCTGACCCAGATCCGTCCGCGCGAATCGGACCAGACGCGGCGCGCGCCCTGATCCTTCGTCGGCGGCTCGATCACCGTCGCGACGCCGGTTTCGGTGTCGACGCGCGCGATGTGGTTGCCGGCCAGCGACGCGTAATACACATCGCCGGCGGGCGTGGTCGCGATGCCGTACGGACCGCGGCCGCGCGGCGCCTTCCACACGTCCACCACGCCGGTCGCCGGGTCGAGCCGCCCGTAGTAGCCGCTCTGGCCGGTAAACCACACCCGGCCCTTCGCATCGAGCGTGGGCGTGTTGAGGTTCGCGTAGCCGGCCTCGGCCGGCAGCGGCCACGCGCGGACCGCGCGCGTCTTCGGATCGTAGCGGACGATCGCGTTCTGCCCGCCGTCGGTGATCCACACCGCGCCGTCGGGACCGACGATGACGCCGTGCGGCGCCGAACGCGGCCCGAGCGCGATCTCCTCGTAGCGTCCGGACGCCGGGTCGAGGATGCCCAGCTTGCCGGTCATCTGTGCCGTGTAATAGACGGGGCCGCCCGGCGCCGGCGCCGCGGCGACGTCGTGCGGATGGCCGCCGCGCGCCACGTCGAAATACGTCTGCTGCGCGCAAGCGACATGCGGCTGTGCGCCGACAAGCGCCAACGCAAGCGGCAGCAGCGCCGCGGCGAGATGCCGATGAATGCTCATCGAAGCCCCCAGGAGATTCGCCGCCGTCAGTCGGCGCCGACCTCGTTGCCT
>JBDTVU010000116.1:0-10800 GCA_040007035.1 Betaproteobacteria bacterium | reverse complement strand
CACGGCCCGCCGGGCGTGCTCAACACGGTGACCGGCGTCTGCGGCCTCGCGGCGATGCTCTGGCTCTACGGCGTCGCGTGGCATCAGCCAATGGCCGAATCGATCGCGTGGGCGCGGACGACGGTCGTCGATGCGCTGCCTTCGGCATCGTCGCTGCTGCCCGGCGGCTTCCCCGGCGGTGCGGCGAACGGCGGCCGCGCTGGTGGACGGGGTTCCCCGTCCTCGGTCACCGCCGGCGGTCCGATCACGATGCCGTCGATGACGCCGAAGATCGATCCGGTTCGAACTTCCATGGGCCCGATCGACCCGGAGATGGAAAAACAGTTCGCCGATCGCCGCGCCAGGATCGCCGCGCTGAAGGACGAGGGCCCGCGGATGCTGAACGCCGGCAACTGGCGCCGCGCCGGCGAACTGTGCCGGGCGTGGACCGAACTCGACCTCGGCAACGCCGACGCCTGGCGCTGCCTCGGTCAGGCGATGCAGGCGCAGGGCTTTCACCAGGAAGCGATCAACGCGTTCCGGAAGGCGAAGCAGTACGATCCCGCCGACCGCACGCTCGACGTCGCGATCGACCGCTCGCAGAAGGGCATCGTCGCCGATTTCCTGAACCGGTATCGCCGGTAGCGCGCCGCGCCGCGCGGCGGCGCCTGCGCCTGCGCGTCAGGCGACCACCGAGATCCACAGCGGCAGCGTCACCGCCGCCAGCAGCGTCCCCGACGAGATCAGCAGCGCCACCGGCGCGCCGACGCCGTTCATCTGCGTGGCGAGGATGTAGGCCGACGTCGCCGTCGGCACCGCGGCCATCGTCACGGCGACCTGACGTTCGAGCATGGACAGCCCCGCCGCGTTCGCCAGCAGCAGCGCCACGGCGGGCATCGCCACCAGCTTGACGCCGTGCCACCACGCCAGCGCCGGCCACGGCAGCGTGCCGCGGGAGACCTTCAGCCCGGCACCGACGGCTAGCAGGCCAAGCGGCAGCGCGGCGCTCGCCAGCAGCTCGAGGACGCGCGCGACGAGGCCCGGCAGCGGCACGCCGGCGAGCTTCCAGGCGATGCCGGCGACGCAGGCAATGACGAGCGGATTGCGCGTCAGTTGGACGCCGACGCGGCCGCGCGCGAGCACGCCCACGGCGGCGACGTTGACCAGCGGAACCAGCACGCCGACCAGCACGCTGATCGCGGCGAGACCCTGCTCGCCGCCCAGCCGGCCCGCCACGGCAAGCGCGACGTAGGTGTTGAAGCGGAAGCCGCACTGGAAGCAGGCGGCGAACGTCGGCGCCGGCAGGCGGAACAGCGGCCGCGCGAGCGCGGACAGCAGCATGCCGGCGACGGTGAAGCCGACGCCGACGCCGACGAGGCGCACGGCGTCGGACGGAGCGAGCGGCGACGTCGCGAGCGAGCGGAACAGGAGCGCCGGGAACAGCACGAAGTAGACGAGCCGCTCGACGCCGCGCCAGAACGCGTCGTCGAAGCCGCGCGTGCGCCGGAGCAGCGCACCGCCGGCGATCAGCAGGAAGTCCGGGAGGAGGAGCAGCGCGGCGCTCACGGCGTCACCGGCGAGCGCGCGGCGGACGACGCGGTCAGCCGGCGCCGGCGGCGCCGGCGTCCTGCGCGGCAAGCTCGCGCCGCACGTCGTCCATGTCGAGCGCCTTCGCCGCGCCGATCACCTGCTCCAGCGCCGACGCGGGCAGCGCGCCGGATTCGGCGTAGACGACGATGTCGTCGCGAAAGATCATCAGCGTCGGGATCGAGCGGATCCCGAAGTGCGCGGCCAGCGACTGCTCGTCCTCGGTGTTCACCTTGGCGAACAGCACGTCGGGGTGGCGTTGCGCCGCGGCGGCGAACGTCGGCGCAAAGCCTCGGCATGGCGCGCACCAGGGCGCCCAGAAATCGACGATGGCGAGCGGATGGCCGGCGATCCTGGCGTTGAATTGCGCGGTGTCGAGTTCGACGACAGCGCCCTCGGTCGGCGTGGATTTCTGCAGGTCGGTCATGGGGTCGGGTGCGCGAAAGTGCGCGCAGAGGCTATCGGCGGAAAGTATAGCAAGCGCGTGCCGTCAGCCGCGGATCCGACGCAGCAACGCCGTGGTCGAGCGGTCGAATGCGAACGGAATCGCGACGAAGCGGCCGCCGGCGGCGATCGTCTCGGCGGCGCCGGCGGTGGTGGCCGCCGAATAGTCGCCGCCCTTCACCAGCACGTCGGGCCGGCAGCCGACGACGAGGTCGCGCGGCGTGTCGGATTCGAACGGCACGACGAGACTCACCGCCTCGAGCGCGGCCAGCACTGCCATCCGGTCGGCGAGCGGGTTCAACGGCCGGTCGTCGCCCTTGCCCAGCCGTTTCACCGATGCGTCGGAGTTGACGGCGACGACGAGCGAGGCGCCGAGGCCGCGCGCCTGCTCGAGGTAGGTGACGTGCCCGCGATGCAGCACGTCGAACACGCCATTGGTGAACACCAGCGGCCGCGGCAGCGCAGCGATCCGCGCCAGCGGGTCGGCGCCGGCGATCTTCCTCGGGTGGCGCGGTGCTGGCAGGGCGCCGGAATCCGTCATCGCCGCCGTGCGCGTCAGTTCGGGTACTCGAACACCTTGACCACGCGGGCCACGCCGGAGGTCGTCGCGGCGATCTCCGCCGCCGCGTCGGCTTCCTGCCGCGACACGATGCCCATCAGGTAGACGACGCTGCGCTCGGTGACGACCTTGACGTAGTTCGCATGGAACTTGTTGGCCTCGACGAACCGCGCCTTGACCTTCGACGTGATCACCGTGTCGTTGGACCGCGCGCCGAGGTCGGTCGTCGCCCCGATGACGATCTCGTTCTGCACGCTGCGCACACGGTCGGTGGCCTTCGCGGTCTTTGCGATGTCGTCGGCGACGGTGATCGTCGGCGCCTCGCCGGTCAGGAGCACGTTGCCGTTGTAGCTGATCACGTTGAGGTGGATCTTGTCGCCGTACTTCGAGCCGGCCGCCGTGCTGACCTTGACCTCGATCGTCTGGTCGTCGAGCTGCGCGCCGGTCGAGCGGCGGTCGGCGACGACCAGCGCGCCGGCGCCGACGCCGACGGCGATCACCGCGGGCACGCAGCCGGCGACGAACGGCGTCGCGCCGACAGCGAGCGCCATCGCAACGGCGGAGGCCACGGACCGGACGGGTACGGAAATCGTCATGCTTCTTCTCCCAGCAGCGTGTTGTCGACGGCGTCGCACAGGCAATGGATCGTCAACAGGTGGACTTCCTGGATCCGCGCCGTCCGCTCGTGCGGCACGCACAGGTGGACGTCGTCCGGGCCGAGCATCGCGCCGATTCGGCCGCCGCCCTTGCCCGTCAATGCGACGACCGGCATCTCGCGGTCGCGCGCCGCCTCGATCGCCGCGATCACGTTGGCCGAATTGCCCGACGTCGAGATCGCCAGCAGCACGTCGCCCTTGCTGCCGAGCGCGCGCACCTGCTTCGCGAACACCTGCTCGAACGAGTAGTCGTTGGCCACCGCGGTCAGGATCGATGTGTCTGTGGCAAGCGAGATCGCCGGAAGTTCCGGCCGTTCGCGCTCGAAGCGGCCGACCATCTCGGCGGCGAAGTGCTGCGCGTCGCCGGCCGAGCCGCCGTTGCCGCAGGCGAGGATCTTGCCGTCGGCGAGCAGGCACGTCGTCAGCACGTCGGCGGCGCGCGCGATCGCCGGGGCGAGCGTGTCGACGGCGGCGAGCTGCAGCTGCGCGCTGTCGGCGAAGTGGGCGCGGATGCGCTCGACGTGATCCATCGTCAGTCCGGCGGGGTCGGCGTCGCGGGCGGCGCCGACGGTGGGCATGGAGGGCGATTGTAGCAAGATTGCCGGGCCCGCCCCGGTGCGGTCAGACCTCGACGACGTTCTGCAGCCATTCGATCCGCTTGGTGTCGAGTGCGTCCATCAGCACGGCGTCGAACCGGCACGGCGGCGTCGCCCGCAATCGTGCGAGGTACAGCCCGGCCGCTGCCGTGAGCCGCGCCCGCTTGGCCGCGGTGATGCTGGCGGCGGCGCCGCCGAAGTCACCGCGCCGGCGCAGCCGCACTTCGACGAACACCAGCGTGTCGCCGTCCTGTGCGACGAGGTCGAGCTCGCCGCAGCGGCGACGCCAGTTTCGCTCCAGGATCGCGAGGCCGCGTGCCTCGAGGAAGGCGGCGGCCAGCGCCTCCGCCTGCGCGCCCGCGGCGGCGCGCGCCGTCGGCACCGTCAGCGCCCGTCCGCCGGCACGATCTGGCCGGCCTCGAACCGCATCAGCCGGCCGTCGTGCTGGAGCTGGCGCGAGTTGTCCAGCGCCACGTGCCCGATGGCGCCGTCGAACTCGAGCGAGGCGGGCGCGCCGTCGCGGAAGGACTGCGCCACCCGGAACGCGTCGATGCCGAGCGCGTAGAGGCGGTCGAGCGCCGCATTCGGAAACTCGCCGCGCGGAAGATTCGCGAACGCGCGTGCGGCAGGGTCGGCGAGCCACGGGATCTCGACGAAGCGGACGTCGTCGAGGTCGCGCAGGACCTCGCGCGGCTGCCGGTCGTTGACCATGCTGCTGGCGTACACCGGGATCTGCCCGACATAGGGCTTCACCAGCGCCGCGTCGGCAGCGTCGAGCGCGAGCAGCACGGCGTCGAGCGGCGTGCGCCCGAGCTCGCGCTTCAGCAACGCCAGCATGTCGGGCGTGCGCTCGAAACGCAGTTGCACCGGCGGCCCGCCGCCGTAAAGGATCCAGTCGGCGACGAAGGCGTTGGAAAGCCGCTTCTGCAGCGGGGCATCGGCGGCGATGATGCCGACGACCTGCGCGCCGCTGTCGCGGATGACGCGGGCGAGCTGGCGGGCGTCGCCGTCGATCGCCAGCGTGATCGTGTACATGCGCTCGCGCAGCGGACTTCCTTCCTCGAGCTGGTTCAACGCAATGGTCCACGGCAACTCGTCAGTGCTGCCGGCGATCGTCTTGAGGTCATCGCGGACCAGCGGACCGACAACCACGCCCGCGCCGCTGTCCTTTGCCTTGGCGAACGCCTCGACGACGTCGCCGTCGCCGTGGCCGATGACGAGCGGCTTGACCTTCGCCACGTAGGCCGCCGCGAGGAAGCCCGCCCGCACCGCTTCGGCGGCGCGGCCGTAGGCGCTCGACTGCAACGGAAGCACCAGCGCGATGGCCGGAGCCGGCGGCGACAGCGCGGACGCGGGCAACGGCAGGGTCGTCGCCGTTTCCGGATTCGGTACGGCTTCCATGGTCGCCGGCGCGGTCGACGGCGCCGGCCCGGCGCTTGCCCCGAGGGTTTGCGCAGCGGAGAATGCGGGCAGCCCCAACGCGACCGCCAGCACAACCGCGGCGACGCGACGGCGGGCGCGGAGAAGCGCCGCGAAGTCGGAGCGGACGAGGGCGATCATGCGACGAAGCTGGAGTGGGCGTGCACGGGATCGACGAGGGTGACGGGAGCGCGGGTGCAGGAACCCCGCGGTTCCGCGCCCAGCCGGGATCATTATATGTGGTGGCGACGCCCGTCGGTAACCTGCGCGACCTGACGCTGCGCGCGCTCGACATTCTCGGCAGCGCGGACGTCGTCGCCGCCGAGGACACGCGCAACACCGCCGTGCTGCTGCGGCATTACGGGATCGCGACGCGGCCGCTCTCGCTGCACGAGCACAACGAGGCGCGGCGCGCGGGCGAGGTCGTCGACCGGCTGCGCGCGGGCAAGAGCGTCGCGCTGGTCAGCGACGCCGGCACGCCTGCGGTCAGCGACCCCGGGGCGCGCGTCGTGGCCGCCGTCCACGCGGCGGGCCTGCCCGTCGTGCCGGTGCCGGGCGCGAACGCGGCGATCGCCGCACTTTCCGCGGCCGGGCTCGTTGCCGCGCAGTTCGTCTTCCTCGGTTTCCTGCCGTCGCAGGCAAAGGCGCGCCGTGAGTTGCTCGCCGCCGTCGCGGCGCTGCCGTTCGCGCTGGTCGTCTACGAGGCGCCGCATCGCGTCGCCGCGACTGCGGGCGAGCTGGCCGCGGCGCTGGGTGCTGCGCGCACGCTCGTTGTCGCGCGCGAACTTACCAAGAAATTCGAGACGATCTCGCGAATGCCGCTCGGCGAAGCCGGCCCTTGGTTCGCTGCCGCGCCCGAGCACGAGCGCGGCGAGTTCGTGCTGCTGGTGGATGCTCCGTCCGCGGCGGCCGAGACGACGGACGCGCAGACGACGCTCGACACCCGCCGCCTCGTCGCCGCCCTGATCGAGGAGCTGCCGCCGGCGCGCGCCGCGCGCGTCGCGGCGGCGGCGACGGGATTGCCGCGCGACCTGCTCTACGCGCAGGCGATGTCGCTCAAGGGCGAGTCGCGCTGAACGCCGCCGCCGTCGTTCGATCGTGCGTGGGCGAAAAGGAAAAGTAGGGTGAAAAGTAGGGTCAGACTCGACTTTCCCGTCCCATGGTCCTGCGATTGGCCGGCTGCTCGCCGGAAAGTCGAGTCTGACCCTACTTTCCCCCTACTTTTCGACTGCTGACTGGAAAGCCGAGTCTGACCCTACTTTTCCGGCCGTTGACCTCGGTCAAGGCCGGCTGTTACGGGACCTGTGACAATTCGCCTCATTCGCGGGAGTATCACCGCTTATCGGGAGCTGCCATGGCCACCGCCGCCGCTGCCGACCTCGTCCTCGACACCGCACTGGTGAAGAAATACGACGGGTTCGGTCCTCGCTACACCTCGTATCCCACTGCCGACCGTTTTCACGCCGGCCTCACCGCCGAGCACTACGTGAACGCGCTCACCGCGCGCAATCACGAGCGGCCGACGGCACCGCTGTCGCTGTACGTGCACATCCCGTTCTGCAACACGATCTGCTACTACTGCGCGTGCAACAAGGTCATCACCAAGGACCACGGGCGCTCGGCCAAGTACATCAAGTACGTCGGCCGCGAGATCGAGATCGTTGGCGGCCTGATCGAAGGCGGCCCGAAGGTCGAGCAGCTTCATTGGGGCGGCGGCACGCCGACGTTCCTCGCCCGCGACGAGATGTCGATGCTGATGGGAATGTTGCGCGGCGGCTTCGACTTCGCGGCGGACGCCGAGGTGTCGATCGAGGTCGACCCGCGCAAGGTCGGCGCAGACACGATCGAGTTCCTCGCCGGGCTGGGCTTCAACCGGATCTCGGTCGGCATCCAGGATTTCGACCCCGTCGTCCAGCAGGCGGTCAACCGGATCCAGACCGAGGCCGAGACGATGACGGTGATCGACGCCGCGCGGGCCAACGGTTTCGTGTCGGTGAACGCCGACCTGATCTACGGGCTGCCGCGGCAGTCGGTGGCCGGCTTCTCGGCGACGCTCGACAAGGTGATCGCCGTCGCGCCGGACCGCATCGCGCTGTACAGCTACGCGCACGTGCCGCACCTGTTCAAGCCGCAGCGTCGGATCGACCTCGACGCGCTGCCGGCGCCGGAGACGAAGCTCGCGATCCTGGCGCTCGCGATCGAGAAGCTTGGCCAAGCCGGCTACGTCTACATCGGGATGGACCACTTCGCGAAGCCCACGGACGAGCTCGCCGTCGCGCAGGCGCAACGCAAGCTCCACCGCAACTTCCAGGGCTACTCGACGAAACCCGACTGCGACATGCTGGCGTTCGGCATCTCGGCGATCGGCAAGGTCGGCGCGTCGTACGTCGCCAACGTGAAGACGCTCGACGAGTATTACGAAAAACTCGACGCCGGCGCGCTGCCGGTGATGCGTGGCGTGGAACTCAACGCAGATGACCTCATCCGCCGCGACGTGATCCAGAAGCTGATGTGCAACTTCGAGCTCGACTTCGCCACGCTCGGCGCGCAGTACGGCATCCCGTTCGCCGACTATTTCCTGCCGGACCTGACCTCGTTGGGGCCGCTCGCCGCCGACGGGCTGGTCGAGCTCGACGAGGACGGCCTCAGGGTGACGATGCGCGGCCGGCTGCTGGTGCGGACGGTCGCGATGCATTTCGACCGCTACCTGCGCGAGGCACAGCAGAAGGCGCAGTACTCGCGGGTGATCTGAGCGGCGGCCCTTTGGGCGGTGGCCGCCTGCCGGCCGTCTCAGAGCGCTCGTCGCGCCGGCGCCCTCGGATCCACGCCGCGGCGCGCCGCCATTTCCTCGCCGATCGCCTTCAGCGTCGCGGCGTCGAACACTTCTGCCGCGAGCGGGATCAGCTCGGTCTCTTCCTTGTCGATGTGCGCGTCGTACGCGGCGCGCACGGCGGCGACCTGCGCCGGCGACAGGTTGGCGCGCTGGCCCGCGGCGATCGCGGCGAGCATCGGGCGCAGCCGGCGCCAGTTGGTCGCCAGTTGCGCATGGTCCTTCGCCAGGTCGGCGACAAGCCGGGCCGCGGCGTCGGGCAGCGCGACGATCAGACGAGGGAACACACTGGCCTCCTCGTCCTCGTGGTGGTTCGGCGCGGCGGTGTCGAAGTACTTGAGGATGGCGCGGGCCGCGACGCGCGCGTCGGTATCGCAGCCGTGCTCGGGCAGGTGGCGCTGCAGCCGTTCGAGCGTCGCCAGCTGGCGGTCGATCCGGCCGTGGCACGCGGACAGCATCCCGAGCGGGTCGTCGAAGCTGGGCGCGGTGAGATCGGAGAGTAAGTTGGCGGCCATCGGTGCGGTCGGTGCGGGCGGGAAAGCGACGGCGATTATAGCCGCGCGAGCGGGGCGAAGAAGCCCAGCGGCGACTTCGTCAGCGCGACCGACACGATCCAGGCGAACGTCGCCAGCGCGAACACAAAGGCGCCGACGCGGATCGCCCGCGTCTTGCCGGCCCGCAACGCGACGATGCCGACGCCGATGTAGACGACGAGGCCGGCGACCTTGGCGGCGATCCACGGCCCGGCGCCGGGCCCGATCTCCCAGACCAGCCACAACGCGGAGGCGAGGAGCAGCGTGTCGACGACGTGCGGCACGATGCGCACCCACGTCCGTCGCAGCATCTCCGGCGCGGCCAGCATCCAGGCGCCGCGGACGGCGAACAGCGCGAGCGACACCGCGACGGCGGCCACGTGGACATGCTTGACGAGCGGATAGTCGAAGGTCATCGCGATCCCGGCGGTGGTGGCGACGTCGTGTCGCGCCGGCAGTGTAGCGGTTTCAGCGCCTGCCCGCGGGCTCCCGCGTTGCCGCGAGGTCGACGATCGTCCGGAACAGACGGTCGAGGTCTTGCTCCGGCCGGAAGCCGCGCAGCGGATCGGCGTTGGAGCGGAACGCGGCGCCGATGCGCTCCCAGTCCGCGGCGTCGAGGTGGGCGAGGGCGAGCGGCAGCAGCACTTCTTCCTCGCGCGTCATGTGCTGCCAGTGGAAATCGGCGTAAACGACGACGGCCTGCGCGAATGCCGCAAAGGCGTTCGCCGTGCCGGTGGCGGCATCGGTGAGCCGCTCGCGCAGGTCGCGGATCATCCGGTCGCCGCGGACGTGCTCCTGCCGGAGCGCGTCGACGAGCGGCCGCGCTTCCGGACAGCGTTCGGCGAGCGCGGCGAAAAGAAACGCGTCTTCCTTCGGATGGTGGAGCCGTTCGGGAAACGCTTCGAGGTAATCGAGCATCGCGCCGAAGAGCCGGAAATCCGGCACGGCACCGCCGTTGACCGCCTGCCGCACGGCGTGGCGCAGGCTGTAGAGCACCGATGCGATCGCGAGGTGCTCGTCCTCGAGGATGCGGACGGCGGCAGGCCGCGGCGCGGGCGGGGCGGCGCCGCGCTCAGTAGGTCTCGACGTGATAGCGGCCCTCGCGGCGCAGCGTCTGCAGCAATGCGTCCCAATCCTTGCCATGCCGGCGGCAGGCGTCGCGGAACGCGTCGTCGACACCCTGCTCCATGCCCTTGAGGCCGCAGATATAGACGTGGCAACTGGCGCCGTCGAGCAGTTTCGCGACGGCGTCGCCGCGCTCGCGGATCCGGTCCTGCACATACTGCTTCGGCTGCCCCGGCACGCGCGAGAACGCGAAATTGATGTCGATGAAATCCTTCGGCAGCTTCAGCAGCGGTCCGCAGTACGGCAGCTCGCCCTCGGCACGCGCGCCGAAGAACAGCATCAGCGAGCCGCCTTCCTTCAGCGCGATCCGCCGCCGCCGCCGCTCGGTCATCGCCCGCATCGGCGCCGAGCCGGTGCCGGTGCAGACCATCAGCAGGCTCGAACCCGGGTGGTTCGGCATCAGGAACGACGTGCCGTACGGGCCGACGACCTTCACCTCGTCGCCCTTTTTCAGGTCGCAGAGGTAGTTCGACGCGATGCCGGCAACCGGCTTGCCGTCGTGGTCCTCGGTCACGCGCTTCACCGTCAGCGACAGGTTGTTGTAGCGCGGCCGCTCGCCCTCGCGCGGACTCGCCACCGAATACAGGCGCACATGATGCGGGCGGCCGGCAGCATCCGCGCCCGGCGGCACGATGCCGATCGTCTGGCCTTCGAGCACGGGAAACGCCGTCGCACCGAAATCGAGGACGATGTGCCGGATGTCCGCCGAGGCGCCGTCGGCGGTGAGCCGGAAGTTGCCGCTGACGGTGGCCGTCGCCGGATTCTGGATCGAGTAGAGATTGATGTACGGATGCGCGGCCGACCACGGCGGCGGCACGACGCCGCCCTGGCCTGCGGTCGCGGTGGCGGTCAGCGCGGACACTTCCGCCGGCACCTCGGCACCGTCACCGGTCGCGATCTCCGACTGCCCCGGCAGCGCGTCCCACGAAAGCTGCTCGGACAGCGTGTATGCCTTCGCCTTGTCGACCTGTCGCCAACTGTCGATGGCGCCGGTGGGGCACGGCGAGATGCAGTCGTTGCAGCCCTTGCAGATCGCCGGGTCGACGACGTAGTTGCGCGAGTCGTGCGAGAT
>JBDTVU010000115.1:0-10854 GCA_040007035.1 Betaproteobacteria bacterium | reverse complement strand
AGCTCGCGGTGGACCTGGCTTTCCGTCGTCCGCGCGCCGATCGCGCCCCACGCGATCATGTCGGCGATGTATTGCGGCGTGATCATGTCGAGGTACTCGGTGCCGGCCGGCAGGTCGAGTTCGTTGACCTCGACCAGGATCCGCCGCGCCAAGCGCAGCCCGTCGTTGATTCGGTAGCTGTCGTCGAGCTGCGGATCGTTGATGAGGCCCTTCCAGCCCACCGTCGTCCGCGGCTTCTCGAAATAGACGCGCATCACGACGATCAGGTCGGCGGCGAGCTCGCGTTTCACCGCCGACAGCCGCGTCGCGTAGTCGATGGCGGCGTCGTAGTCGTGGATGGAGCAGGGTCCGACGACGACGAGCAGGCGGTCGTCGGCACCGTGCAGCACCCGGTGGGTCGCCTGCCGGGCTTCGAACGTCGTGCCCGCCGCGCGCTCGGAGGCCGGAAATTCGCGGAGCAGGTGCGACGGCGGCGCAAGCTCCTTGATTTCCCGGATTCGGGTGTCGTCGATCGGCAGGCTGGCGGCCGGATGCGATGACGCGGCAGCCCGGTTGCGGTGGGCGGTGGAAGTGGGCACGGCGGGCCTCCGGGGAGGTTTTCCAAGCAAAAACAGGATTTTATCAGACGGCGGCCGGTTCGGCGTACGAGCCGGCGCCGGAATTGCTGCGTCGCAACAGGCCAATTTGCCACAGCGGGCCGCCAGGGGGCGGTGCCGCGCCCCCGAAATCGTTGCTTCGCACGATTTCCTTGCCGTAGACTGATTTCCGTACCCGCTGGCCGCCCGATGCGGCGCCGGACCAGTCTGCAGCACCGCCCTCTTGCCGCATTTCGACCACCGCCCGCCCGCGTCCGAGGAGATCTGCAACATGAGGAAACTGCTTACGCTGGCGCTGCTCGGCGTGTTTGCCGCCGTCGCGTCGCCCGCGTTCGCGGCCGAAAACGCCCGGCAGGATCGGATGAAGGCCTGCAACGCCGAAGCCGGTGACAAGAAGGGCGACGAGCGGAGCAAGTTCATGAGCGACTGCCTGGCGAAGAAGAAAATTTTGCAGCAGGAAAAGATGAAGGTCTGCAACACCAAGGCCGGCGAGATGAAGGGCGACGACCGCAAGAAATTCATGAGCGAGTGCCTGAAGGGGTGATCGAAGGCGCTGCGCTCCGACTCTCAGAACACGGCCGTGTGACCTCCTGTCCACCCGGCCGCGACTGACAAGGCCGCACCGGGCAACCGGCTGCGGCCTTGTTTTTGCCCAACGCCGGCCGCCGCGCCGCTCATTGCGGCAGGCACATCGCCGTGCCTTCGAGCAGCCATCCGGCCGCCGTCATCCCGCTTGCCTGTGCGAGGTCCGTCACGTAGCGGTGGTTCGGGCTCGCCCGCATCCCGTTGTTGTACATCCGATAGAGCGGACGCGTCCCGTCGGGGCAGAGGCCGACGGCGGGCGAAGCAAGGTTGAACGCGTTCGCCTCGAACGTCCAGCCCGGGTTCAGCTTGACCACCGAGCATTCGGCGGGGATGACCGTGTAGAAATGCGAATTGACGCCGAGCCCCGGCGTGCCGAAGAAGCGGCAGGCAGGCGGCAGGCTGCGCGCCCCCGGGCCGGCGTACGCGGGGAACGCGACGCCGGTGCGTTGCCATCCCGCGACGGGGACGCCGCGATCGAGCGCCGCCTGCTCTTCCGGAAACGCGGTGATGAAATAGTGGTCGAGCGAGGGCGCGTAGTACTCGACCGCGGTGACCCGCGGCGGCTCGGCGGCGCCGACGTAGAATGGTGTCCGATAGCTCGCGCCGAGATAGACGATCTCGAACGTCCATTCGCCGGCCGGCGCACCCGCCGGCAGCGTCACTGTGTAGTAGAAGAACGCGCTGCCGTCGACGTCGCGCGTCAGCCGCGTCGTGGTGTCGATTGCGCCGGTGAAGAACACGCTGCCGTCGGGCTGGTATATGTTCCACACTGGAACGCCGCCCCGCTTCAGGTCGCGGAAATAGCCGACCGCGTAGACGACCTGTCCCTCGACGAAGTACTGCTGGAAGTGGGGAACCTCGACGCCGGGACACGCCGGGAACTCCGGCGGCGCGTCGCTGGTGGCGAGATGGTTGATCCGCGACACGTAGTACGGCTCCTGCTGCAGCCATCGCGACGGCGTGCCGCGGCGGTTGCACGCGCCGGCGAAAGGATCGACGAGCTGGTTGCCGCTGTCGTAGAGCTCGAAATGCAGGTGCGGCGCGGTCGAGCTGCCGGAGCTGCCGACAATGCCGAGGTATTCGCCGACGGCGACCGGGTCGCCGATCCCCTTCGCCGTGAGTGATCCGCTCTTCAGGTGCAGGTACCACGCGACCGAGCCGTCGTCGTGGCGGACGAAGATGAAGTTGGCGGGATTGCCGTTCAACGCGCAACTTTGGTCGAAGTTGCCGTCCTGCTTGTTGACGATCGTGCCGGACGCGGCGGCGACGGCGACGGTTTCGCCCTGCGCCATTTTCCGCCACGCGAACGGCCACGTCGCGAAGTCGGTGCCGCGATGGTTGTAGCCGCTCGGCAGGTCGTAGGTCCGCGTGCCGCAATTCCAGTCCTGGAGCTGATCGGGGAAGCCCGGATCCTCGTCGACGTAGTTGCTGATCAGGTACGTGTCGCGATCGGGGTGCCCGTCGGTGAGCTTGATCGGCGTGCGGAACAGCACGTCGCCGCCGAACTTTGCGCGGACTGGTCGGCCGGCGGCCTCCAGCCTGGCAATGTTGGCGGCCGTGGCGGCCTGCAGGTCCGCGCGCGTCGCAGCGCTCATCTCGTCCTCCGGCACCGCGAGCTCGCCGAACACGGGTTCCGACATCGCCAGCGACACCCGATCGGCACCAACCGGCGCGCCGAGCGTGGCGACGCACAGCAGTGCTGCCGACAGGGCGAAGCGGAGACGGAAACGAGAAAGCGAACGAGGGTCCATCGAGAGGTTGGTGTCATCGCCGCGGACGGCGAGCCGGCGACACTAGCCGAACACGCGCCGGGTGGCAACCGGCGAGCGTCGCGTCAGCCACGCTTGCGGATCAGCAGGCCCTTGAGGTAATCGCCCTCGGGAAACGCCAGCGCCACCGGATGGTCGGCCGACGGCCCGAAGCGGCCGATCACCGCGGCGTCGGCGCCGGCGTCGATCGCGGCGCCGGCGACGATCTTGCGGAACAGCGCCGCGTCAACGCCGCCGGAGCAGGAAAACGTCGCCAGCAGACCGCCGGGGCGTAACAGCTTCAGCGCCCACAGGTTGACGTCCTTGTATGCGCGCGCCGCGCGCTCAACGTGCTGCGCCGTCGGCGCGAATTTCGGCGGGTCGACGACGGCGAGGTCGAACGAGGCGGCCGAGTCGCGCAGCTTGCGCAGTTCCGCGAACGCGTCGGCGTCGCGCCACTCCGCGCGGTCGGCCGGCAGCGCAGGGTTGAGCGCGACGTTCTCGCGGGCAAGCGCCAGCGCGCCGGCGGAGCTGTCGATCGACAGCACGCGCGTTGAGCCGCCGGCGAGCGCCGCCAGCGTGAAGCCGCCGGTGTAGCAGAAGACGTTCAGCGTGTCGCGGCCGGCGGCGAGCGCGCGCACCGTCGCCCGGCTGTCGCGCTGATCGAGATAAAAGCCCGTCTTCTGGCCGGCGACGACGTCGACGTGGTAGCGCAGTCCGCCCTCGACCAGCAGCACCGGATCGGGCAATGCGCCGTGCGCAACGCCGACCCGCGGCGGCAGCCCCTCAATCGTCCGCACCTCGGCGTCCGAGCGCTCGTAGACGCAGCCCACATCTTCCTGTGCCGCGAGTGCCGCGACGATCGCGTCGCGCCAGCGCTCCGCGCCGGCCGACGACAGCTGCAGGACCACGGTGTCGCCGTAGCGGTCGGCGATGACGCCGGGAAGGCCGTCGGATTCTCCGTGGATCAGGCGGCAGCCGGTGTGGCGCTCGTCGCGCATCCCGGCGCGCGCCGCCGCCGCCGCGCCGATCCGGCGCTGGAACAACGCGTCGTCGACGTCCTCGTGCGGATCGAACGTCCAGACGCGGGCGCGGATCTGCGACGACGGCGACCACGCGGCGCGGGCGAGAAACTGCCCGTCGTCGCCGATTACCGTCACGGTGTCGCCGGGCGCGAGCGTGCCGTCGACCGAATGGACGGCGCCGGAAAAGATCCACGGGTGGCGGAGCTTCAGCGATCGCTCGCGTCCCGGTTTCAGATGCAGCGTCGGGCCGTGCGCGTCCGCTCGGGAAGCCGTGCTAGCCAAGGGACACACCGGCGAGCCTTCCTACCGCGAATGTGATGGCGCCGGCGATCCCGCCCAGCACCAGCATCCGCGTGCCGGAGTAGAGAGCGTTGCGGCCCGTGAACAGCGACAGCAGCGCGCCGACGGCGAACAGCGCGACCGCGGTGATGCCGATCGCGATCGGCAGCGCGCGCGGCCCGGCGGCGAGCGCGAACGGCGCGAGCGGCAGCAGCGCACCGGCGGCGAACGACAGGAACGACGACACCGCGGCGCCCCACGGCGAGCCGAGCTCGTCCGGATTGAGGCCGAGCTCCTCCCGCGCCAGCGTGTCGAGCGCGTGCTCGGGGTCGGCGACGATCTGCGTCGCGAGCCGGCTCGCTTCCTTCGGCGGCAGTCCCTTCGCCGTGTAGATCAGCGCCAACTCCTGCGCCTCGGCCTCCGGATACTCCGCGAGCTCGGCGCGTTCGAGGCCGATCTGGTATTCGAACAGCTCGCGCTGCGAGCGCACCGACACGTATTCGCCGGCCGCCATCGCGAAGGCGCCGGCGCACATCCCCGCGATACCGGTCAGCAGCACGACGTGCGGCTCGGGAGAGGCGCCGGCGACGCCGAGGATCAGGCTGGCGTTGGAGACGAGGCCGTCGTTGATGCCGAACACCGCGGCGCGCAGGTTGCCGCCGCCGCCGAGCCCGCGATGGCGGTGCTCGAACGAGGCACCGGCAACCGGCGGCACGTGGCCGGAATCGGCGGCCATCTTCGTGCTGTAGATCGCCATCCCGCGCACCTTCATCGCGGCGAGCACCGCTTTCAACCGGCGCGGACCGAGCACGCCGACCATCGCTGCGACGAAGCGGGTGCGGGCGTCGGGCAGGTAAGGCGCGGGGGCCGGGTGGCCACGGGCGGTGAGCTGCGCGCGCCAGATCGCCGCCTGCGCCTCGGCCTCGCCGGCGAGCCGCCGGAACAACTCGGCGCGGGTCGACCCGGCCTCGGCTTCGGCGCAGACGCGGTAGAGGAACGCGGAGCGCTGCTCCTCTTGCCAGCTTTCGAGCGGATTGGACATGGTGGGGGTCAGCGTTGCATGGCGGCGAAGGTGGCGGCGAGCGCTTCGATGCGCTTCCGGTTGACGCCGAAGTCATAGTAGCCCAGTCGTGCCGCCGAGCGAACCTCGATTGCCCCGGCGGCGGGATCGAGCGCGAACTCGACGTCGTCGACGAAGCCCATCGCCGCGCTGGCGAACTCGGCGTGCAGGTATCCCGGTGTTGCCGCGATGACGGTCGCCCGCGGCTCCGCGCGGACGACGCGGGCCAGCGTCGCCATCGCCGCCGCGGCGTCGCCGCGGAACTGCAGCGCGGCGACCGCGTGACCGGCGTCGGTCGCCCGGCTCGACACGCAGTTCGGCCGCTCGGGGCACGGTGCGAGCCGGCCGCCGTGGACGCCGAGCGTCGACGGCGGGCTGCCCGCGAACAGCGTGCCGAACGCCGAGGCTGAGGCCGGCGTGCTCGCGGCCATCATCGTCAACGGGAGGAGCAGGGCGGCGAGAGCGACGCGCATTGCGGCATCCGACCGTTCACACCGACCGCGTCAGCCCGCCGTCGACGCGCAGGTTCTGGCCGGTGATGTAGCCGGCGTCCGCCGAAAGCAGGAACGCGACCGTCGCCGCGATCTCGTCGACGCTGCCGTAGCGCTGCGCGGGAATCGCGGTCAGGTTGGCGTCGTTGACGCCCTTGGTGTCGACGAATCCGGGCAGCACGTTGTTCATCCGGATGCTGTGCGCCGCCTGCTGGTCCGCATACACCTTGCAGAAGCTGCCCAGCGCAGCGCGCAACGTGGCGCTGATCGGAAACCGCGCGTCGGGCTCGAACGCGGCGAAGGTCGAAATGTTGACGATCGCGCCGCCGCCGCGTTCGCGCATCGGCGGCGTGACCAGCCGCGCCATCCGGACGACGTTGAGCAGCACGAGGTCGAGCCCGGCGTGCCAGTCGGCGTCGGTCAGTTCCAGCAGCGGCCCCTTCGCCGGGTGGCCGGTGTTGTTGACGACGGCGTCGATCCGGCCCCACGCATCGAGCGTGCTCGTGACGAATTGCTCGAGGTCGCCAGCGTCGGCGACCGAGCCGCGCGTCGCGCGGCCGCCGAGCTCGCGCGCCAGCACTTCGACGTCGGCGCCGCGCGCCAGCAGCGACACGCGGTAGCCGCGAGCGGCGAGCGTTCGCGCGCAGGCGGCGCCCATCCCCTTGCCGGCGGCGGTGACGAGGGCGACGGGGCGGTCGGGCATGGCGGGGACGAGCGTGCCGGGGTGTGTATGTGCGTGAACGTGCGCCAGCGCGCGTTCAGGCCGCGGCCAGCGCCGCGTCGATGCGTGCCATCACGTCGGGCACGAGCTTCGGCGCCACGTCGAGCGCCTTCATGTTCTCCGTGACCTGCGCCGGCCGGCTGGCCCCGGTGATCACCGTCGACACGTGCGGGTTCTTGAGGCACCAGGCGAGCGCCATCTGCGCCATCGTGCAGCCGAGATCCTTCGCGATCGGCGCGAGGCGTCGCGCCGCGGCGAGCTTCGCCGGATCGGTGAGGCGCTCGGCGAGCCACTCGTAGCCCTTGATCGTCGCGCGCGAGTCCGCCGGAATGCCGGCGTTGTACTTGCCGGTCAGCAGGCCCGACGCCAGCGGGCTCCAGACCGTCGTGCCGAGGCCGAGGTCGCCGTACAGCCGCGCGTACTCCTTCTCGACGCGGTCGCGGTGCAGCAGGTTGTACTGCGGCTGCTCCATCACCGGCTTGTGCAGGTGGTGGCGCTCGGCGATCTGCCACGCCGCGACGATCTCGGCCGCGGTCCACTCGGACGTGCCCCAGTATCGCGCCTTGCCGGCACTGATGATGTCGTGCATCGCGCGCACCGTTTCCTCGATCGGCGTGTCGGGGTCGGCGCGATGGCAGAAGACGAGATCGACGTAATCCAGTCGGAATCGCGCGAGCGACCCATCGATCGCCTGCATCAGGTATTTGCGGTTCAGCGTGTTCTTCTCGTTCGGGCCGTCGTCGAGGCCCCAGTAGAACTTGGTCGACACGACGTAGGACGACCGCCGCCAGCCCAGCTTGCGCAGCGCCTCGCCCATGATCGTCTCCGCCTCGCCCTTCGCGTAGACCTCGGCGTTGTCGAAGAAATTGACGCCGGCGTCGTACGCGGCGGCCATGCATTCGCGGGCGACGTCGGTGCCCATCTGGTTGCCGTAGGTGACCCAGGAGCCGAACGAAAGTTCGCTGACCTTGAGCCCGGAAGCGCCGAGCCGGCGGTAGTTCATCGCAGTCATTGTCGATTGCCGTTCGAAGGGGAAAGGGGCCGCGGCCGACGCGGCGCCGGGCCGGGCGGTAGAATCGCCACCCGAGCATTGTAACCAGAAGGATCGAGCGATGCCCCGTTCCCGCCGCAAGCCGCCATTGACCGTCACCGCATTGTGGGCGATCAAGCGCATCGGGACGCCGACGCTGTCGCCGGACGGCCGGCTCGCGTGCAGCGCGGTGACCGGCTTCGAGATGGAGAAGAACGAGGGCCGTACCGAACTGTGGCTGTTTCCGACCGGGCTCGCGGGTGCGCCGCGGAAATCGCGCCGGCTCACCGCCGGCGACAAGGACGGTGATCCGAAGTGGTCGCCCGACGGCCGCTTCATCGCATTCACCGCGAAGCGCAAGGACGACGACGAGCCGCAGATCTACCTGATCGCGCCGGACGGCGGCGAGGCGACGCGGCTGACGTCGCTCGCGACCGGCTGCGCGGCGCCCAGATGGTTTGCCGACGGCAGGAGGATCGCGTTCATCTCGTGGGTGTGGCCGGACCTCGGCACCGCCGCGGCGCAGGCGACGCGCAAGCGCGAGCGCAAGGAGTCGAAGGTCAAGGCGCACGTCACCGAGCGCCGCGAGTTCCGCTTCTGGGACCACTGGCTCGCCGACGGCCGCGAGCCGCACGTGTTCATCTGCGACGTCGCCACCGGACGCTGCCGCGACGCGCTCGCCGGCACCGGAGTCGCGCTGCCGCCATGGGATCCGTCGGCCGACGACTTCGACGTCTCCCCGGATGGCCGCGAGCTCGCGCTCACCGCCGACCTCGGGCCCGAGCCGCTGATGATGACGCAGACCGACATCGTCACCGTGGATCTCGCCACGCGCCGCAAGCGGGTGCCGACGGCGAAATCCGGCACCGCCGACGCCCATCCGCGCTATTCGCCGGACGGCCGCGCGCTCGTCTTCCATTCCTACGACACGAAGCGTGCGTTCAACGACCAGGGTCGCCTGACGCTGCTGGAGCGCAGGACCGGCCGGATGCGCCGGCTCGCGCCGAAGCTCGACCGCGCGACCGGCCACGTCGCGTGGACGCCCGACAGTGCCGCGCTGCTGATGACGGTCGAGGATCGCGGAAGGCAGGGAATCTGGCGGCTCGCGCTCGACGCGCCGCTGCCGGCGCCGGTCGTGCCCGGCGGCACCGTCGGCGGCTTTGCGCAGTCGCGCGACGGCAGCGTGCTGGCATTCGATCGCGCGAGCGCGATGTACCCGCCGGCGCTGTTCGCGTGCCGCGCCGACGGCACCAGTGAGCGGTCGATCGAGACCGTCAACCGCGCGCTGCTCGCGCGGCATGCACTGGGCGACGTGCGCGAGTTCACCATCAAGGGATGGGGCGGCGCGCCGGTGCAGGTGTTCGTCACCTATCCGCCCGATTTCGACCCGAAGAAGAAGTGGCCGCTCCTGCACTCGATCCACGGCGGTCCGCACTCCGCGCACACCGATGGCTGGCATTTCCGCTGGAACGCGCACGTGTTCGCGGGGCACGGGTACGTCGTGCCGGCGGTCAACTATCACGGCTCGTCGGGCTTCGGCCAGAAGTGGATGGAGACGATCACCGGCCGCTACGGGACGAAGGAGTACGCCGACACCGAGGCGGCGACCGACTGGATGCTGCGGCAGGGTTACATCGACCGCACGCGGCTCGTCGCGAGCGGCGGCAGCTACGGCGGCTACATGGTCGCGTACATGAACGGCCACACCGACCGGTACCGCGCCTACGTCTGCCACGCCGGCTGCTACGACTGGGTCAGCATGATGGCCACCGATGGCTACGCATTCTTCCGCGACGAGCTAGGCGGCTTCCACTGGGAGGCGCCGGCGCGCGTGATGCGGCAGTCACCGCACCACTACGCGAAGCGGATGAAGACGCCGACGCTGGTGATCCACGGCGAGCAGGACTTCCGCGTCCCGGCCACGCAGGCGCTGCAGTATTACGACACGCTGCGGGCGAAGGGCGTGCCGGCGCGGCTGGTGTACTTCCCCGACGAAAACCACTGGATCCTGAAGCCGCAGAATTCGCGGTTGTGGTACCGCGAGTTCTTCGACTGGATCCGGCGGCATGCGCCGGGCGGCCCCGGCGGCGGCGCTGCGCGGCGTCGCGCCGTCGGCAAGGGCCCCGCTAGACGGCGGTGATCGGCGGGCCGCCGGCCTTCTTTTCCCACGCCGCCTGGCACGCGAGGCAGCGCGGCGCCGTCGGGTACGCGGCCAGCCGCGCGGGGGCGATCGGCTCGCCGCATTCGATGCAATCGCCGTAGGCGCCGTCGCGCATCCGCGCCAGTGCGGCGTCGACCTGCATCAGCTCGGCTAGCGTGTGGCGCACCTCGGCCAGGTCGAGCTCGGCCAGCCCGTCGGCGACACCCCACTCGTCGCCGCTCTCCTGCAGGCGGTTACGCAGACCGACGACGCGCTCGTCGCCGCTGCCGCCCAGATGGTCCTTCACCTCGACGCGCAACGCGGTACGACGGGCTTCGAGTTCGGCCTTCAGCTTGGCGCGATCGGAGGGCGTAAGGGGGGCGGTGGTCATGGCATCCACTTTCGGGTTCGGTGCGGGAAGACTCAATTGTGCTCCACTTTCATCGTCGCCCAACCTCAGGGGCGGCGGCTTGATCCCGGTCAATCCCGGCGTACCGTGCCGGGGCCTTGAATTCGCGCGGGCGGCCCGCAACTGGAAGGGTGAGACGCCGCCGCCCGGCACGCAATCCCCAGTGGCGGCGCAATCGAACCCATCCGACTCCGGAGAACATCATGATGAACCGCCTGACCCGCTGCGACCCGTATGCCGTTGCCGACTTCGACGACCTGCTCCGCGGCTTTCTAACACCCGCGCGCACCGGCAAGCCGCCGGTGGCGATCCGGATGGACGTCACCGAGAATGACGGCGCTTACGTCGTCCATGCCGAGATTCCCGGCGTGAAGAAGGACGAGATCGACATCACCATCGACGGCAACCAGGTGACGATCGGCGCCGAAGTCAAGCGCGAGGCCGAGCGCAAGGACGGCGAGCGGCTGCTCCGCAGCGAACGTTTCTCCGGCAGCCTGTACCGCAGCTTCACGCTGCCGGTCGAGGTCGACGAAGCGACGAGCGTCGCGAAGTACGAAAGCGGCGTCCTCGAGCTGACGCTGGCGAAGAAGGCCGCGCAGGCCGGGCGCAAGCTGACCGTCCAGTAACGGCAGCGGCGCCCGCGCCATCGGTGGCCGGCGGATCGCGGACGCGCTCCGCCGGCGCGCGCGTCCGCGCTCAGCGGATCCGCTTGGCGGGGTATTCCTCGTCGATGTTGTCGCGGTAGAAGCTCCACGGCGACGACGCCGTCG
>JBDTVU010000114.1:0-10968 GCA_040007035.1 Betaproteobacteria bacterium | reverse complement strand
CGCACGCGCGAGATCCACGACGCGATCAAGCGCCGCTGCCTCTATCACTGGGTCGGCTACCCCGACGCGATGCGCGAGCTCGAGATCGTCCGCCGCAAGTGCCCGCACGCGCCGGAGTCGCTGGCGCGCGAGATCGTCGCCTTCACCCAGCGGCTGCGGGGAATGGACCTGTTCAAGGCGCCAGGGATCGCCGAGACGCTCGACTGGGCCGAGGCGCTGGTCACGCTCGACCGCGTCGCGCTCGACCCGCAGACCGTTGCCGACACCGCCGGCGTGCTGCTCAAGTATCAGGACGACATCGGCGCGCTGGGTCCGGACGTCGCGGCGCGGCTCGTCGCCGAAGTGCAGGCCGAGGGCATCCGGCTGTGACGCTGCGACCGGGCCTCGACACGGCGCTGCTCGCCGGGGCGATGCCGACGCTGCCGAAGGGCCGGCTCGCCGAGAACGTCGTCCACTTCGTCCGCGTGCTGCGCGCCGCCGGCATTCCGGCCGGTCCGGCGCGCACGCTCGCAGCACTCGAGGCGGTCGGCGTCGTCGGGCTCGATCACCGCGAGGACTTCCGCGCCGCGCTGGCCGCGGTGCTGGTGTCGCGGCGCGAGCACCAGCCGATCTTCGAGCAGGCGTTCGACCTGTTCTGGCGCAACCCGAAACTGCTGGAGAAGCTCGTCGCGTCGCTGCTGCCGAAAGTCTACGGTCGCGGCGAGCCGCCGCCGGAGCCGGAGCTGCCGGCGCGGATTACCGAGGCGATGCTGCCGCCCGCGGACAAGAGCCTGCCGCGCGACGACGAGCAGGAGATCGACCTCGACGCGGCGTTCACCGTCTCGCCGCGGGAGATCCTCCAGCACAAGGACTTCGAGACGATGAGCGGAGCGGAGCTCGCCGCCGTGCGCACGATGCTGCGCGGGCTGCGGTTGCCGCTGCCGGAGCTGCCGACGCGACGGACGAAGCCCGCGCCGCACGGCCGCAAGGTCGACCTCCGCGCGACGCTGCGGCGCGCGACCGGCGCCGCGGGCACGCTGACGCCGCTGCGCTGGCGTGAACGCGTCCGGCGCACGCCGCCGCTGGTCGTGCTGTGCGACATCTCGGGCTCGATGGACCGCTACGCGCGGATGCTGCTGCACTTCCTGCACGCGATCACCAACGACCGCGACCGCGTCCACGTGCTCCTGTTCGGCACCCGCCTCACCAACATCACGCGGCACCTGAAGCATCGCGACGTCGACGTGGCGCTGGCGCGGGTCACCGGCGCGGTCGCCGACTGGGCCGGCGGCACGCGGATCGGCACCTGTCTCGCCGAGTTCAACCGCCGCTGGTCGCGGCGCCTGCTCGGTCAGAACGCCGTCGTGCTGTTAATCAGCGACGGCCTCGACGCCGAAGCTGGCGAGGGCCTCGGCGCCGAGATGGAGCGGCTGGCGAAGTCGTGCCGGCGGCTGGTGTGGCTCAATCCGCTGCTCCGCTACGACGGCTTCGAGGCGCGGCCAGCCGGGATCCGTGCAATGCTGCCGCACGTCGACGATTTCCTGCCGGTGCACAATCTGGAAAGCCTGACCGAGCTGGCGCAGGCGCTGGAGCGGGCGCCGGTGCGTGGCGCGCGCGGCCGTGCGCTGATGCGCGAACCCGCCTGAGAGGGAACGACGGATGGAACTGACGAGTACGCGGACCGTTCCGGCCCCGGTGGCGACGGTGTGGGCGGCGCTGAACGACCCGGAGATGTTGAGGGGCTGTGTTCCTGGTTGCGAGACGATCGAGCCCGACGGCGAGCACGCGTATCGCATCGCGATGGCGGCGAAGGTCGGTCCGGTCTCGGCGAAATTTGCCGGCCGGCTGCAGCTCTCCGACATCGATCCGCCCAACGGATACACGCTGGCCTTCGACGGGCAGGGCGGCGCCGCGGGCTTCGCCAAGGGTGAGGCGAAGGTTGCGCTCGCGCCGGCCGAGAACGGCGCTGCGACGGCGTTGTCGTACACGGTCAAGGCGCAGGTCGGCGGCAAGATCGCGCAGATCGGCTCGCGGCTTGTCGACGGCGCAGCGGCGAAGCTCGCCGACGAATTTTTCGCGCGGTTCGCGGACACGGTCGCGGCGAAGGCGGGTGTCGCGCCCGTGCCTGCTCCCGTTCCGGCGGCCGGCGCCGCGAAGTGGGTGCGCTGGGTGGCACTGGCCGCGATCGCGGCGATCGTGGCCTGGCTTTATTCGCGCGGCGTAAGATGACGGCTCTGCAGCGAGCGCGGCGGAGGTGACGATGGACAGCGTCGATCTCGAAGTGTTGAAACGGTGCGCCGAGTGGGTCGACGCGGGACGGCGGGTGCTGCTCGTCACCGTCGTCCAGACCTGGGGCAGCTCGCCCCGACCGCCGGGCGCCATGCTCGCGGTGCGCGACGACGGCGTCGTCGAAGGTTCGGTCTCGGGCGGCTGCATCGAGGACGACCTCGTCGGGCGAGTTCGCCACGACGGCATGACGGTGACGAAGTGCGACGTCGTGACCTACGGCGTGTCGGCCGACGAGGCCCGCCGCTTCGGCCTTCCCTGCGGCGGAACGATCCAGCTCGTGCTCGAGCCGCTGACGCCCGATTCGGGAATTGCCGCACTGCTGGCCGAGATAGCGGGTGGCCGCCTGGTCGCGCGGCGCCTCACGCTTGCCACCGGCACCGCGATGCTGGCGCCGGCGCGGGCGACCGACGGCCTCGGGTTCGACGGCAACGCGCTGACGACGATCCACGGCCCGCGCTACCGGATGCTGGTGATCGGTGCGTCGCAATTGTCGAAGTATCTGGCGCAGATCGCGCTCGGCCTGGACTATCAGGTGACCGTCTGCGATCCGCGCGCCGAGTACGAGGGGACGTGGGACGTCGCCGGCGTGCCGCTGGTCAAGACGATGCCCGACGACACCGTCCATGCGATGAAGCTCGACGAGCGCTGCGCGGTCGTCGCGCTGACGCACGACCCGAAGCTCGACGACATGGCGCTGATGGAGGCGCTGAAGTCGAGGGCGTTCTACGTCGGCGCGCTGGGCTCGCGGGCGAACAACGCCAAGCGTCGCGTACGCCTGAAGGAACTCGACGTGACCGACGCCGAGATCGCGCGGCTGCACGGACCGATCGGTCTCTACATCGGCAGCCGGACGCCGCCGGAGATCGCGGTGTCGATCCTGGCCGAGATCACCGCGGTGAAGAACGGCGTCGCGCTCGATGCCGTCACCAACGTCGCCGCGGCGAAGGAGAAGCTCGGCCCGTCGGTGGCCTGCGAAGCCGCGGCCTGAGCCCGGAGCCGCAGTTCGCGCGCGCGGCGGTCGCTGCGCAGTCGTCCGCGCGACGTACCTAGGCCGGCACCGGCGACGAAATGCGTTCCGGCGGGGCGCGGCGAACGACGTCCGTTGCGGTCGCCGTTTCGCGGTGCAATCCCAGCGCGACATACAGCCGGTCGAACTCGTCCTCGCACATCACCGGCACCAGCGCCCCACGGCTGGTGATGTTGGTATGCGGGTGCCCCGCCGGGACCGCGCGGCACAGCGTGCCGGTGGGCACGATGCGCGGCACGTCGCCGTGCCAGCCGACCGTGAACGCGGCGGCGAAGTCGGTGGTCGCGGCAAACGAGTCGATCCGCTTGCCGTCGAAGATGACCGCCTCGAACACGGCCGGCTCGACCCGCGCCTGCGCGACGTAATGACCGGGCGAGCGAGCGACGAACTGCATCAGATGCGGCCAAAGCGCTCGCCATGACGACATGTCGATCCGGCGTTCGTCGTCGAGGACGAGCGTGACGCCGGCATCGCGGGCGAGGTCGGCGATCGACACCCGGGTGACCCGGCCGCCGGCGATCGCGTGACCGACGTGCGGCAGCGTCTGCGTCGGCCACGACGGCTTGGCGCCGACGATCACCGAGCCGCCGCCGCAGCCGAAGCGTGCCTTGACCACCCATTGCTCGCGCTCGTCGACGAGCCGCGCGACGACCGTCGCCTCGTCGCTGACCGGGAACGCCGGCGGCGCCGCCTGTTCGAGCAGCGCGGCGTCGGCGACGCCCAGCCCAAGCGCACCCCGCATTGCGCGCGCACGGGCCTTGTCGACGAGGTGCGCCTTGTCGTTCTCGATCAGCTCGCGGCCCGGCCACGCGCTGATGCCGACGACGCGGCCTTCGAGGAACGCGCGGGCGAGCGCACGCGTCTTCGGGTCTTCGCTGTCGACGGCGGCGGCGACGTAATCCATGCAGTCGGTCACGTACAGGTCGCTCCAGACTGCGAAGGACTCCGCGTCGTCGCGACCGCGGCGCTTCACCAACGCCATGGCGCGGTCTCCGATCCCGACCGTCCGGCCGAGTTCGAGGTTGGCGAAACCGACGAAATAGCCCGCGGCAACGCCGTAGCGGCGGCGAACGAACTCGGCGATGCGCGGACCTTCGACGTCATTGACCATCCGGCCGGAGTAAGGCCCGCTGACGAACGCGAGCGGCACCGCGCCCCGGCCGAACGCGCGTGCGAACTTACTCGGCGCCATCGCGGCGGCGAGCCAGTCGACGAACGCCTCGTAGACCTCGGTCACCAGCGCGTCGGGATTGTCGAACACCTTGCGTTCCTCGACGCCGAGCCCGGCGAGCAGCACCCGGTTGACCTGCGACGCGATCCAGTGGCCTTGCGAGCCGCCGTTGTTGACCTCGATCGGCGCAAAGCGTGCCGCTGCGGTCGCGCCATCGCCAGGCGCCGCGGGTCGCAGCAGCGTGTCGACGCGCAGCCGGTGGAAGGCGACGCGCATCCGGCTCTGCAGCTCGCCGGACGTGTCCGGCAGCAGGTGGGCGAGCACGCGCGGGCTCCAGCCCTGAAGCACGGCGTCGGCACGGACGTCGGCGAGCGGCCGGTGCAGCGCCGCGAACTCCTCGGCCGACGCCGCGAGCCGCGCCGTGTGCACGCCGGCATCGCGCAATGCCCTCGGCAGCACGATCGGCGTCAGCCCGACGCCGATCGGCGACAGCGCAGTGGCGGGCGCTACCGCGAGCGGCGTCGTCCACGTCGGCGGCGCAACGGCGCGCTTGACGAGGCCAAGGCGCGGCACGGCCGCGGCGAGCCGGGTCTCGATGATGTCGCGGTGCAACGCCAGGTAGTCGCGGTAGCGGGCGAGCTTGACGGCGAGCGGCGGCAACCCGACGAGCGCGCCGGCGCGCGCCGCCGGCGCGAGTTCGGGGCGACCCTGCAGCGAGATGAACAGCAGAGCTGCCACGGCTGCGATCGCCGTCAGCGCGGCAGGATCGAAGCCGACGTAGCGGACGGCGAGCGCACCCGCCAGATACGCGGTCGAGTCGATCGCGACGAGCAGGCCCGAAACGCGTTGCCGGTTGTGCTCCGGGACGAGCGCCGCCCGCTCGGTGCGCACCCATACCATCAGCGGCGAGAACGACGCGGCGAGCGCGATCGCGGCAAAGGCCGTCGCCACCGCCGAGTCGCCGGCGATCAGCGCGACGAGCGATCCCAGATAGCCGGCGAACGCCGCGTGGACCGCCGCCGGCCGGTCCTTCGCCTTGCCGGCCCAGCGCGCCCATTGCCACAGCACGAGCGCCGCCGCGATGGACTCGAGCGCCTTGTAATGGGTGAGGAACAGCACATCCGTCGGCTTCAGCCAGCCGGGCAGGTCGACCGGGCTTCGGCTTCCGAGCAGGAACGGCAGCGCGCCGAACAGCATCGTGATCGGCACGCTCGCTGCGAGAAGGAACAGCGTCAGCGAGATCGTCCGCCGGCTGCCGGCGAGCCAGCGCCACGCGTCGCGGTCGACCAGCGACAGCCGCGCCGGAATGCGGGCGTTCGCGTGGTCGTAGACGGCACCACCGCGCGCCGCCGCGACCGCCGCGCCGGTGGCGAGCGCGAGGCCCAGCGCAACGACGGCGAGCGGCGCGTCGAACGCGAGCACCAGCCACCCACCTAGCGGCAGCGCGCAGCCGGTAGCGACGAGATCGACGCCGCGCACGCGCGCCGGCACGGCGGCCGCGCCCGAATGCAGCAGCGCGATCGTGCACGCCTCGGTCACGACGTTGCCGAGCGTGATCCCGGCCTGCATGACGACGATCGCCGCGGCGAGCAGCGTCATCGCGAGCGTGAAATCGGTCGGATATAGGACGAGGACAGCGGCGAACAGCGCGAAGCCGGCGGCGCACAGCGCCTGTGCGCCGGCAAACGACACCCGGCCGCCTATCGCGTGCGCGAGCTGGCCGCCGTACAGCGACATCGACAGCCGCACGGCGGCCTCGCCGAGCATGACGAGGCCGGCGAGGTCGATGCGCTTGGTCGCGGTGTAAACGAGCCAGGGCAGCAGCACCGCCGACAGCATCGTCATCGCGGTGACGACGCCGCGCAGCAGGTAGAAGCGGATCAGCGCGGCCGGCGACGGCCGTGCCGTGGCGGCGGACCCGGTTCCGAAGCCGGCGTCGTCGCGCATCGCGGCTCAGCCCCGTGCGGCGCGCGGAGGGCGCACGCAAGCTGCGACGACGGCGGATCGGCAGTACGGCATGAGCTCCCCGCAACGCGCGGGCGCGCAAGCCGTGCGATGCACGGGCAGCACACCCTTTCCTGCCTGCCGCGAGGAGGCCTCAGACCCCGGCCCGAGCCTCCCTGCCGGCCGACGGTCCGCTCATGATGCCGGATTTCAGCCGGATAGTGTTACAACCTGTGGTATGCAATGCGACGCGCTCGGTTGTCCGCCCGGGAAGCGCCTGGCCGGGCCGTTGGCCAGCCGACGGACGGCGCGTCGGTGGCGTACAACTTGCCACTGGGCGGGGCGGCGCGGAACAGGCGGGAATCGGGGAATCGGATGGACGGGCCGGGCGGTCTGCCGGTCCGGCGGTTGGGACCGGCGCAGCCAGCCGCTACCGCTGGCGGCTTGGGGCCGCGTGTCGAACGTGCCGCCAGGCGCCGATTGCGTCGCCCCGCCGGGGCCGGGCAGACCCGCTGCGGGTGCCCGGCCGTACGCAGTGGAGCTCAGGCCGGCGGTGTGCCGCTCTTGAACGCCTTCTTGATCTCTACCCGCAATTCGGGCGAATCGGTGTGGCCGTGGACGGCGACCGCGTGCTGGACCGCGGCCTCAAGCAGCTCCTGGTCGGTGTTGGCGGACAGGGCGACCGTGCAGTTCATCACGCTCGGAAATTCGCGGCAGTCGATGTACTTGCGCATGACGGATCCTCCTGGTGAACGGCGCCGGCGGCGGTTGCCGCGGTTTGCGCGCCGGGCGCCTATTCTGCCGCTTGCCGAACCCGACGGGAATACGAAGGTCCGCGCGCGGCATCGTCGGCGCAATGGACGGCGCACGACGGGCCAAGCCTGCTCGGGCCGCTGCTGACGGCCGCGCCGGAGCCGTTCCCGGTCAGACCGCCGCGGCTGCCTCGGCGAGCGGCGACGCCGTCAGCGCCTCCCAGCGCGCGAGATCGTCGGCGGTGTCGACGTCCCACAGCACGGGCAGCTCGCGCCAGGTGGCACGCGCCGACATCAGGTTGGCGCGCGTGGCGGCCATAACGCCGGGCGAGCCCCACGCGACGCCGGCGAACGGGTCGACCGCGCGGGCGAGGCCGGCCAACACGTAGCCGCCGTCCTCGGCCGGGCCGAACACCGCGTCGTGGTCTGCCAGCGCCGCCGCGGCCGCGGCGAGGTAATCGACGTCGAGCAACGCGATGTCGGTGCCAACGAGCAGCGCCCGCGATCCGCGCGCGAGCGCCGTGTGCAGCGCATCCCGCATCCGCGCGCCGAGCTCGTCGCCCCGTTGCGTCATCAGCGTGACGCGGTAGCGGTCGCGCCACGCGACAAACGCCGGCCGGTCGGCGTCAGGCGTGCACCACAGCTCGACACGATCGACGACGCCGGCGGCGCGCGCCGCGACCGCCGTGGCGAGCGTCCGCTCGACGAGGCGCACGTGCACGTCGGTCGCGGCCTGCGCGCCGATGACCCGCGCGAGGCGCGTCTTGACCGTGCCCGGCACCGGCTCGCGAGCGAAGATCTGGAGGGTCGGCGGCGGCATCGAGGGGGCGTCGGCGGTCAGGGTGTCGTAGCGGCAGGCGAGATTCCGCGGATCGGCACCGCGCCAGTACAAGAAGCGCAGCCACCACATCGCGGCGATCGTCCGCCACGGCCCCTGCGACTCCCAGCGGCGGCCCGAGGTGACGACGCGCGCGTCGAGACAGATCGGCCGGCCGGCGGCGCGCACGAGGCGCTTCGACAGCTCGACGTCCTCCATCAGCGGCTGGTCCGGAAATCCTCCCACCGCGTCGAACAGCGCCCGCTCGACGAATATTCCCTGGTCACCCGTCGCGATGCCGGTCAGTCGCGAGCGGCGGTTCATCAGCGCGGCGACTAGCGTCAGCACCCACGCCTTGCCGGAGATCGCCACGTCGAAGCGGCCCCAGCGCCGGCCGGTGCGCACAAGTGCGGCGATCATGGAGTCGAGGCCGCCCACGGGAAGCCGCGTGTCCGCGTGCAGGAACAGCAGCACGTCGCCGGTCGCGGCGGCCGCGCCGGCGTTCATTTGTGTCGCGCGTCCCGGCAGGGCGGCGAGCGCGCGATCGACCAACGGCCGTGCGAGCGCGAGCGTGCCGTCGGCGCTGCCGCCGTCGACGACGATGACTTCGTGACCGGCGGCGCGCAGCGGCTGCAGCGCCGCGAGCGCGGACTCGATCCGCGCCGCCTCGTTCAACATCGGCACGACGATCGAGGCGCGCATCGCAACTGGACTCGCTGCGGTCAGGACAGCGAGCCGCCGCAGCTCGAGCCTTGGCCGGCGGTGCAGCCGTAGCAGTGATCGGCGACGGCGATCGGCGCGCCCTCGACGTCGGTGGCGAGCAGGTCGGTGAGATGCAGCCGCGGCCGGCCCGCGACGACGAGCGGAATGCCCAGCATCTGGTTGAAGTCGCAGTCGTAGAGGTGCCCGCGCCAGTCGACCGAGACCAGCGAACGGCACATCACGCCGTCGAGGTTGGGCGGATTGTGCGCCGCGCGCAGCGTGGCCATGTAGCCGGCGAACTTGCCCTGCGTGACCAGCGTCGAGCCGAAGCGCGCGATCGGCATGTTGGCGAGCGTGAACAATTCGCTGAAGACGATGCCGAAATGCGCACCCAGCTCGCGCCGGTAGTCGGCCGCGAGCGCCGGCTGCGGCGGTGGCAGGTTCGGGCCCTGCGGGTTGTAGACGAGGTTGAGCACGAGCTCGGTGCCCGCTCGCCCGTAGCCCAGCGCGTTCAGTTTCCGGAGCGCGAGGATCGACGACTCGAACACGTGCTCGCCGCGCTGGCGGTCGACGTTTTCCTTCGAGTAGCAGGGCAGCGAGGCGGTCACCTCGACGCGCTCGGCGGCGAGGAACGCGGCGAGGTCCTCGAACCCGGGCTCGTTGATCACCGTCAGGTTGCAGCGGTCGATCACGCGGGCGCCGAGCGCGCGTGCGCGGGTCACGAGATGGCGGAAATGGGGATTCAACTCCGGCGCGCCGCCGGTGACGTCCAGCGTGCCGATCCGGCGCGCGCGTAGCACGTCGAGCACCTGGTCGACGGTCTCGCGCGCCATCATCTCCTTGCGGTCGGGGCTGGCGTTGACGTGACAGTGCACGCACGCCTGGTTGCATCGGTAGCCAAGATTCACTTGCAGCGTGTCGAGCGCACGGCGCGCGAGCGGCGGGAAATCGGTCGCCTTCAGCAGGGGCAGCGTCGCGTGCATGTGGTCAACGGTAAGTGAAGGCGGGAACCGGCGGACGGGCCGGGCGCCAGCATACCAAACCGGCGGCGCCCGCCGTCGTCACGCGTTGCGCGCCTTCCCGGATTCGTATCGCTTCCACGCCACCGGCGTCAGCGCGATGATGCCGAGCAGCGCCAGCCCGCCGAGCGTTTCGACGGAAACCAGCCCCGCCAGCGAGTCGATCCGGCCGAGCGTCTGGCCGAGATTCACGAAGACGAACGTCGCCGGGGCGATGCCGATCAGCGTCGCCAGCACGAACGTCCGCACCGGAATGTCGGTCAACCCCGGCGCGAGGTTGACGAGGAAGAATGGGAACCCCGGCATCAGCCGCAGGAACAGCAGGTAATGGAACGCGTTGGCGGTGAATCCGGCGTTGAGCTTCTCGCCCAGTGGCCCCATCCAGCGCCGCGCCACGTCGGCGAACATGTATCGCGTGGCGAGAAAGACCAGCGTCGCGCCGACGGTCGCCGCGACGATGACCAGCGCGGTGCCGATCCACCGTCCGAACAGGAAGCCCATCGTCAGCGACAGTAGCAGACCGACCGGCAGGCTGAACGCGATGGCGCCCGCATAGACGCCGAACGCGATGGCGAGCGCGGCGACAAAATGCTGTTGCGTGAACGCGAGCAGCGCGTCGCGGTGAGCCTTGACCCAGTCGAGCGACACGACTTGCGGTCCGCCGAGCGCGAAGAACAGCGCGATCGCCGCGACGAACATCGCGGCGATGAGCACCTTCCGCCACCGATTGCCCGGCGGGCTCGGCACCGATTCCGGCGGCGGCACGTCAGGCACCCCGCAAGCGGAAGAGGCGGCGAATCCACGCCTTCGCCGTCGGCGTCAGGCCGCGCCTGCGCCGCTGGTCGGCGACGCGGCGGTTGATCTGCGCCAGCGTCGGGTAGGCGTGGATCGTGTCGGACAGGTCGGCGGCGGACAGCCGCTGCGAAATCGCCAGCGCGTACTCGGCGATGATCTCGCCGGCGTGCGCGCCGACGACGGCGGCGCCGATCAGCGTGCCGCGAGGCGTGGTGACGATCCTCGCCATGCCCTCGGTTTCGCCTTCGGTGCGGGCGCGGTCGATGTCGGCGAACGGGAAATCATAGACACGATGCGCGACGCCGGTCGTGCGCGCCTCGGTCGCCGACAGCCCGACGCGCGCGAACTCGGGATCGGTGTATGTGCAACACGGGACGACCGCCGACGGCCGGGCCCACGCCATGTGGAAGATCGCCTGCCGCAACACGATGCCCGCGTGATGCTCGGCGAGATGCGTGAACTGGTGGCCGCCG
>JBDTVU010000113.1:0-11026 GCA_040007035.1 Betaproteobacteria bacterium | reverse complement strand
AGCGACTGCTCGACCTCGTCGATGATGTAGTCGCGGGAGAGGCATTTCCTGCCGAGGCCCATGTCCGAGCCGACCTTGGTCGCGATCACCACGTCGTCATGGCGACCGCGCTTCGCGATCCAGCGCCCGATGATCGACTCGGACTCACCGCCTTGGTGGCCGGTTACCCAGCGCGAGTACGAATCGGCGGTATCGATCAGGTTGAAGCCGGCACCGACGAACGCGTCGAGCAGGCGAAACGAGGTGGCTTCGTCGACCGTCCATCCGAACACGTTGCCGCCGAATGCGAACGGCGCGACCGCGAAGCCCGTGCGGCCGAGAGGGCGTCTTTGCATGATCGGTTCAATCTTCCGTGTTCGCCGCCGACGCTGAAGCTGCCGGCGGCGTCGCCTCAACCGCAGGCGCCGGTATACCCGCAGGCGGAACAGAAGTCGCAGCCATCCTTGCGGATCAGCGCCTTGTTGCCGCACTCCGGGCACTTCTTTCCGGGCAGCGTTTTCAGTTCGCCACTTTGGGCCAACTCGGTGGCGGGCACGGCCAGGATGCCGGCGTGCTCCATCGGATATCCCAGTTCGGTCAGGATCCCGAGCATCGCGTAGCGGCGGATCATCAGTTGCGCGAGGTAGGCGATCGTCGACGGATAGATCTGCGCCTTGTCCGAACCCGGCGTGCGGGCCATGAACGAACCGTTGGGCTCGCCGTAGTTCAGCAGCTTGCGCAGCTTCATCCCGATCCACGCCGGATCGTAGACCCGCATGTCGAGCGAAAGCGCCTTGCACAGTCCGTCCAGCACGTGCGGATACTCGCCCGACAGCCACATCGAGTACGGCCGGCGCTGCCCGTCGGGCATCACCAGCTCCTTCAGGAACAGCACGAAGTCGTCGCCGGTGCCGTGGTTGACCACATCGACCGTCCAGCTCAGCGTGCCGTCGGGCCCGGTCTTCGGCTCCTTCGGTCCCATCAGCGCATCGACGACCGGCGTCTTGCCGGTGCCCTCGCCGGCGAAGGCACCGAGCTCGTTGCAGCGATAGCGGATGAGCTTCGCGAATCCCGAGACGAGGCTCGGCACTCTCACCTTGCGGCCGTCCGGCGGCATCGCCATCTCGAAGCCGTCGTCGCCGCCGGCCTTCTGCAACGCCGACAGCTTCATGTCGAGCCACGCGCGATCGTCGGTGCGCATGTCCATCGATAGCGTCTTGGCGATCGCGCCCAGGCCCCGCGGCTGCTCCGCGCCGTTGATCCACACTTCGAACGGAGAGGAGCCTTCGTCGTCGACGTGGCCGATGAACACCGCGAAATCCCCCAGCGGATGGCGAACGACATACGTCCAGCAGGGATTCCCGTTGGCGAGCTCCGGGCGACCGGGCCAGCGCAGGCTCGACAGCGTGGGCTGCAGCGCGCGGTCGAGGCGGATGCGCCGATCCGGGTCGGCGGTGTCGAAGTCGTGCGGTCCCGCGACCGGTGCGGCGGGCGAGGCAACCTCGAGCACCGAGCCCAGCACGCTGTTCGGGCGATAGGTGGCGATGCCCTTGAGGCCCGCCTTCCACGCCTCGAAGTAGAGATCCTTGAAGGCGTCGAACGGATAGTCGGCGGGGACGTTCACCGTCTTGCTGATTGCGGTGTCGATGAACGGCTGCACGGCGACGTTCATCGCCATGTGATCCTGCGCGCTCATCTGCAGCGCGTTGACGAACGCGGTGCCCAGCATCGCGCAGCGCTTGCCGGCGGCATCGGTCCAGACCGTTCCGGCCGGGCGCTCCTGCGCCGCGTCGAACGGCAGCAGCTCGACCTCGTCGTCGATGCCATGGAAGTGCTTGAACACGCGATAGGCGTGGTCTTCGACGAGGTACTCCTTCATCGTGTCGTCGGGCATGCGCTTCTTGCGCGTGTAGAACCAGCTGTACGCCGGCTCGATGCCGTTCGACGCGTTGTCGGCGAAGGCGAGCGAGATGGTCCCGGTGGGCGCGATCGACAGCAGGTGACTGTTGCGGATGCCGTGGGCGCGGATCGCGGCCTTGATCGGCTCGGGCAGCCGGGAGGCGAAGCGGGGAGGGGCCAGGTATTGCTCGGCGTCGAGCAGGGGGAACGGCCCTTTCTCCTTGGCGGTCTCCACCGAGGCGAGGTAGGCGGCATCGCGCATCTCTTCGGCGATGCGGGCGGCCATCGCGCGTGCTTCCGCGCTGTCGTAGCGCAGACCCAACTCGATGAGCGCGTCCCCGAGGCCGGTGAAACCCAGCCCCACGCGGCGTTTTCTCATCGCCTCCGCTTGCTGCTGCGGCAGCGGCCACGCCGACACGTCGAGCACGTTGTCGAGCATGCGCACGGCGACCGCCACGGTGGCTGCAAACCCGGGGAAATCGAAGCGCGCCTCGGGCGTGAACGGCGCCTGGACAAAGCGGGTGAGGTCGACGCTGCCCAGGTCGCAGCAGCCGTAGGCGGGCAGCGGTTGCTCGCCGCAGTTGTGGACGTACAAACCGTTGGCGTCGAAGGCGTGAACCCCGGGAATTCTTACGTCGTACACATCAGCCACGCCGTCGTCCGTGACCGCTTGTACGGTGACGACGAATCGCTCGCGGTTCAGGGCGCGTTGATAGTTGCCAAGCGCGATCCCCAGACGCTCCTGCTTCTCGCTGTCGGCGAAACCGATCACCTCGGCGTAGCGCGCCAAGTTGGCGCTGGCGATTATCAGTTCGTGCTGGGCCTGATGTGGGTACTGCTTGTGCCCCCCCCTGCCGTCCGGCATCGAGCGCAATCCCGGTCGGCGGCGGTTTGGGTAAATCGTGGAGACGATTCCCAACCGCAGCAGCATGCGTTGCACCGCTTCAAGATTGGCGAGATTCGCTTGCGCAAGGCGAACGCTCACGCCCTTTTCCTGGCCCCCTTGGACCGAGCCATCGGCATCGAACAGCCCGCGCAGAAAGGCGATGGTGAATTCGGAAGAACAACCTTCGAGCTGCGGAGTGATGCATTTCCGTCCTGGCGCCAAGCCCAGATCAAGGGCGAGATCACGCAAGGGGGCCGAGGCGAGCCGCGTTTCATTTCGCCCGGCAATGGGTCTTTGCCAGCCAGCGAAATCGCTGCGATGGCGAAGGCTCCCAATGGCGTGTTCGACCGCGGCCATGACGCCGGCAATGCCCGCAGAGTGCACAACGCCGCCATTGGCTTCGAACCTTGCCTGTGGATCCCACACGCTGAGCACCGCTTTTTCGTCTTTGAGTGTGCCGTCACCGACCAGCAGCCCCATCAGATATCCTTCCGCAGCGCCGTACCGGCCCGCCCATCCGCGGAGGTCGCGATGATCGTGGATGACGATCTGGTCGCCGGCCGACAGCGCGCTGGAGGGAGTCCACTCCAGTTCCAGCACATGCGGCGTCATCCGCGTAACCCGCCGTACCAGATGATCTTCGGTCAACCGCAGAACATGCCCCTCCACAGTCGCCAATCGGCGCACGGGTCTGGTGGCGGTCCTGAAAAAGCCTTCCGGGCCGGAGGCATAGGGCTTGCCGTTTACGATGGCGCTGAACACCTTGCCGACTAGCGCCGCCACTTGCCGTGGGCCGTCGCTGGTCATTACCCACGTGTCCTCGGTAACGCAGGGATTGCACGCCTCGATGGTTTCGCAGTAGGAGAGGTTGTTGTCGCGATTCATCCTGTCGATGAACACCACGCCCGGCTCGGCGTGGTCGTACGTCGACCGCATGATCTGCTCCCACAGCGCGCGGGCGCGCACGGTGCGGTACACCCACAGATCGTCATCACGCTGATGCGCACCGGCTTCGAGAAGGTCGGGCGCCGGCGGCGCCTTGTGCACGAGTGCCCAGTCGGCGTTGTCGCGCATCGCCGTGACGAATGCGTCGGTCACCGCCACCGAGAGGTTGAAATTGGTGAAGCTGCCGTCGTCCTTGGCGCGGATGAATGCCTCGATGTCGGGGTGATCGCAACGGAGGATGCCCATCTGGGCGCCGCGCCGCGAGCCTGCGGACTCCACCGTCTCGCAACTCTGGTCGAAGACCCGCATGTACGACAACGGTCCGCTGGCGCGACTGTTCGTGCCTTTGACGTGTGCGCCCTGGGGACGGATGGCCGAGAAGTCGTAGCCGACGCCGCCGCCTCGACGCATCGTCTCGGCGGCCTCGTTGAGCGCGACATAGATGCCGACGCCGTTCGCATCGCCGGAAATGCTGTCGCCCACCGGTTGGACGAAGCAATTGAGCAGCGTCGCCTTGAGATCGGTGCCGGCGGCGGAGTTGATTCGGCCGCCGGGGATGAAGCCATTCGATTGCGCCTGGAAGAACGCTTCCTCCCATCGTTCGCGCCGCTCGGGCGCCTCGACGGCGGCCAGTGCGCGCGCCACCCGGCGCCGCACCGCGTCGATGCTCGACTCGCTCCCCTTCGCATACTTTTCCAGCAGCACCTCCGTGGAAATGGATTGCGGAGGCAAGGAGGTGGCCACGATCGGGTGGATCGATTTGAGGTCGTCGCGTTTCATAGGAAGAATGGGGCTCCCGCCGTTGACTGCCGTGCCGGCAAACTGATCGAGCTCGCATTATCGCGCACTGCGACATGGTGGCCGGACCTCGCAGCGCAAGTGCTCGGGTGCGCCCGCCTGAACCCGAACGCCGAAGGCTCGAGCCGTTCCCGGGAGACCTGCTATTTTAATAGCAACCAGGCGCTTGATGCGGGGATAGGCGACGGAGATTGCGAACCCGAAGCACTGCGGCGTACATTGACACTCGAGGAGGATCTCCATTGAAGCGGCTGCCGTTCATTGGCCTCGTCCTCGCGTCGACCGCGCTTGCGCAAGGCCAGACCCCGCCCCCGATCCCGCACGCGATCGACGGCTACACGGTCAAGCGGCAGGAGAACGACTGCCTCGAATGCCACGACCGGCCGCGCGAAATCGGGAAGAAGCGTGTGAAAGGACTGTCACCGCCGATGCCGAGGAGCCACTACGGCAAGCTCGAAGGCAAGCCCGAGATCGCCGGTACACACTTCGTTTGCACGTCCTGCCACGCGCGGAAGCAGGTCAGCCGCGCTACCTCGTATCTGTCCCGGATCTTTTCTCATGACGTTTGCAGCGGGGATTCCCGGGCTCGGCGGCAATTTCTTCGAGCTGCTGGCCAACTTGCCGAAGCACGTCGATCCGCGCGCTTACCGGAACACGGTTGCGATCGGGACCAGCGGTGGCGGGATCTCGGCGATTCTCGCGACGATCGTGCTGGGGCTGAAGCGCGGGATTTCCCTCTGCGGGCAGGATGCCGGCAAGACCTTTGCGAAGTTTCGGGACGCGGGCGTGGCCGTCGACGCGCTCGCCTCGGTGCTGGCGTCGAGGCCGGAGACGTTTCCGGACCTGGTGCTGGTGCACGGCGCCGCGAACGTCGACGATACCGCGGCGGCCGAGTCGCTGCACAAGCTCGTCCCGTCGCGGTTGCTGCCGGTGCAGAACTGCGCCGAGCACACCGTCCTGGCCTGGATCCTGTTGCAGGGAACGCTGCCGGCGTTCCTGGCGGCGCTGCTGGGGCCGGATCCGGCGGACGGCAATCGCGGTGCCGCGCGTCCGGAGTTGCCGCAACGGCCGGACGCTTGACGGCGAGCGCTCCGCGCGCATCCTGATTCGGACGCGCGGCTCCGGCTCCGCCGCGCCGGCCCTCGGCGAGCAGGCCGGCCGGGGTCAGCGGCCGAGGCGCTGCAACCGATCCGCGGCGGTGTGAAGCGTCTCGTCGCGCTTGGCGAAGCAGAGCCGGATCACGCGATGGTCGGTGCCGTCCTGGTAGAACGCCGACAGCGGGATCGTCGCCACGCCGTACTCGCGGACGAGCCGCAGCGCGAACTCGGCTGCCGGCTCTGCGCTGACGCGGTGGTATCGCGCGAGCTGGAAATAGCTGCCGGCGCAGGGAAGTAGCTCCAGTGGCGTCGCAGCAAGCGCGGCGCACAGCAGATCGCGCTTGGCGGTAAAGAATCCGGGTAGCGTTTCGTAGCGCGCAGGCTCGCGGAGAAATTCGGCGAACGCGTGCTGGATCGGGCTGTTGACCGTGAACACCGTGAACTGGTGGACCCGCCGGATTTCCGCCGTGATGTCGCGCGGCGCGAGCGTGTAGCCGACCTTCCAGCCGGTCGCGTGGAATGTCTTGCCGAACGATCCGATGACGACGCTGCGCGCGGCGAGCTCCGCGCTTCGGGCGAGACTCTCGTGCCGCGCCCCGTCGTGGACCATGTGCTCGTACACCTCGTCGCTCAACACGACGATGCCGGTGCCACGGGTGACCGCCGCGAGCTCGGCGACGTCGGCCGCGTCGAGGACGCTGGTGCCCGGATTATTCGGCGTATTGACGAGGATCATCCGCGTGCGTGGCGTGATCGCAAGACGTACGGCGGCCCAGTCGATCCGGTAGTCCGGCACCGTCAGCGGAATCGCGACCGGCGTGGCGCCGGCCAGACGCACGGCGGGGATGTAGCTATCGTACGCCGGCTCGAACACGATGACTTCGTCGCCCGGATGCGCGAGCGCCTGGATCGTGGTGAAGATTCCCTGTGTCGCGCCGGTGGTGACGGTGATCTCCGCGTCCGGATCGTAGGCGCGGCCGTAGAGGCGATCGACCATTGCCGCGATCGCCTCCCGCAAGGCCAACACACCCGGCATCAGCGGGTACTGGTTGTGGCCGGCACGCATTGCCGCGGCCACCAGGTCGATCAGCGCCGGATCGATCGGATAATCCGGAAACCCCTGTCCCAAATTCACCGCGCCGTGCTTCTGCGCGAGCGCCGACATGACGGTAAAGATCGTCGTGCCGGTTGCCGGGAGCTTCGACCGCAGCGCGAGGTCGGGGGCGGATTCAGGCATCGTGACGGCGACGGGACGGCGGCGCGCAGCGGCAGCCCGATTGCGGCGCCCGGGCGAAGGTCAGGCGGTCGTCGCGATCGCCGGCACCGAAGTGTAGAGCGACGAACCGCGAATGCCGACCGGCACGCAGCCGGTGAGGAGCAGGATCAGGGTAAGGCACAGCAGCGTTCTCATGGCGTTTCCTTCGGCCGGCGGCGGCAACGACGGTGCGTCCGAGCGAAGGCTACACGGAATTCGCCGCCGCGTCCGTCGGCGGAAGCGCGGGACCACCGTGCCACACGGCAATGGTGGCGAGGAAGCCTTCTGGCACGTCCACTGCGTGGAGCGTCCACGCCTGCGGATCGTACGGCGGCGGGCCGGCAACGACGCATGGCCCGGCGTCGACGTCGATGTCGAGGCGCCCGAACGGCGCGGCGAGGCCCTCGCCGGTGGCCTTGCTCATCGCCTCCTTGCACGTCCAGTGGCGCAGAAAGCGTTGCCGCCGCGCCTCCGCGGCGAGCGGATCGAGCGTCGCGTGCTCGCGCGGCGTGAGGAACTTCGTCGCCAGACGGTCGGTGCCGACAGCGCGGTCCTCGTGCTCGATGTCGACTCCGATGCGGGTCGGCGCCGGCAGTCCGCGCGCGATGGCGACCAGCGCGACGGAGAGCGTGTTGGATACATTGAAGTCGACGCCGAGGGACGCGTCGGCGAGCTGCGGTCGGCCGCGCACGCCGCGGGCCAGCGCGACGGCGTCCGGGGCGACGCCGATCGTGCGCGCGAGGAGAAGCCGCAGCGTACCGCGGCCGGCCGTCCAGCGCCGCCGCAGCGCTGCCGTCCCGAAGCGCGCGGCACGCGCATGCTCGGACGGAGACAGCCATTCGGCGAGGCGCGTCATCTCGGCGTCGGAGCGCGTGAGCTCGCACCACCACAGCGCGATTCCGGCGGCGACCGGCGACAGGGCGACCGGTTCCGTCGATGCGCCGGCCGGATTGCCCGCAATGGGGAAGTCGTCTACGCTCACGCCCGTTTCCATCGTCTGCCGGCACCGATGCCGGACTTCGCAGCGACGCCGTGCAATTCCTGCTCAATCTGCTGACCCGCGTGCAGCTGCCGGTGCTCTATGCCATCGGCCGCGGCGCCAGTTTCGTCGCGTACCACGTGCTGCGGTGGCGGATCGGCATCGCGGCGACGAACCTGCGCAACGCGTTTCCCGAGCGGAGCGAGGCCGAGCGCATGACGATCCTGCGGCAATCGTACCGCAACCTTGGCGACCTGCTCGCCGAGACCTTCCATGGTTATGCCGCGAGCGCAGACGAAATGCGGAGCCGGGTGCGCCTCGAGAATCCCGAGGTCCTGACCGACTGGACCGACCGCGGGCAATCGGTGGTGCTGCTCGCCGCGCATTTCTGCAACTGGGAGTGGCTGCTGCTGTCGGCCAGCGTCCAGCTCGGAGTGCCGATCGACGCCGTCTACAAGCCGCAGCACGTCGCCTTCTTCGACCGCTTCATGCGCGACGGACGCGCGCGCTTCGGCGGCAACCCGATCCCTCACCGGAGCGTCATGTTCGAGATCGCGAAGCGGAAGGGTCAGGCACGCGTCTACGCACTCGTTGCCGACCAGACGCCGCTGCGGGAGGAGGAAAAGCACTGGACGTGGTTCCTCAATCAGGACACGGCGTTTTACGTCGGCGCCGACAAGATCGCCAGGATCCTGAAGGCGCCGGTGCTGTTCGTGACGATGAGGCGGGAGGCGCGCGGTCGTTACGCGGCGCGCCTCGAGGTGCTCGCGCTGCCGCCGTACGAGCGGAGCGCCGAGCGCGACATCGGCGCGCTGGTCATCGAGCGCTACGCCCGCGCGCTGGAGGCCGAAATCCGGGAGTGCCCTGCCGACTGGCTGTGGATCCACCGCAAGTGGAAGTACCCGAAGCCGCTGTACGCGTGAGGCGGTCGCGCGCTCAGCCGCCGTCGGCGAGGCGCTGGGAAAGGAATCCCGCCATCGTCCGCACCGTCGGATACTCGAAGAAGTCGGTGACCTCGAGCCGGCCGGGGTAGGCGGCCTCGATCCGCTCGTAGATCTGCGCCAGCGTCAGCGAGCTCGATCCCAGCTCGAACAGGTTGTCGTCGACGCCGATCGACTTGCCGGGCAGCGCGCTCTTGCACATTTCGAGCAGCATCTGCTCCAGTTCGCCGGTGGCGCCCGCGGCGGTGGGCGCGGCGGCGGCTTCCAGTGTGGCGAGCCGCAGGACCACGTCCGCGTACACGCCGTTCTCCCAGTCGCGGGCGAGCGCATAGCGCTGGATCTTCCCGCTCGTCGTCTTCGGCAGCCGTGGGACCGGCACTACGGCAGCGACCGCCACCCCCATCTGCTCGTTGACGACGCGCCGAACGGTGCGCGCGACCGGCACGAAGGCATCCGGCGCTCCCTTGGCGACGACGAACACCAGAACGTCATCGGTTGCCGCGTGCTGCGGGCGCACGCCGGCGACCGCGGCGCGGCCCAGCTCGATGCCGGCATGGCGGTCGAGGATCGCCTCGACGTCGTGCGGGTAGTAATTCTGGCCGGCGACGAACAGGATCTCCTTGATCCGACCCGTGACCGCGAGCTCGCCGTCGACGATGACGCCGAGGTCGCCGGTGTCGAGCCAGCCGTCGGCCGTCATCCAGTCCGCGGTCGTCGCGGGGTCGTCATAGTAGCCTTGCGTGACGTTGTCGCCGCGGATCAGGATGCGGCCGACGGTGCCATCGGGCAGCGTGGCGCCGTCGGCGCCGGCGACGCGCAGCGCGCAGCCGCGCACCGGCGTTCCGACCCGGACGAACGTCACTGCCCCCGGGACGGCAGCGTCGACGGTGCGCGCGACGTCACCGAGGCCGAGCCGTCCGCGGTCGAGTGCAACTGCCGCCAGCGGGCGGCCCGGTGGCGGGAATGTCACCGCGAGGCTCGCTTCGGCGAGGCCGTATACCGGGAACATCACGTCGCCGCGCAATCCATACGGCGCGAGCGCGGCCAGGAATTCGGCGCAGAGTTCCGCCGAGATCGGCTCCGCGCCGTTGAACACGACGCGCACCGACGACAGGTCGAGGCCCGCTGCCTTCGCCGGATCGAACGATTTCAGGTAGTGCTTGTAGCCGAAGTTCGGGGACGCCAGCACGCTGGCGCGATGCTGCGTCGCCTTCGCGAGCCACAGCAGCGGGCGGCGGACGAACAGCGCCGTCGGCATCAGTGCGTGGTCGACGTCGGCGACGAGCGGTGTCAGGTGGAAGCCGATGAGCCCCATGTCGTGCGTCAGCGGCATCCACGACAGGCTGCGGTCCTCCGGTTTCGCGTCGATGCCATCGATGATCGCGTCGATGTTGGCGACGAGGTTTCCGTGGGTGAGCACCACGCCTTTCGGCTCGCTCGTCGAGCCGGACGAGAACTGGACCAGCGCGACGTCGCCCGCGCTTGCCGGATGCCGGCGTCCCTCCGTTTCGGCGGCGATCTCGTCGAGGAAGACGGTGTGGCGATCGAGGCGCGCCCACTCGCGCTCGAGCCCGTTCGCGGCGGCGAAGGCCGCGAGGCGCTGCCACGCCGCGCGCTCGACGGCAAGATGCGGGCGCGCGAGACGTGTCAGGACGCGGAAGAACTTCAGCCGGTGCTCGTCGGCGTTGCCGGGCGCGATCGGCGCGACCGCGATGCATCCCATGACGCCGGCCCAGAACGTGTCGACGAACTGCTCGTTGCGCTCCGTCAGCAGGATCAACTCGCTGCCCGGCGCGGCGCCGGCCCGCTGCAGATGGAACAGCACGGCGAGCGCGCGCCGACGCAGCTCGCCGTACTCGATGTGGCGCTCGTCGTTCTCGCCGTTGACGAACGTCACGCCGTGGGAACTCGCCGCGCGCGCATCGAGTGCGGCCTGAAGTGTCGGAAACGAGGCCATGCGGAGGGTCGGAGCGGGGAGGTTGTTTCGTGGGTGTTGCGTCGGAGCGCGGGTCGTTCTGCGGCCCTGGCGTTTCGACGTTTCGGCGTGGAAATTCGACGGTCGGCAGAGCCCGCCACCCAGTCGCCGGCCGGTACCGCAGGCTTGCATTGCCTCGCTGCGGCCATTATAATTATCTTCCTTCGCCGTTTCCCCATCCCTTCGCCCGGAGTTGCCCGGGCAACCGATTGCGGGGCGGCCTGTTCTTTAACAAAACACAACCGATAAGTGTGGGTGCTGGGGTGTCTGGG
>JBDTVU010000112.1:0-11224 GCA_040007035.1 Betaproteobacteria bacterium | reverse complement strand
GCGCGCGCGACCTCACCATCGTCAACAACAACGCCGGCAACGGCGACCGCGGCATCGCCGCCCTGCTCCGGGCGGGACGGGTGAAGAAAATCGTCTGCTCGTTCCCGCGGCAGGTCGACTCGCAGCACTTCGACGCGCTGTACCGCGCCGGCAAGATCGAGCTGGAGCTGGTGCCGCAGGGAAACCTGGCCGAGCGGATCCGCGCCGCCGGCGCCGGCATCGGTGCATTCTTCACACCGACCGGCTACGGCACGCTGCTCGCCGAGGGCAAGGAATCCCGCGTCATCGACGGCCGCCATCACGTGCTCGAATATCCGATCCACGCCGACTTCGCGCTGATCAGGGCCGAGCAGGCGGACCGCTGGGGCAATCTCGTCTATCGGAAGGGGGCGCGCAACTTCGGCCCGATCATGGCGATGGCGGCGAAATGCACGATCGTCGAGGTGCGCCGGATCGTGCCGCTGGGCGCGCTCGATCCCGAGGCGATCGTGACGCCGGGCATCTTCGTCCGCCGCGTCGTCGCCATCGACCGCGCCGCCACGTCGATGCTCCCGCAGGCCGCGGCATGAACGGCGCAGCGCCGGACCGCACGCAATCCCGCGGCACCGTCGAGGCGCCGAGGCCCCGCTACACCCGCGACCAGATGGCGGCCCGCGTCGCCCGCGACATCCCCGAGGGTGCGTACGTCAACCTCGGCATCGGACTGCCGACGATGGTTGCCAACCACCTGCCCGCGGGCCGCGAGGTCATCCTGCACAGCGAGAACGGCGTGCTCGGGATGGGACCCGCGCCGGCGCCCGGCGGCGAGGACGCGGATCTCATCAACGCCGGCAAGCAGCCGGTGACGCTGGTCACCGGCGGCTGCTACTTTCACCACGCCGACTCGTTCGCGATGATGCGCGGCGGCCATCTCGACTTCTGCGTGCTCGGCGCCTACCAGGTGTCGGTTGCCGGCGACCTCGCCAACTGGCACACCGGCGAGCCCGGCGCGATCCCCGCCGTCGGCGGCGCGATGGATCTCGCGATCGGCGCCCGCCACGTCTATGTGATGATGGACCACCTGACCAAGTCGGGCGAAAGCAAGATCGTCCCCCGCTGCACGTATCCGGTGACGGGGCTCGAATGCGTCGACCGGATCTTCACCGACCTCGCGGTCCTCGACGTCACGCCCGCCGGGCTCGCCGTCGTCGAGATCGTCGATGGCCTGTCGTTCGACGAACTGCAGCGGCTGACCTGCGTCCCACTGCGCCGCGCGGCCACTTTCGCTTGACCCGTTCCGGAGACGTCATGACCGAAGCCTTCATCTGCGACGCGATCCGCACGCCGATCGGCCGCTACGGCGGTGCGCTTTCGACGGTCCGCACCGACGACCTCGCCGCGATCCCGCTCGCCGCGCTTATCGCGCGTAACGAGGGCGTCGACTGGAGCGCCGTCGACGACGTCGTCTACGGCTGCGCCAACCAGGCCGGCGAGGACAACCGCAACGTCGGCCGGATGGCGCTGCTGCTCGCCGGGCTACCGGTCGAGGTTCCCGGCACCACCGTCAACCGGCTGTGCGGCTCCAGCATGGACGCGATCGCGATCGCCGCGCGCGCGATCAAGTGCGGCGAGACGACGCTGATGGTCGCCGGCGGCGTCGAGAGCATGACCCGCGCGCCGTTCGCGCTGGCGAAGGCCGACAGCGCGTTCGCGCGCGTCGCGAAGATCGAGGACACGACGATCGGCTGGCGCTTCGTCAATCCGAAGATGAAGGCGAAGTACGGGATCGACTCGATGCCGGAGACCGCCGAGAACGTCGCCAAGGAGTTCGGCATCGCCCGCGCCGACCAGGATGCGTTCGCGCTGCGCAGCCAGCAGCGCGCGGCGGCGGCGATCGCCGCCGGCCGGCTCAATGAGGAAATCGTTGCGGTGACGCTGCCGTCGAAGAAGGGCGACCCGGTCGTCGTCGCCCGCGACGAGCATCCGCGCGAGACGACGCTCGAGGCGCTCGGCAAGCTCGGCGGAATCGTCCGTCCCGACGGCACGGTCACCGCGGGCAATGCGTCCGGCGTCAACGACGGCGCCTGCGCGACGCTCATCGCCTCGGCGGACGCGGCGCGCCGCCACGGCCTCACGCCGCGGGCGCGCGTCGTCGCGGCGGCGGTCGCCGGCGTCGCGCCGCGGATCATGGGCTTCGCACCGGCGCCGGCGATGCGCAAGGTGCTGGCGCTGGCTAAGCTGACGCTCGCCGACATCGACGTCATCGAGTTGAACGAGGCGTTCGCCGCGCAGGCGCTCGCCGTCACCCGCGACCACGGCCTCGCCGACGACGACCCGCGCGTCAACCCGAACGGCGGCGCGATCGCGCTCGGCCATCCGCTCGGCGCCAGCGGCGCCCGGCTGGTCACGACCGCGCTGTATCAGCTTCACCGCAGCGGCGGCCGCTACGCGCTCTGCACGATGTGCATCGGCGTCGGCCAGGGCATCGCCATCGTGATCGAGCGGGTCTAGCAGACCGCGCCGGGTTTCGACCCCCATGCAGACCGCTGTCGCGATCATCAGGGAAGAGCACCGCTCGTTCGTGGCCGTGCTGCACGGCCTGCTTTACCTGACTCGGGAGATCCGCGCCCGTCGGCTGGACCCGGACTTCGCGCTGTTCGATGCGATCCATCGCTACATCGAGGCGTTCCCGGAGAAGCTCCACCACCCGAAGGAGGACGCGTACGTCTATGCGCGGCTTCGCGAGCAGTGCGCCGAAGCGGAGGGCATCATTGCCGAGCTCGAGGCCGAGCACGTGCAGGGGCGCGTGCTGATCGCCAACCTCGCGGCGGCGCTCGACCGCTACCGGCGCGACGGCGCGGCGGCATTCACCGCGTTCGACCGCGAGGTCGCAACGTACACCGATTTCCACTGGACGCACATGCGCAAGGAAGAGGACGTCGCGCTGCCGCTCGCCGAGGCCGCGCTGACGGCCGACGACTGGCAGGCGATCGACGCGGCGTTCGCGTCGAACGACGATCCGCTGGTGGGTGTCACCGCCACGCGCGAATCGCACGCGCTGTTCCGGCGCATCGTCAACCCGGCCCCGCCGCCGATCGGCGTCGGGCCGTCGCACGCATAACGGGAGGAAGCGTCATGTCGCAGCGGACCCAGGTGGGGATCGTCGGCGCCGGGCCGGCGGGCCTGCTGCTCGCCCACCTTCTCCACCTTGAAGGCATCGAGTCGGTCATCGTCGAGACCCGCAGCCGTGACTACGTCGAGCACCGCGTGCGCGCAGGCGTGCTCGAGCAGGCGTCGGTCGACCTCCTGATGCAGGCTGGCGTGGGCGAGCGGATGGCGCGCGAGGGCCTCGTGCATCGCGGCATCGAGCTGCGCTTCGGCGGGCGCGGCCACCGGATCGACTTCCCGTCGCTGACGGGCGGCCGCGCGATCACCGTCTACGGCCAGCAGGAGGTCGTCAAGGATCTGATTGCCGCGCGCCTCGGCGCCGCCGGCACGATCGTGTTCGAGGCCGAGGATGTAGCCGTCACCGACATCGAATCGAGCGCGCCGGCGATCCGTTACCGCAAGGACGGCACCGCGCACGAACTGCGCTGCGATGTCCTCGCCGGCTGCGACGGCTTTCACGGCATCTGCCGGCCGGCGATCCCGGGACACGCGCAGGCCGTGTTCGAGCGCAGCTATCCGTTCGCGTGGCTTGGCATCCTCGCCCGTGCGGCGCCGTCGCACGATGAACTGATCTACGCTTACCACGACCGCGGCTTCGCGCTGTTCTCGATGCGCTCTCCGGAGATCACGCGCCTCTACGTGCAGGTCGCGCCCGACGACCACCTCGCGAACTGGTCCGACGACCGGATCTGGCAGGAGCTCCACACCCGGCTCGAGACCGGCGACGGCTGGCGGCTGAAGGAGGGACCGGTGCTCGAGAAGGGCATCACGCCGATGAGGAGCTTCGTCTGCGAGAAGATGCAGCACGGCCGGCTGTTCATCGCCGGCGACTCCGCGCACATCGTGCCGCCGACGGGCGCGAAGGGGATGAACCTCGCCGTTGCCGATGTCCACGTGCTGGCGCGCGCGCTTGCCCGTTTCTTCAAGGCCGGCCGCGATGACCTCCTCGCCGACTACTCGACGACCTGCCTCAAGCGGGTCTGGCGGGCCGAGCACTTCTCGTGGTGGATGACGTCGATGCTCCACCGCTTTCCCGGCGACGACGGGTTCCAGCAGCGGCTCCAGCACTCGCAGCTCGCCTACACGGTCGCCTCACGCGCCGCCGCCACGTCGCTGGCCGAGAACTATGTCGGACTTCCCTTTGACTGAGCCGCAGGCCGCGCGCGCGTGCCTCCCGCGGACAGCAAACGTCGGCTCAGGTCGTGCCCCAGACCTCGCGCGCCGTCTCGACGACGAGCGCGAGCTTCGCCCGCTGCGCGTCGTTGGCGATGGCGTTGCCGTGGACGGTGCTGGAGAACCCGCATTGCGGCGACAGGCAGAGCTGCTCCAGTGGCACGATCTTCGCCGCCTCGTCGATCTTGCGCTTGAGGTAGTCCTTCGACTCCAGCGTGTCGAGCTTTGTCGTGACGAGGCCCAGCACGACGGTCTTTCCCTTCGGCACGTGACGCAGCGGCGCGAAATCGCCCGATCGGGCGTCGTCGTACTCGAGGAAGTAGCCGTCGACGCCGAGCTCGTTGAACAGCACCTCGGCCACCGGCTCGTAGCCGCCTTCGGCCACCCACGCGCTTTTGAAGTTGCCGCGGCACAGGTGGATGCAGACGGTCATGTCGGCGGGCCGGTCGGCGATCGCCGCGTTGATCAGCCGCGCGTAGCGGCGCGGCAGCTCGTCAGGGTCGTCGCCGCGGGCCCGCGCGCCCTCGCGCATCTTCGCGTCGCACAGGTAGGCGAGGTTGGTGTCGTCGAGCTGCAGGTAGCGGCAGCCGGCGGCGCCGAGCTCGGCGATCTCCGCACGGTACGCGGACGCGACGTCGGCGTAGAACGCCTCGAGGTCCGGATACGCGTCGCGGCTGATCGCGTCGCGCCCGCCGCGGAAGTGCAGCATCGTCGGCGACGGGATCGTCACCTTGGGCGTGCGCTTGGTGACGGACCGCAGGAACTCGAAGTCGGCGAGCTGGATCGGTTTCGCGTGGCGAACGGGCCCGCTGACCTTCATCACCGGCGGCGCGAACTCGACGTTGCCCTGCGCGGTATGGAAGCTCACCGCGATGCCGCCCTTGGTCTCGACGCCGTCGAGCTGCTCGAGGAAGTCGATGTGGAAATAGGTGCGCCGGAACTCGCCGTCGGTGACGCCGGACAGGCCGACGTCCTCCTGGAAGCGGACGATGTCGCGGATCGCGGCGTCCTCGACCGCGCGCAGCGCTGCGGGGCCGATCTCGCCCTTGCGGAAACGCTCGCGCGCGTCCAGCAGCTCGGGCGGACGCAGGAAGCTGCCGACGTGGTCGGCGCGGAACGGTGGCGTGCTGCGGACGGTCATCGGACTTCCTCCTCGATCGGGACTTCGGGTCGCGGCTGCCCGCCCGCGGACGGGGCGGACAGCGTCGCGCCACGGCGGAGCCGGGCCGACGCCCCGTTTCTTCGGCCATCATACAAAATTCCGCGCCGCGCCGTCCGCCGTCGTGACGCTTCGACGCGGACACCGGCGCCGCGGCACGGTCACCCATGATTCCCATCGACGAACTCGAGGCCGCCGCGCGCAACGTCTACGCGGCGATGGCGCCGACTCCGCAGTACGACTGGCCGCTGCTGTCGCACCGCGCCGGCCGCGACGTCTGGGTCAAGCACGAGAACCACACGCCGACCGGCGCGTTCAAGGTCCGCGGCGGGCTCAACCTGCTGGCCGGGCTCGCGGCGCGCGAGCCGCGGCTCCCCGGGATCATCAGCGCGACGCGCGGCAACCACGGCCAGAGCCTCGCCTACGCCGCGCGCCGCCATCGCGTCCGCTGCACGATCGTCGTTCCGCTCGACAACTCGGCCGACAAGAATGCGGCGATGCGCGCGTTCGGCGCGACCCTGATCGAATACGGCCGCGATTTCGACGAGGCGCGCGAGCACGCGGCGGTGCTCGCCGTCGAAAACCGGCTGCGCTTCGTCGGCCCGTTCGACCGCGAGCTGGTCGCCGGCGTGGGGACGTACGCGCTGGAGCTTTTCCGTGCGGTGCGCGACCTCGACACCGTCTACGTGCCGATCGGCTGCGGCTCCGGCATCTGCGGGCTGATCTCGGCCCGCGACGCGCTGGGGCTGACGACGCAGATCGTCGGCGTCGTGTCGACAAACGCCAACGCGTACGCGCAGTCGTTTGCGGCGAAGCGCCCGATCGAGACGAAGAGCGCGATCACCGTCGCCGACGGGATGGCCGTTCGCGTGCCGGTGCCGGCCGCCCTCGACGTGATCGTCCGCGGGGCCGCGCGCATCGTCGAGGTGACCGACGCCGAGGTCGAGGACGCGATGCGCGCGTACTTCAGCGACACCCACCAGGTCGCCGAGGGCGCCGGCGCGGCTCCGCTCGCCGCGCTGCTGAAAGAGGGCCGCGCCGCCGGTGCCCGCGCCGCCGTCATCCTGACCGGCGGCAACGTCGATCGCGACGCCTATCTGCGTGTGCTGTCCGGCGGCTGGAGCTGAAGCGGCCGCGGGCGGGCGACGCCCCGCCCGCAACAAAAGCCGGCGACGGCAACGCCCGGCAACCGGCACCGGGCGTTCAGCCGGTCAGGGATCCGCAAAGACGGTGACGCTCGCCTTCGACGTGCCGCCCTTGCCGTCGCTCGCCACGTAGTCGAAGTAGTCGTACCCGATGTAATCCGGCTTCGACAGGTAGACGAGCGTGTTGCCCGGGCCGCGCTTGACGGTGCCGTTGAACGGCTGGGTGAACGAGATCACCGTCAGCGCATCGCCGTCCGGATCGGTGTCGTTGGCGAGCACGTCGATCGTCACCGGCTGGTTGTAGTGGGCGATGGCGAAGTCGTTGTTCGCGACAGGCGGGTGGTTGGTCTGCACCACGGTGATCGTCACCGCGGCGGTCGATGTCAGCCCTTTCGGGTCCGCTATCGTGTAGCTGAACGTGTCGGTGCCGCCGTAGCCGGGCGCCGAAACGTAGCTCACCTTGCCGCCGCTGATCGTCGCCGTGCCGTGCGCCGGCGCGGTGACCGAGACGATCTTCAGCGCGTCGCCGTCCGGGTCGTTGTCGTTGACGAGGACGTCGAGCAGCGTCGCGCTGCCGTCGCCGTTCACGGTATACGCGTCAGCGACCGCGACCGGCGCGCGATTCGCATAGCGCTTCTCCCCGGCGACGGCGGTCGAGGTCATCTGCTGCGTCGTATAGACGTCGACCGACTGCTTGTGATGCGCCGGGTTGTACAGCGCGCGGCGCAGCCACTCCGGTTCGGTGGTGATCTCCTCGCGCCGCCATTCGATCTGCGGCGCGGCAGGCGCGGCAGGCTTTGCCGGGGTTGCGGCGGTGGCAGGTGCGGCGGCGGCCAGCGGCGGCAGCGTCACCGTTTCCTCGCGCGTCTCGTAGGTGACGAACTCGAGGTCGACGCGACGGTTCTTCGGCCGGCCGGCAGCGTCGTTCGGATGGCGCGGGTTCGCCTTGCCGAGGCCCTCTGACAGCATCCGGTCGGCCGGAATGCCGGCGGCGGCGAGATACGAGCGCACGGCGTCGGCACGCCGTTGCGACAGCTTGAGGTTGTACGCGTCGGTCCCGATGTCGCAGGTGTGCCCGGTGAGGCGCAGGTTGCCCTCGAAGCCCGGATCCTTCAGCCGCGCGACCGCGCCGTCGAGGGCGATCTTCGCGTCGGGGCGCAGCACCGCCTTGTCGAAATCGAAGAAGGCGTCGGCGGACATCGTCGCCGTCGTCTTGACCAACCGTTTTTCGACGCGCGGCTGCGCAGGCGCCGCTGTCGCGGCCGTCACTACCACCGGCGCGGGCGCGGCGACGGGCGCGGGCGCCCGCGGGGCGTCGACCTGCACCATCCGGTAGTCGCGCGCCGGACGCCATGCCGGACCGCCGAACTCGTAGCGCACCATCGCCGTGATCCGCTGGTCGGAGCTTCTCGATTCGTAGTCGCCGCGCTTCCAGTACGCCTCACCGACGACGGCCACGCTCACCGGCGAGCCGGCGAAGAATTTCTCCACGCCCAGCGACACCGTCGCTTGCGACGCCGAGCTCTTGCCCCACTCGTAATCGCCGCCGACTTCCAGGCGCAGCAGGCCCCGCTCGTAGAAGTGGCCCGCGCGCGCGCCGACGCCGTAGTCGTATGCCCGCTCGTACTGATTCGTCATCGTGGTGGTCACGATGTCCTGCTCGTACGCGCGGCCGTTGTCGCTGCCGGTGACCGTCTGCGTGGACACCGACGTCGCGCTCTGCATCTGCCGGCCCCCGGTGATCGCCGCCGACGCGTAGCCGGTGGCGAACCATTTCGAATTTTCGTACCCGCCGCCGAGCGTGACCTTGCGGTCGCGCCACTGGTTCTGGTCGGCGGCGAGGAAGAACTTGCGCACCCCCGCATCTGCCCCGGCGTCCGCGGGCTGCCAGTTGTACGAGATCTGCGCACCGCCGGCGGAACTGCTGGCTGCCCATAGCTCGCCGATCCACGCGCTCCTCGCGTCTTCGCGGAACACCCAGTACGCGTCGCCGCGCAAGTGGTTGTCGGAATCGTAGCCGACGCCGATGCGCGTGCTTGCCCCGACATAGCGAAGATCGACGGACTGCGGCGGCGGGGTTGCCGGCGGTTGCTGGGCCGCGACGTACGGGGAGATCAGCGCGAGCAGGAGAGCGGGCGTCTTGCGGATAGGTTTGCGCACGGGGGAGCCGTCAGGTGGGGCGGGGAAGAGGGCTATTTTCGCCGATGCCCTCCTCCATTCCAAGCGGTTTGTCGTCCGGCCGTCCTCCGGCCCGGGCCCGGCGCCGCGTCTCAGGCGCGCCGCACCCGCGTCTGCGACTGCTCGCGGAGGTACTGCGGCAGGTAATACAGCGATCCGCCCGCCTTTCCCGTCGAGCCGGATCCCTTCCAGCCGCCGAAGGGCTGGAAGCCCGGCCACGCGCCGGTCGTCGCCCCCTGTGGCCGGTTCGCGTAGCAGACCCCCGCTTCGGCGCTACCGAAGAAGCGCTCGGTCTCGGCTTCGGAGCCGTAGAAGCCGGCGGTCAGCCCGAAATCGGCGGAGTTCGCCAGCGCGAATGCCTGGTCGACGTCGTCGACGGGCGCGACCAGCAGGAACGGTGCGAACAGCTCGGTCTGCCACAGCGGATGGTCGAGCGGCGCGCGGGCGATCGTCGGCGCGCAGTAGTGGCCGTGGGCGAGGTCGCCGCGGTCCTGCCGCTCGCCGCCATGGACGATCGCCCCCCGCTCGCCGAGGGCTGCCACCTGCGCCGCCGCGTCCTCGTAGCGGGCAACCGCCGCGGCGTCGATCACCGGCCCCATCCAGTTCGCCCGCTCTGTCGGGTCGCCGACGGCGAGCTTTGCGGTCGCCGCGTGCAGCGCCGCGACGAAATCGGCGAACACCGTGTGCTCGACGTAGACGCGCGAGCACGCCGAGCATTTCTGGCCGGAAAGGCCGAACGCCGACCGCATCACGCCGAGCGCCGCGTCGTCGAGGCGGCCGTGCCGGCTGACGATCGCGGCGTTCTTGCCGCCCATCTCGGCGATGCACGGCCGCGGCCAGCGGCCCTGCGCGAACGTCCGGTGGAGGTGCATCCCGACTTCAAAGCTGCCGGTGAACGTGACGCCGGCGATGTCCGGATGCGCGATCAGCGCTTGGCCGAGCGAGCCTCCCGGCCCGGTGACGAAGTTGAAGACGCCGGGCGGGATTCCCGCGTCGCGGAACGCATCGGCCAGCAGCCGTCCGCTCCACGGCGTGGTGGATGCCGGCTTGAAGACGACGGTGTTGCCGGCGACGAGCGCCGCGCCGGACGGGCCGCCGGACAGCGCGAACGGGAAGTTGAACGGCGAAACGACGAGCCACACGCCATGCGGCTTCAGCACGCTGCGGTTCTCGCTGACGAAGCCGGCGACCGGGTCCTGCGCCATCGGCTTCAGGTAGCCGTCGTTCTCCTCCATCCGGTCGCAGTAGTACGCGATCAGGTCGGCGGTCTCCTGCGCTTCGCCCAGCGCCTCCATCCGGTTCTTGCCTACTTCCAGCGCGAGCACGGCGCCGAGGAAATAGACGCGCGTCTCGATCAGCGCGACGGCACGCCGCAGCTGCCCGACGCGCTCGCGCCACGGCGTTGCCGCCCACGCCGGGAACGCCGATTTCGCCGCCGCGACCGCCGCTGCCGCGTGGGTCGCGTCGCCGGCCTGGAACCGGCCGAGCACGATCCGCGTGTCGATCGGGGTCCTCACGTCGAATTGCCGCGGCGCGCGCTCGTTGGCGCCGCCGATCAGCATCGCGTGCTCGGCGCCGAGGTAGGGGCGGATCGCCGCCAGCGCCGCCTCGAAGCGCTCGTGCAGCGCCGGCGGCGGGTCGAACATCGTCGAATAGGTGAGCTTGAACGAGGCGGGCATCCGGAAAACTCCGAGGTCAGTCGACGGCGTCCGCGGGGACGGGCGCGGCGATCGAACGGCGCGCGTCGCCGTCGCGGAGGCCGACGCGCAAGGGAACGTGCATACGTGAAGTGCGGCGCGCGAAGTGCGCGCGATCAGACGAGATCAGACGAGGTCGGCGGCGGGCCCGAGGATCTGCTCGCGCAACTCGCGGTAGCGCGGGAGCTGCGGCGGGTAGACGCAGATGTATTTCACCTGCGCCGCCTGCAGGCAGCGCTGCTTGATGATCTCGAGCTTCTGGTCGCGCGGGTTGACCACCTGGTCCGGCTCCTTCGCGTCGACGATCGCGACGATCGTCATGCCGCGGTCGCAGATGACGAAGCCGACGTGCTGGTTGGCGATCTTGCGGAACGCACGCAGCCGCTCCATCCCCTGCGGCCCGATCTTCACCTGCAGCACATCGGCGAGACGGATGCGAGCGAAGATCTCGTGCCGCGGGAACGCCGCGTTGAGCAGCAGGTAGACGACGCTCTCGGCCTTGGTGAGAAAGCGCGGCCGCAGCAGGTAGAGCCCGGGCAGTTCGGCCGACGACAGCAGCCGCGTCGTCTCGCCCTCGGTCCACTGCGCGACCGTGTTCTCGCCGTCGCTCGACTTGCTGCCGCTGCCGGCCGTGCGCTGGCGCCGGAGCAGTCCGACGACGACGGCGATGACGAGCGCGCCGATGGCAAGCGCGAACAGGATTCCGGAAGTCATAAGCCTGGTTT
>JBDTVU010000111.1:0-11403 GCA_040007035.1 Betaproteobacteria bacterium | reverse complement strand
AGTGCGCGACCGACCCCGCCTTCGACGTCGCGACGTTGGTGTTGTCGCCGAGCAGGTAGATCCGCTCGGCCTTGCGGCTCTTCAGCGTCCGCGGATCGGTCACCGCGTAGCCGGCGCCGTCACCCAGTTCCGAGTCGTCGAGCACCGCCGGCCCGAGGTTGGGCGGGATCGCGCACAGCAAGTCGTAGTCGACGGTCCGGCCGTCGAACGTGCGGATCACCTTTTTCGCAACGTCGACCGCCGACAGCGCGAAATTCGGCACCACCTTGATACCCTTCTCGTCGGCAACCTTCGACAGGATCCGGTTGGCGTTCGGCTTGGTGAACGCGCCGGTATAGGGCGTGACCAGCGAGATCTCGATCCGGTCGCGGATCCCTTTCTGCCGGAAGTAGTAGTCGGCGAGGAACGCGAATTCCAGCGGCGCGACCGGGCACTTGATCGGCATCTCGGCGATGTCGATGACGAGGTTGCCCTCGGTCATCGCGTCGAGCGCCCCGCGCATCGCCAGCGCGCCTTCGAGCGTGTAGAACGTGTGCACACCCTTCCCCATCTCGGCGGCCATCCCCTCGATTTCCTCGGGCGCCGTGCGGCAGCCGAGCGCCGACACGAGAAAGTCATACGGGTAGGTACCGCCGTCCGTCTGCACCTCGTGCTTCGCGTGGTCGATCAGCTTGATGTCCGCGGCGACGAGCTTCGCCGCGCGCGGCAGCGGCGCCGCAATCGGCCGCACGACGTCGGCCTCGTGCTCGTAGCCGTACATGCCGAACGGGATGAACAGCAGGCCGGGCTGATAGACGTGCTTCGGCGCGCGGTCGATGACGGTGATCGCCCATTCCCTGAGGTCGAGCCGGTGGGCGAGCAGGTTGGCCGTCAGCGCGCCGCCGGTGCCGGCGCCGAGGATCACGATGTTCTTCATGGTGCGCACGCTCCCGCGACAGGAATCCGCCGGTGCAGGAAACGCGACCGCGCTCCAAGCTTGCCGGACGTCAGGCGCTCACTGTCCCACGGCACGCGCCCGCGCGCGTTGACGTGCCTCAACGGCCGGTGGCAGGTGCGACGAGATGTCGCTACCAGCGGGCGAGCACGCGCCCTTTCGCGAGCTTGTGCGGCAATTCGGTCAGCGGCCGGTCGCCCTTGGCCGTGCAGCGGCCGGTCGCGATGTCGAACGCCCACTCGTGCTTCGGGCAGGTCAGCTTGCGGCCCTTCAGCGCGAGGTGCGGAATGTTCGTCGACTCGTGCGGGCAGAGGCTGTCGTAGACCTTGAGCGTATCGCCGTTCCGGTACACGAATAGGCCGCGACCGTCGCAGTCGGTACGCAGCGTCTTGCCGTCGGCCAGTTCCGCGACGGCGACGACGTCGTGCCAGGCCGGCGGCGCGACCGGTGCCGCCGCGGCGGCGACCTGTTGGAACTCGGGCAGCTCCATCTTCAGGATCACGTCGATCGCCCAGATGATCTTCGCCAAACCGAGCGCCGGGAACGCCATCAGTAGCGCATCGACCACTTCTTCCGCGCTCGCGCCCTCGCGCAGCGCCCGCTTGAGGTACTGCCGCAGCCCGTTCTCGGTCTGCGCGTGGACCTTGGTGATCACCGAGATCAGGTTGCGCGTCTTCGGGTCGAGCCGCGAGCCGGCGTCCTTCAGGAACTTGAAATACGCCGTCATCGCCTCGGGGCGAGCCGTGACGAGCCAGGACAGTGCGTCGCTCATGGGGAAGTCCGGTGGCGGGAATCGGTTCCCGCAAGTGTATCCGACGCCGCCGCTACTGGACGAGCGGCGTCGCCGCCGCTTCGAGGTCGACGCCGGTGAGCTGCGCTCGGCCGGCGAGTACCTCCACGTACTGTTTCAGCGCACGCTCCTCGACCCGCGCGGCGAGGAACTGTGCGACGCTCGCCGCGACTTCGTCGAACGGCAGCACGCGGCCGGTGATCCGCCGCTCGACCGAGACGATGTGGAAACCGTAGCGCGTCGCCACCAGCGTCGGCAGCACGCCGCTGATCGCATTGCCGAACAGCGCGCGATCGAACTCCGGCACCATCTCGCCGCGACCGAACTGGCCGAGGTTGCCGCCGTGCTGGCCCGACGGGCAGTTCGACAGCTCGCGCGCACGGTCGGCGAACGGCGCCGGATCGGCTTTGAGTGTCGCCAGCTCGCGTTCGGCGCGGTCGCGCAGCGCCATCACCGGCGCGCCGGGCGTCACCGCGAACAGGATGTGCCGCGCCTCGACGAGATCGCCCGAGGTGAACTTGCCGGCGTGGGTGTCGTAGTAGCGGCGGCACTCGTCGGTCGACGGCGCTGGCGTCTTCACCTCTGCCTCCAGCACCCGCGCGACCGTCTCGTCCTCCGCCTCGCGGTCGGCGAACGTCACCGCGCCGCGCGCAGCGCCGCCTTCGAGCAGGCCCAGCTCGCCGGCGCGTTGCAGAAGCAGCTCGCGGATCGCCAGCGTGCGCCGAGCTGCGGCATCGGGGTCGGGCGCGTCGGCGAGGAGCGCGGCCTCGCACGCGATTGCGTCGGCGGGAATCGTCACGTCGTTGACGGCGAGGTTCATCGTCGTTCTCCTTCGGGCTTGCCGGATCAGCGCGAGCGCACGACCTGCCACGCGCGGACGACGTAGCCGACCGCGGCGAAGCCGCTCCAGACGTGGACCAGCCGCGAGAACGGGAACACGACGAAGATCGTCATCCCGAGCACGAGGTGGAGCTTGAACACCGGCGCCACGTCGGCGACGAAGCCCGCCGCGTCGCCGCGGAAGGTGACGACGTGCTGGGCCCACTGCATCAGCTTCACCATCTCGCCGCCGTCGAGATGCTGCAGCGACGCCGTGATGCTGAAGAGACCCAGCAGGAGCTGCGCGAGCAGCAGGATCAGCACGACCATGTCCATCGTCTTCGTCGTCGCGCGGATCCGCGGCTCACCGATGCGGCGCAGGATCAGCAGCGCCAGCCCGATCAGGCACGCGAGCCCGGCCACACCACCCGCGATCACCGCGAGCAACTGCTTCGTCTGCGGCTCGATGCCGAGCGCGTGCCAGACTGCAAGTGGGGTCAGCAAGCCGAACAGGTGCCCGAAGAAGATGCCGAGGATGCCGAGGTGGAACAGGTTCGACCCCCAGCGCAACTGGCCCGCGTGCAGGAGCTGCGACGAGTCGCTCTTCCACGTGTACTGGTCGCGGTCGAAGCGGACGAGGCTGCCGATGAAGAACACCGCCAGCGCGAGGTACGGGTAGATCCCGAACAGGAATTCGTTGAGATAGGACATCGTCGTGCTCCTTGCAATCGTTCAGGACTGGCGCGGCATGAACTGGATAACGGCGGAGGCCGGCGGCGACGTGCCGCAGCCCTTTCCGCCGGGCGGGCCGAAGAACACCGGCTCCTCGCGCCACTCGTCGTCGATCGACTTCTCTTCGACGGCGGGCCGCTCGCGCGATGGTGCGGCGAGACCTGCCTCGCCGACCAGCGCCAGCGCAGCGGCGAGGACCGCGGCGTACGCGCTGTCGCGGTCCTGCAGCGCCTCGCCGACCTTGCGCAGGATGTGCGCGCAGTCGCCGAGCATCTCGACGGCGACCGCGTGCGGGCGCTGCGACAGGAATTCGAGCAGCGCCGGCAGGAAGTCGGGCAGCTCGTTGCCGGCCAGCACGAAGCCGGCGGCGGCGTAGACCTCTTTCAGGTCGACCATCGCCTGCCCGCGCTCGCGCGAGTCGCCGTGGACGTGCTCGAACAGGTGCAGCGACGTCCGGCGACCGCGGTCGAACAGCTCGACGTAGCGCTCCTGCGCGGCGATCGGGTCGGTCGCGGCCAGGTCCGCGATCAGCGCGGCCAGCGACTTCTTCTCGGGCGCCTTTATCCGCCGGTCGGCATCGATCGCTGCCGCGATTTCCGGCAACGCGGCGACGAGTTCCGGCGTCGGATAGGTGACGAGTGCGCCGAGCGCCTTGAACGTGAGGTTCATCGTCATCCCCCTACACCGCTGCCTTGATCGGAATCGTCCGCTTCTTCTTGCCGCCGAAGAGACTGGTTTCGGTCTGTCCGTCCGAGCAGCCGTTGCCGAACGAGAAGCCGCAGCCCCCGCGGAGGTCGTATGCGTTCTCGGCGTACTCGCGATGCGCGGTCGGGATCACGAACCGGTCCTCGTAGTTGGCGATCGCCATGTAGCGGTACATCTCGGCGACCTGCAGCGCCGACAGGCCGACCTGCTTCAGCACTTCGGGGTTGTCGCGCTTCTCGACGTGGCGGTCGCGCATGTACGCGCGCATCGCCAGCATCCGTTCGAGCGCGACGACCACCGGCGCCTCATCGCCCGCCGTCAGCAGGTTGGCGAGGTACTGCACCGGGATCCGCAGCGAGCGGACGTCGGGGAGCTGGCCGAACGCGCCGATCTGACCTGCGTTCGCGGCCGCCTGGATCGGCGACAGCGGCGGCACGTACCAGACCATCGGCAGCGTCCGGTATTCGGGGTGAAGCGGCAGCGCGACCTTCCAGTCGACCGCCATCTTGTACACCGGCGAACCCTTCGCCGCCTCGAGCCAGGCCTCGGGCACGCCGTCGCGCCGCGCCTGCGCGATCACCTCGGGGTCGTTCGGGTCGAGGAAGATCGACAGTTGGGCGCCGTAGAGCGCCTTCGGGTCCTCGACCGCCGCCGCGGCCTCGATGCGGTCGGCGTCGTACAGCAGCACGCCGAGATAGCGGATGCGGCCGACGCAGGTCTCCGAGCACACCGTCGGCTGCCCCGCCTCGATCCTCGGATAGCAGAAGATGCACTTCTCGGCCTTGCCGGTCGACCAGTTGTAGTAGATCTTCTTGTACGGGCAGCCGGACACGCACATCCGCCAGCCGCGGCACTTGTCCTGGTCGATCAGCACGATGCCGTCTTCCTCGCGCTTGTAGATCGAACCGGACGGGCACGACGCGACGCAGGTCGGATTGAGGCAGTGCTCGCACAGCCGCGGCAGGTACATCATGAAGGTGTTCTCGAACTGGCCGTAGATCTCCTTCTCGATGTCGCGGAAGTTGGCGTCCTTGCTGCGCTTCGCGAACTCGCCGCCGAGAATCTCCTCCCAGTTCGGGCCCCACTCGATCTTCTCCATCCGCTCGCCGGTGATCAGGCTGCGCGGCCGGGCGACCGGCATCGCCTTCATCTCCGGCGCCGTGTGCAGGTGCTCGTAGTCGAACGTGAACGGCTCGTAGTAGTCGTCGATCTGCGGCAGGTTGGGGTTGGCGAAGATCTTCATCAGGATCGACCACTTGCCGCCCTGCCGCGGCTCGATCTTCCCGCCGCCCTTGCGTACCCAGCCGCCGTTCCACTTGTCCTGGTTTTCCCATTCCTTCGGATAGCCGATGCCGGGCTTGGTCTCGACGTTGTTGAACCAGGCGTATTCCATCCCCTCGCGGCTCGTCCACACGTTCTTGCAGGTGACCGAGCAGGTGTGACAGCCGATGCACTTGTCGAGGTTGAGCACCATGCCGATCTGTGCGCGAATCTTCATCGTGGTTCTCCTCAGCCTTGGGCCGGCACGGCAGCCGGGGTGTCGAGCCAGTCGACGGTCTTCATCTTGCGGACGACGACGAATTCGTCGCGGTTGGTGCCGACCGTCCCGTAGTAGTTGAAGCCGTACGACAGTTGCGCGTAGCCGCCGATCATGTGCGTCGGCTTGAGCACGATGCGCGTCACCGAGTTGTGGATACCGCCGCGCGCCCCGGTGATCTCCGACCCGGGAACGTTCACGATCTTCTCCTGCGCGTGGTACATCAGGCACATCCCGAGCGAGACGCGCTGGCTGACCACTGCCCGCGCCGTGATCGCGCCGTTGACGTTGAACAACTCGATCCAGTCGTTGTCCTCGATGCCGGCTTTCGCCGCGTCGACCTCGGACAGCCAGACGATCGGCCCGCCGCGCGACAGCGTCAGCATCAGCAGGTTGTCGGTGTACGTCGAGTGGATCCCCCACTTCTGGTGCGGCGTGATGAAGTTCAGCACCACCTCGGGGTTGCCGTTGGGCTTCTTCCCCTGGATCGGATGCGTCGTCTTGAGGTCGACCGGCGGCCGGTAGACGCACAGCCCCTCGCCGAACGCCAGCATCCACTTGTGGTCCTGGTAGAACTGCTGGCGGCCGGTGAGCGTCCGCCATGGAATCAGCTCGTTGACGTTGGTCCAGCCGGCGTTGTAGCTGACGTGCTCGGACTCAATGCCGCTCCACGTCGGGCTGGAAATGATCTTCCGCGGCTGCGCCTGGATGTCGCGGAAGCGGATCTTCTCGTCTTCCTTCGGCAGCGCGAGGTGCTTGTGCTCGCGGCCGGTGATCTTCGACAGCGCCTCCCACGCCTTGACCGCGACCTCGCCGTTGGTCTCCGGCGCCAGCATCAGCACGACCTCGGCGGCGTCGATGTCGGACTCGATCCGCGGCAGGCCCTTGCTGACGCCTTCTTCGGTGACCGGGTAGTTGAGGTCGGCGAGGTTCTTCACCTCGCGCTCGGTGTTCCACGCGATGCCCTTGCCGCCGTTGCCGACCTTCGACATCAGCGGCCCCAGCGCCGTGAACTTCTTGTAGGTGTTCGGGTAGTCGCGTTCGATCACCGTCATCTGCGGCGCCGTCTTGCCCGGAACGAGCTCGCACTGGCCCCGCTTCCAGTCCTTCACGTCGACCGCCTGCGCCAGCTCGGACGGCGTGTCGTGCAGCGTCGGCGTCAGCACAAAGTCCTTCTCCACGCCGAGGTGGCCGACGCAGACTTCCGAGAACTTCTTCGCGATCGCCTTGTAGATTTCCCAGTCGCTCTTCGACTCCCACACCGGGTCCACCGCCGCCGACAGCGGATGGATGAACGGGTGCATGTCGGAGGTGTTGAGGTCGTTCTTCTCGTACCAGGTCGCCGTCGGCAGCACGATGTCCGAGTACATGCACGTCGTCGACATCCGGAAGTCGAGCGTGGTGAGGAGGTCGAGCTTGCCCTCGGGCGCCTCGTCGTGCCAGGCGACATCCTCCGGCTTCGTTCCGCCGAAGCTGCCGAGGTCCTTGCCCTGCACGCCGTGGTTGGTGCCGAGCAGGTGCTTCAGGAAGTACTCGTGGCCCTTGCCGGAGCTGCCCAGCAGGTTCGAGCGCCACACGAACAGGTTACGCGGGAAGTTCGCCGGATTGTCCGGGTCCTCGCACGACATCTTCAGCGCGCCGGACTTCAGCATCTTCACCGCATGGTCCTTCGGGTCGGCGTTCGCCGCCGCCGCGTCCTTGCAGAACTGGATCGGGTTCGTCTGAAGCTGCGGTGCGCTCGGGAGCCAACCCATTCGCTCGGCGCGGACGTTGAAGTCGATCAGGCTGCCGGTGTACTCGTTCGGGTCGGCGAGCGGCGACAGGATCTCCTTGACGTCGAGCTTCTCGTAGCGCCACTGGTCGGTGTGTGCGTAGAAGAACGACGTCGAGTTCATCTGCCGCGGCGGGCGGTGCCAGTCGAGCGCGAACGCGAGCGCCGTCCAGCCGGTCTGCGGCCGCAGCTTCTCCTGGCCGACGTAGTGCGCCCAGCCGCCGCCGGACTGGCCGACGCAGCCGCACATCACCAGCATGTTGATGATGCTGCGGTAGTTCATGTCGGAGTGGAACCAGTGGTTCATCGCCGCGCCGATGATCACCATCGACTTGCCGTGCGTCTTGTCGGCGTTGTCGGCGAACTGGCGGGCGATCGTGATCACCTGGTCGGCGGGCACGCCGGTGATCTTCTGCTGCCACGCCGGCGTGTACGGGACGTCGTCCTCGTAGGATTTCGCGACGCTGCCGCCGCCTAGACCGCGGTCGATCCCGTAGTTCGCGCACAGCAGGTCGAACACCGTCGCCACCAGCGCCTCGCCATCCTCCAGCGCCACCTTCTTCACCGGCACGTTGCGGACGAGGATCTCGCTGCCCTGGTCGTTGTGGCGGAAGCTCTCGTGCTCGATGCCGCCGAAGTACGGGAACGCCACCGCCGCCACGTCGTCACGCGCGTCGATCAGCGACAGCCGCAGCTTCGCCTCGGCGCCGTTCGCGCCGTCCTTCGGCTCGAGGTTCCACTTGCCGAGGTCGCCGCCCTCCTTCTGGCCCCAGCGATAGCCGACCGAGCCCTGCGGCGCGACGACCTTGCCCGTGGTCTCGTCGACCGCGGTCGATTTCCATTCGGGGTTGTTCGACTGGCCGAGCCGGTCGGCGAAGTCGGAGGCACGCAGCAGCCGATCGGCGACGAGCTGATTGCCGCGCTTGACCAGCTTCACCAGCATCGGCATGTCGCTGTACCGGCGGCAGTAATCCTGGAAGTACGCCGACGGATGATCGAGGTGGAACTCCTTCAGGATCACGTGCCCCATCGCCATCGCCAGCGCGGCGTCGGTGCCCTGCGTCGGGTGCAGCCACAGGTCGGCGAGCTTCGACACCTCGGCGTAGTCGGGCGTCACCGCAACGATCTTCGCGCCCTTGTAGCGGACCTCGGTAAAGAAGTGCGCGTCCGGCGTGCGCGTCTGCGGGACGTTGCTGCCCCACGCCATGATGAACGTCGAGTTGTACCAGTCGGCCGACTCGGGAACGTCGGTCTGCTCGCCCCAGGTCTGCGGCGACGACGGCGGCAGGTCGCAGTACCAGTCGTAGAAGCTCATGCAGACGCCGCCGATCAGCGACAGGTAGCGGCTGCCGGCGGCGTAGCTCACCATCGACATCGCCGGGATCGGCGAGAACCCGATGACGCGGTCCGGGCCGTGCTTCTTCACCGTGTACACGTTGGCCGCGGCGATGATCTCGTTGACCTCGTCCCAGCCGGAGCGGACGAAGCCGCCCATCCCGCGCACCGACTTGTACGACTTCGCCTTGACCGGGTCCTCGACGATCGACGCCCAGGCCTCGACCGGGCCGAGCGTGCGCCGCGCCTCGCGCCACATCCGGACGAGGCGGCCGCGGACCATCGGGTACTTGACCCGATTCGCGCTGTACAGGTACCACGAGTATGACGCGCCGCGGGCGCAGCCGCGCGGCTCGTGGTTCGGCATGTCGGGCCGCGTCCGTGGATAGTCGGTCTGCTGCGTTTCCCACGTCACGACGCCGCCCTTGACGTAGATCTTCCAGCTGCACGACCCGGTGCAGTTGACGCCGTGCGTCGACCGCACGATCTTGTCGTGCGCCCAGCGGTCGCGGTACGCCCGCTCCCACGTGCGGTCCTCGTGGGTCACCACGCCGTGCCCATCGGAGAACGTCTCCCGGTCCTGCGTGAAGTACGTCAAGCGGTCGAGGAAATGGCTCATCTGAAGCTCCCGGGTTGCGTGTTGCGACAGGCCTGGCCCCGCGCGCACGCGGCGGGACCGGCGAGGAAACGTTCGGCGGCGCGCGCGCGGCTCAGCACGGCGACTCCGCGTCGGGCCGCGCGTAGTACCACCACGTCACGGCGATGCACGTCAGGTAGAACACGAGGAACGGATACAGCGCGGCGGACGTCGTTCCGGTGATCGCCAGCGCCGTGCCGTACGCCTTCGGAATGAAGAAGCCGCCGAACGCGGCGATGGCCGAGGCGAGGCCGAGCGCCGCCGCGCCTTCGAGCGTGCCGTCGCGCATCGCGCGCGCCACCGCATCAGGCTGGCCCGCGTACGCCCGCCGCCGGTCGGCGACGAAGGCCGCGGGAATCATCTGGAACACGGCGCCATTGCCGGCACCGCTGGCGACGAACAGCACGAAGAACAGCGCGAGGAAGACGCCGTAATTGCCGGTGCCGGACAGGACCAGCAGCGTGCAGACCGCCAGCGCCATCGCCACGAACGACGCCAGCGCGATGCGCGCACCGCCGTAGCGGTCGGCGAGGAATCCGCCGGCAGGTCGCGCAAAAGCCCCGAGCAGCGGACCGACGAACGCGTACCAGCCGACGTCGGCGCCGGCGAACTCCGTTTCGGCGACCAGCGGGAAGCCGGCCGCGAAGCCGATGAACGAGCCGAACGTGCCGAGATAGAGCCAGGCGAGGCGCCACGTGTGGCGGCGGACGAAGATCACCGCCTGGTCGGCGATCGACGCGCGGACGGGCACGAGGTCGTCCATGCCGAACCACGTGGCAATCGCCGCCACGACGATGAACGGCACCCAGACGTAGCCCGCGTTCTGCAGCCAGACTTCCCGCGTGGCCGTGCCGTCACTCCACACTTGCGGCGAGCCGCCAAGCGTGCCGAACACCGCGGCGGCGACGACCAGCGGCACCGCGAACTGGACCAGCGCGACGCCGAGGTTGCCGAGCCCGGCGTTCCAGCCCAGCGCCGCGCCCTTGCGCTCGACCGGATAGAAGAAACTGATGTTGGCCATGCTCGACGCGAAGTTGCCGCCGCCGATGCCGGCCAGCAGCGCGAGGACGAGAAACGTCGGGTAGCCGGTGGTGGGGTCCTGCACCGCGACGCCGAGGCCGACCGCCGGCAGCAGCAGCGCCGCCGTCGACAGCGCCGTCCACGTGCGCCCGCCGAACATCGGCACCATGAACGAGAAGAAGAGGCGCAGCGTGCCGCCGGCGAGGCCGGGCAGCGCCGCGAGCCAGAAGAGCTGGTTCGGGGTGAAGCGGAAGCCGACGTGCGGCAACTGCACGACGACCACGCTCCACACCATCCACACCGCGAACGACAGCAGCAGCGCCGGGATTGACAGCAGCAGGTTCCGGCGCGCCACCTGTGCGCCCTCGCGCGCCCAGAACAGGCGGTCCTCGGGTTCCCAGTAGGCGAGCTGCGGCGACATCGCGGTCATCGGCACGGGTTGGCGAGCGAACGGTGGGGCAGCGCGCGGGAAGCAGAGGGCCGCACCCGCGTCGCTTCCCGTGCCGTCGCCATCACGGGTTCTTCACGTAGGCGTTGCGCCGGAGGTAGAACCACCAGTTGAGGATCAGGCACAGCGCGTAGAAGATGGCGAAACCGTACATCGCATATTGCGGCGTGCCCGCGCTGATCTGCGCCCCGATCACGATGGGTGCGACAAACGCGCCGTACGCCGCAATCGCCGACGTCCATCCGAGCACCGGACCCGCCTGCGTCCGGTCGAAGATCACGCCGATCGTGCGGAACGTCGAGCCGTTGCCGATGCCGCTCGCAGCGAACAGCAGCACGAACAGCAGCATGAACGTAAGGAAATACGTCTCGGGTGTGGGCGACTGATAGGCCTGCAGCATCACGTAGCCGACCGCCACCGATGCGACCACCATCACGATCGAGATCACCTGCGTGACGATCGAGCCGCCGACCTTGTCGGAAATCCAGCCGCCGACCGGTCGGATCAGCGCGCCGACGAACGGGCCGATCCACGCGTACGCGAGAACCGCTGGCGCGTTCGGGTTGTTCGCGGTGTGCTGGAGCACGCCCGCAGCGTCACGCACGTGGCTCACGCCGAATATCACCTTCATCGACAGCGGCAGCGCCATCGAGAAGCCGATGAACGAGCCGAAGG
>JBDTVU010000110.1:0-11432 GCA_040007035.1 Betaproteobacteria bacterium | reverse complement strand
CCGCGTCGACGGCGAGGTCGAGCGCCGTGCCGTGGTCGACCGACGTCCGGATGTAGGGCAGGCCGAGCGTGACGTTGACGCCGCCGCCGAAGCTCGCTGCTTTCAGCACCGGCAACCCCTGGTCGTGGTACATCGCGATGACGGCGTCGTAGCGCTGCGCGATCGCGGGAACGAACACGGTGTCGGCGGGCACCGGGCCGACGACGTCCACGCCCTGCGCGCGCGCCGAGGCGATCGCCGGCGCGATCGTGTCGATCTCCTCGCGCCCGAGGTGGCCGCCTTCGCCGGCGTGCGGGTTGAGGCCGCACACGGCGAGCCGCGGCGCGGCGATCCCGAACTTCGCGGTCAGCTCGGCGGCGACGATCGCGACGGTCTCGCTCACCGCCTCGAACGTGATGGCGGCGGGTACGTCGGTCAACGGCAGGTGCGTGGTCACCAGCGCGACGCGCAGCGGCCGGTCGGCCGGGCCGCCGACCAGCATCATAACGACGCGCGGCGTGTGCGTGCGCTCGGCGAGGAACTCGGTGTGTCCGGAGAACGGGATCCCCGCATCGAGCATGACGCTCTTCTGCACCGGCGCGGTGACCAGCGCGTCGAATCCGCCGGTCGCGCAGGCGTCGGACGCGCGCATCAGCATCTGGAGGACGCTGTGCGCGTTGGTCGGGTCCGGGTGGCCGGGCGCGACGGGTGCGGCGAGCGGCTGGTGCCAGATCTCGACGGCGCCGGCGGCGGGGGCATACGACGCCGGGTCGTAGTCGATGTAGCGGACGTCGGCGGCGATCCGCGCGGCACGGCGGGCGAGCAGCTCGCGGTCGCCGACGAGCACGAGCCGGGCGGCGAACGGCTCCACGCGATGCCGCGCCGCCAGCATCGCGAGGAGTTCGGGGCCGATGCCCGCCGGCTCGCCCGCGGTCACCGCGATCGACGGCAGGTTGCGACCGGTAGCGTTCATTGAAGACCTTCGTGCAGCGCACTCCGGCATTCGCGCTCGGACTGGCCCGTAGCGCTCATGCCAGCGGGTGGACCGAAAGCAGCGCCGCGTCGCCGAAGCCCTCGACGCTGACTCCCGGCGCAGCGAAGAGCGCGAGCGCGCCGTCGTCGCCGGCGGCGATCCGCGCCTGGACGAAGCCCGCGAGCGGATGCACCGGTTTGCCGAACACCCACAGCTGCTCGAGCGGCCTCGCGCGATCGATCTCGCCGGTGTGCTGGACCGCCGCGCCGAGCGGCAGCGCGTAACCCTCGCGGCCGAACGCCGGGAACTGGTCGAGCGCCGCCTTGTAGCGCAGCACGCGCTGGCCGGAGATTCGTTGCCGCGAGTTGAGGTCGTACCACGCACCCGGCGGAAGCGCGATCTCGACCTCGCCGCCGGCGGCGATGATCGGCGCAACGAGGAGCGCGTCGCCGCACATGAACTGGGTCTCGTAGTCGCGGACGAGCGCGTTGCCCGGAAACGCGAGCGGCATCGCCCGCATCACCGGCATGCCCGTCGCCACCGCGGCGGCGATCACCGTCTGCAGGTACGGGATCAGCCGGTAGCGGAACGCGAGCCACTTCTTCGCCACCGCTTCGGCCTCGTCGCCGAACGCCCACGGCTCGCGCTCGCCGATGCCGTGGAGGCGGATGTGCGAGCTGAACACTGCCGCTTGCAGCCAGCGGACGAACAGCTCGGCGTCGGGCTGCGCCGAGCCGTAGAAGCCGCCGATGTCCGACGAGTGGTACGGCGCGCCGCTCATCCCCCACGACAGGCCGCCGCGGATCGACGCCGCGAGGCCTTCCCAGTCGCTCTGCGGGTCGCCGCCCCATTGCATCGGGTAGCGCTGGCTGCCGGTCCACCCGGCGCGACCCCAGACCATCGGCGGCCCGTCGTCCGGGTGCTGGAATTTCCTCGTCGCCTCGAACACGCACCGGTTGTAGAGCAGCGGATAGACGTTGTGCAGCCGTGCGCCGCGGTCGCCGTTGAACGCGACGGCGTCGTCCGGGACGTGCTCGCCGAAATCGCTCTTGATCACGTCGACGCCGTCGGCAAACAGCGCTTCGTGCGCGTCGCGCCACCACGCGTAGGCCGCGGGGTTGGTGAAATCGAGGATGCCGCTCTCCGGCAGCGGCGTCAGCACGTCGCCGAACGGACTCGTCGCGGGCGCCGCGTCCCAGCCGAACACGTACGGATCGCCGTCGGCGGCGGTCAGCAGGTAGTGGCGCGCGGCAAGTTCCTGGAACAGCGGATCGTGGACGGAAACGTACGGATATTCCCAGACGCAGATCCGCAGGTGGTGCGCCTTGATCTTTGCCAGCGAGGTCCTCGGATCCGGGTAGCGGTCGGGATCCCAGCGAAAATTGAAGCGGGTCTCGACCTTCCATGCGGCGCGGCCGTCGAGCGTCAGCACGTCGCACGGAATCCGGCGCAGGCGCAGCTTCGCGGCGACCGCCGCCGCCTCTTCGGGCGTCCGGTAGCACGCGCGCGACACCCACAGGCCCAGCGACCACGCCGGCACCGACGGTGCGCGGCCGGTGAGCTGCGTGTAGCGGTCGAGGATCGATGCCGGCGCGTCGGCGGCGAACACGAACAGGTCGATCGCCTCGTCGTCGACGAGCAGCGCGTAGCTCCTGTGCGACCAGTCCGGATGCCCGACGCCGTGCGACACCATCCCCGGCGTGTTGACGAACACGCCCCACGCGCCGCTGCCGGTGCCGGGGCTCCACGCGAACGGCGTGTTCTTGTACGCGAGGCCGGTGTTGACGCCGAGCGCGTCGACGACCTGCGAGTGGATGAGCTGGCCGCGCTTGTTCAGCGGGCCGAACTTCTCGCCGAGGCCGTACACCGGCTCGCCCGACGCGAGCGCGAACGCGGCCGTCCACTGCCCGCCGTGGCGCACCCGGCCGAACGTCGGCAGCCGCGTCCAGCCGCGAAAGTGTTCGTCGGTGATCGAGCCGAGCACCGGCGCGCCCTTGTGCACCAGCCGGAACCGAAGCGGTGTGCCGGTGACCTCGAGCGTTGCGTCGCCGGCGGTGAACGTCCACTCGCCCTGTGCGCCTTTGGCCACCGTGCACGGCTGTGCGCGGCCCTGGACGAGCCCGTAGTCGGGCCGCGTGTTCGGGCCGAGCCGCAGGCGGAACACGCCCGGGCCGTAGCAGGAGACCTCGAGGATGTCGCCGGTCGACGTCGCGAACGACGCACCGGAGCCCGTCGTTCCCATCGCGTGCGGCGCGTCGATGCGAAGATAGGCGGCGGGATCGAAGTACATGGCAGTCTCCGGTGCGCGGGCGTCAGCCGGCGAACGACGGCTCCGGCAATCCGGGCACGTCGACCGCCATCGCGAACAATCCGCCGGACTGCGGCAGCCGCGCGAGCTCGTCCCCCGCGCGCTCCTGGCGCGCCGTCGTCACGTACAGCGTCGCCAGATCCGCGCCGCCGAACGCGCACATCGTCGGGCACATCGCCGGCACCGGATACTCGGCGAGCGTGGCACCCGCGGGAGAGATCCGCAGGACCTTGCCGCCGCGGTAGAACGCGATCCAGTAGCAGCCGTCGCGGTCGACCGCGGCGCCGTCCGGTCGGTCGGTCTCGCCGGTCCACTGCGCGTACGCGCGGCCGTTGCGCGGGACGCCGGCTACCGCATCATAGTCGTATGCGCGGACGGCGCGGGTCGGCGTGTCCGCATGGTACATCGTGCGGCCGTCGGGGCTGAAGGCGAGGCCGTTGCTGATCATGATGTTGCCGAGGATCGGCGTCAGCGTGAAGTCGGCGTCGAGGCGATAGAGCGCGGCCGAAGTTGCGTCGCGGTTCTCGTTCATCGTGCCGGCGAGGAGACGGCCCTGCGGATCGCAGCGGCCGTCGTTGAAGCGGTGGTGCGCGGGATCGTACGGCGCGGCGGCGACCCTGCGTTCCAGCATGCCGTCGGCGCGCGCGAGCCAGATACCGCCGCGCAGCGCGACGACGAAGCCGCCGTCGCGGCGCAGCACGAAGCAGCCGATCGACTCGGGCATCGGCATCGCGTCGTTGCGGCCGGTCGCCGGATCGAAGCGATGGAGCGCCGGCGCGTTGATGTCGACCCAGTACAGCGCCTGCTCGGCGACCGACCAGACCGGACACTCGCCGAGGCTCGCCTTCGCGTCGAGCACACAGCGGAACGGCGAGTCGGAAACGGTCATGGCAGCGTGCGCGCGGAAATTCGCATCGTACAAGAAAACGCCATCCCCGGTTCGAGGACGCGGGTGCCGGTGTCGCGCTCGCCGCGCGCGGCGCGATTGAACGCGTCGGTCATCTGCGTCACCGGCTCGACGGCGAGGAAATCACCCGCGGCCGCGATGAAGACGACCAGGAACGGACACGCGCTGTCGCCGTGGATGTCGACCGCGAGGTCGCGCGCCGGATCGACGAGGCTCGCCCGGCCGTTCCAGCCGGCGTAGACGTTGTCCTGCCGCGTCGCGCCGATCGGTCGCGGCGGATCGAAGCGATGCTTGCCTTCCGGCGCGACGAGGGCGGTGGGGATGCACGTCGGATCGGTTTCCCAGAATCCGGTCGCGGCGACGCCGAGTGTGGTGTCGGCGGTGCACGGGAAATACGGATGCCAGCCGAGGCCGAAAGGAAACGGTTCGTCGCCGGTGTTGCGCACGCCGATCCGCATCGTCAGCGTCGCGCCGCGGTCGTCGGAAGTGAGCGCGAACGATTGCCACGCATGGAACGGCCACGGCCACGCATGCGCGTTGTCGCCGCGCGCATCGTGGTCGAACGCGATCAGCGCGGACGCACCGTCATTTGCGACGACATTCCATTCGCGCTGCCAGCCCGTGCCGTGGATCGAATGCGGATGGTCGCCGAAATTCCGCGCCAGCTCGTGCGTCCGGCCGCGAAACGCGAGCCGCCCGTGCTCGATCCGGTTCGAGTACGGCACCAGCGGATAGCATGCATGGCCGCGGACGACGCGATCGGCGCGCGCGGCGTCCGTCGTCGGCCGCAGCACGTGCCGGCCGCGAAACGTGTAAGCGGTGATGACGCCGCCGACCGCCGGCGTGATCTCGACGGCCGCGTCGCCCGCGGCGAGCAGCACCGCGTCGCCCATCGGCTCAGCGCGGCGTCGACGCGGTCGCCGTGCGGAGCTTGCCGAGCAGCTCCTGCGCGCGGCCGACCATCATCGCCATGTCGGAGGCGATCGCGACCCACGAATAGCCGTAGGACAGGTACTTCTCGACGAGGTCCTGCGTGCCGCCGACGATGCCGCAGGGCCTGCCGAGCCGCCTGCACTCGGCGGCAGCGAACGCGAGCTTCTCCTGCACCGCGGCGTTGCCGATGTCGCCGAGATGGCCCATCGACGCGGACAGGTCGCCGGGGCCGATGAAGATCGAGTCGACACCCGGCACCGCGGCAATCGCTTCGACTTGCGCCAGTGCCGCCGGCGTCTCGATCTGGACGATCACGCACACTTCGCCGCCGGCGACCTTGACGTAATCGGGGATCGTCCCGAAGCGGCTGCCGCGGTGGGTGCCGGCGACGCCGCGGACGCCATCGGGCGGGTAGCGGGTGTAGGAAACGGCGCGCCGCGCTTCGTCGGCGTTCTGCACAAACGGGAACAGCAGCGTCTGCGCACCCGCGTCCATCGCCCGCTTCACCATCACCATGTCGTTCCATGGCGGGCGCACGACCGCCTGCGCCGGAGTGCCGGCGATCGTGCGCAGCAGCTCGGCCATCTGCGGCGGGTCAATCGGCGTGTGCTCGGTGTCGAGGACGAGGAAGTCGAAGCCAACGCAGCCCATTGCCTCGGCGGCCGCCGGCGAGCCCGACGACAGCCAGGTGCCGACCGGCGTCCGGCCGGAAACGATCGCGCGCTTGAACAGATTGACGGGAAGGTCCATTCTAGGCTCCGGGCGGGTCAGGGTTGCACCGGCGCAGCAGCGGCGCCGAAGCTGTCGACGAGATGGTGGCCGACCTTGACCGCGTGCTCGCGGTCGAACTGGAAGCCGATCCAGTCGTAGGTCGGCGTGCGGAACGAAATCCTCACGCGCGAGCGGTCGTCGGACTCGACGATCTCCAGCACCGGGACGGCGACCTGCAGGAACAGCCGGTCGGCCGGCGTGTGGTCCGGCACGGCGGGCAGCAACGCCTCGCGGAGCTGGCCGAGATGGCCGATGAAATTGCCGAGGCTCAATGCATCGACGACGATCGTTTCGGCGCCTATCTTGATCGTCGCGTGCATGCGGTCGTCGTCGAGCGTGAACGTCGTCTCGGGGAAAGTCCTGTCGGTCATCGGGGAGGCCTCGCGTACGGGTGCGCGCGCCGGCCGCGCATCCGGCGGCGGCGAAGGGGGAGCAGTCGGTCGGCGGCGGGTCGGGGGCGGGTCGGGGCGGAACCGGCGGGCGGGAAAACGGCAGCCGAGAGCGTCGATTTTACCCCCGCTGGACAACGAAGTCATCTATGTGATATAGATCATCTAGACGAATCGGGGGGCGAAGATCAGGATTGCCGGCGCCGGCCGCAGCGGCGAGCGGAACGTCCGCGGTCCGGACGCCGTAGCCGAACCCGCACCCGTCGTCCAATAATGGCTGCGGCGCCGGGGATCCGGGCGCACACTGGCCGGCCGCGGCAGGCGGCGACGGAGGAGGGAACCTTGAGCGTGGCGGCGCCGGCAGACGTGCGCTATCCCGATCTCGCGGGCCGGACGGTGTTCGTGTCCGGCGGCGGCTCGGGCATCGGCGCCGCGTTCGTCCGCCGCTTCGCCGGCCAGGGTTGCCGCGTCGCCTTCATCGACATCGACGACGCGCCGTCGCAGGCGCTCGCGGCCGAGCTCGGCGGGTCCGTCCGCTACTCGCATTGCGACGTCCGCGACGTGGCTGCGCTGCAGGCGGCGATCAGCGCTGCGCGCGATGCGTTCGGCCCGGTCCGCGTGCTGGTCAACAACGCCGCGCGCGACAACCGCCACCAGCTGGAGGACGTCACCCCCGCGTACTGGGACGAGAACCTCGCCGTCAACCTTCGCCACCAGTTCTTCGCGGCGCAGGCGGCGGCGGCGCAGATGGCGGCCGCGGGCGGCGGCTCGATCGTCAACCTGGGCTCGATCTCGTGGATGCGCGGACGGCCGGCGATGGTCTGCTACACGACGTCGAAGGCGGCGATCTCGGGAATGACGCGGGTGCTGGCGCGCGAGCTGGGGGAGCGCAACATCCGCGTTAACGCGATCGTCCCCGGCGCGATCGTCACCGCCCGCCAGCAGGCACTGTGGAACACGCCGGACGCGGAACGCGAATTCCTCGACCAGCAGTGCCTCAAGTTCCGGCTGTCCGAGGACGACGTCGCGCGGACCGCGCTCTTCCTCGCCTCCGACGAAGCGCGCGGGATCACCGGGCAGAACCTGATCGTCGACGCCGGGCTTGGCCAGACGAGCGTGGTCTCGTAACGCACGGCGAGCGGAGCGACGATGGCCGAAGTCACGCTCAGGAACGTCGTCAAGTCGTACGGCGGCAACGAGGTCATCCACGGCATCGATCTCGAGGTCCGCTCGGGCGAGTTCGTCGTGTTCGTCGGCCCATCGGGCTGCGGCAAGAGCACGCTGTTGCGGATGATCGCCGGCCTCGAGGACATCTCGGGCGGCCAGATCGTCATCGGCGGCACCGTCGTCAACGACCTGCCGCCGCGCGCACGCGACATCGCGATGGTGTTCCAGGATTACGCGCTCTATCCGCACAAGTCGGTGTTCGAGAACATGGCGTTCGGCCTCCGGCTGCGCAAGCGGCCGGAGCACGAGATCCGCACCCGCGTCGCCGAGGCGGCGGCGATCCTGCAGATCGAGCACCTGTACGAGCGCAAGCCGCGCGAGCTCTCGGGCGGCCAGCGCCAGCGCGTGGCGATGGGGCGGGCGATCGTCCGCCAGCCGAAGGCGTTCCTGTTCGACGAGCCGCTGTCGAACCTCGACGCGCTGCTGCGCGCCGAGATGCGCGTGGAGATCAAGAAGCTGCACCAGAAGCTCGGCGAGACGATCGTCTACGTCACCCACGACCAGGTCGAGGCGATGACGCTCGCCGACCGCATCGTCGTGCTGCAGGCGGGCAACCTGATCCAGTACGACACGCCGGACGGCATCTACAACCGGCCGGCGGCGAAGTTCGTCGCCGGATTCACCGGCTCGCCGCCGATGAATTTCCTGCCCTGCCGGATCGGCGACGGCGGACGCGCGCTGCACCTGCCCGGCGGCGTCGACCTGCCGGTGCCGGCGGCGCGGGTGGCCGAATGCGCGCGCCACATCGGCCGCGCGCTGACGTTCGGGCTGCGGCCGGAGCACATCGGCATCGGCCGGTCCGGCGAGCCGGGCGCGGCGGCGATCGCCGCGCAGGTGATGCTGGTCGAGCCGCTCGGCTCGGACACGCTGGGGCTGGTGCGGCTGGGCGTGGCGGCGGACGCCGGCGAGGTCACCGGCCGCTTCTCGCCCGAGGCCGGGCTCGCCGTCAGCCAGAATCTCGAAGTATCGCTCGCGCTCGCCCGCTTCCATCTGTTCGATCCGGACACGGGCGCGGCGATCCGCGGGGCGGATTGGTAGTCGGACTTTATCCAGTCGAGGAGAGGCACATGAAGCTCTGGAAATTGGTGGTGATGGTGGCGCTGGCCGCGACGTTTGCGGCGAACGCGTGGGCGCAGCAGACGACGCTGCGGATCTTCACCGGCGGCCAGCAGCGGCCGGACGTGATGCGCAAGATCGCGGACGAGTACCAGAAGAAGAACCCGAACGTGAAGATCGACGTCGAAGTCGGCGGCGCGACGTCCGAGGCGCAGCAGCAGTACCTGTCGACGGTGCTGTCGTCGAAGGATTCGGTGCTCGACGTCATCCTCATCGACGTGATCCGGCCGGCGCAGTGGGCGGCTCAGGGCTGGGCCGAGCCGCTCGACGCCTATCTCGGCGCCGACAAGGCGAAGGTGATGGGCCAATACCTGAAGGCGTATGCCGACGCCGACCAGGTCAACGGCAAGGTGGTCGCGCTGCCGTACTTCGCCGACTCGCAGTTCCTCTATTACCGGAAGGACCTGCTCGAGAAATACAAGCGGACGGTGCCGAAGACCTGGGACGATCTGATCGAGACGGCGAAGATCGTGATGGACGGCGAGAAGAATTCGAATTTGCAGGGCTTCTCGACCGCCGGCGCGCCGATCGAGGGAACGGTCTGCACGTACCTGGTGCCACTGTGGGGGATGGGCAGCGATCTGACCAAGGACGGCAAACTCAACCTCGACACGCCGCAAGCGCGGCAGCCGTTCCAGCTCTACGGCCGGATGAAGCAGGCCGGCGTGCTGCCGAAGAACATCGCCGAGATCCCGACCGACCGCATCCGCATCGACATGCAGGCCGGCAACCTGCTCTTCGCGATGAGCTGGGGCTACGTGTGGAACCGGCTCGAGAACGACGCCGACTCGAAGGTGAAGGGCAAGATCGGCGTGACGACGCTGCCACACGACCAGGGCGGCAAGAGCGCGACCTGCATCGGCGGCTGGCAGCTCGCGGTGTCGGCGTTCTCGAAGAACAAGCCGGAGGCGGTGAAGTTCGCGCGCTGGCTGTCCTCGCCCGAAGTGTCGAAGATGCAGGCGCTGATGGCGTCGCACATGCCGGTGTTCCCGAGCGTCTACAAGGATCCGGAAGTGCTGAAGGCGAATCCGTGGTTCGCCGACGCGCTGCCGGTGGTCGAGGGCGCGAAGACGCGGCCGGTGTCGGCACAATATCCGCAGGTGTCCGACGTGATCCGCAGCAACATGAACGCGTATCTCGCCGGCACCCGGACGACCGACGTCGCGCTGACCGACATGAAGACCCGGCTGACGCCGCTGTTCCGCTGACACCGACACGGCGCCCCTCTCCCGATACCGGAGAGGAGCGCCGTCGATGCCGCAAAGGCCAGTCCGATGACCGACGCCCCGGTCGCGAAGCACCGCGATCTCTCCGAGCGCACGCTCGGCGTGCTGCTGTTGCTGCCGGCGGCGGCGCTGCTGCTGACGATCGTCGTCTACCCGATTGCGACGCTGTTGTGGAACAGCCTCCACAGCGTCGACCTGGCAAACCCGCAGGCGGGCGAGGCGTTCGTCGGTGTCGCCAATTACGTCCGCGCGTTCGACGACGACCGGTTCTGGGCGTCGACGCTGCACACCGTCCTCTACATCGTCGTCACGGTTCCGGGGGCGCTGGTCGTCGGGCTCGGCCTCGCGCTGCTCGCCAACCAGCCGTTCAAGGTGAAATGGCCGGTGCGGCTCGGGCTGCTGCTGCCGTGGGCGCTGCCGCTGGTGTTCGCCGGCCTCATCTTCCGCTGGTTCTTCGAGTACAAGACCGGCGTCGTCAACGACTGGCTGATGGCGCTGGGAATGGAGCCGCCACAGTGGCTGTCGGACCCCACGCTCGCGTTCTGGGCGATCTGCATCGCCATCGTCTGGAAGGCGTCGTCGTTCATGGCGTTGATGCTGCTGGCCGGCCTGCAGACGATTCCGAAGTCGCTGTACGAGGCGGCCGAGGTCGACGGCGCGTCGCGCTGGCAGCAGTTCGTCGAGATCACGTTGCCGATGCTGCAGCCGGCGATCTTCGTCGCGCTGATCTTCCGCACCATTACCGCGGTGCAGACGTTCGACATCCCGTACGCGATGACCGGCGGCGGCCCCGGCGACGCCACCGAGACGCTCGCCATGTACATCCACAAGACGACGCTCGACTTCCTCGACTTCGGCTACGGCTCCGCACTCGCCACGCTGATGTTCGCGATCAGCATGGCGGCGACGTCGGGCTACCTCCGCTACACGCGGCGCAGCGCCGATCGCAACGGCGAATAGATGACGACCCCCACGCTCGCGGTGCTCGCTGCCCCCGGAGGGGGAGCAAGCCTCCCTTGGGGCGGCCCGGCGGGAGGCTGAATGAACTTCAACCGCCGCGTCGTCGTCTGGTTTGCCGCGATCGTCGTCGTCGCCAACGGCTTCTTCCCCGCTGTATGGATCCTGCTGACGTCGTTGAAGACCGAGACCGAACTGCTGGAGGTGCCGATCACGTACCTGCCGCAGGCGGCCACCCTCGACAACTACGCGCTGGCGTTCACCGCGCAGCCGATCCTGCGCTTCATGTGGAACAGCTTCGTCGTGGCGTCGCTGTCGACGGCGCTGTGCGTGCTGGTCGGCGCGCTCGCCGCCTACGCGCTGACGCGGCTCCGGCTGCCGCACCGCAACCTCATCATGTCGGTGCTGCTCGCGGTGGCGATGTTCCCGCTGATCTCGCTGATGGTGCCGCTGTTCAAGGTGATGCGTGAGCTGTCGCTGCTCAACACCTACCTCGCGCTGATCCTGCCGTACGCGGTGCTGTCGCTGCCGGTGTGCACGCTGGTGATGGCGAGCTTCTTCCAGGACATCCCGCCCGACCTCGAGGCGGCGGCGATGGTCGACGGCTGCTCGCGCGTCGGCGCGCTGTTCCGCGTGGTGATCCCGC
>JBDTVU010000109.1:0-11504 GCA_040007035.1 Betaproteobacteria bacterium | reverse complement strand
TGCGCGGTGCGCGAGCGGTGACCGAACGCGCGCACGTCGTCGACGCCGTACCAGCGGTGCGAGCGCAGTTCTTCGGGTTTCTTCCGGGGTTTCATGAGCAGTTCCCGCCGAGGCAATGGGTCGCCCGATTATACGCAGCCGATGGCGGCCGCCGGCCCGCGATCGCCGCCCGCCGCCCGCCGCGCAGGGCAGGACGCGAGTGCGACAGGGGTCCCCGAGCGCATCGGTGCCTGATCGCTGACCGCGGGACGCTTGCGCACCGCAGCCGCCGCGCTATAGTGAGTTCCTCGACCCGCCCGTGCGCCCGTGGTCGTCCCGATCCGTCGTCGCGCACGGCACGCGCTTCCCGCGCCGGAGGTTGCCATGAATCCTCGCCTCCCCGTTCCATCCCGCTCCCGCCGGTTTGTCGGATTCGCCGTCCTCTGGCTGCTCGCCGCCGCGGCGCTGGTGTCGACGCCCGGCCGCGCCGCCGACACGTCGCCCGAGTCCGCGGTACGCGCCGCGGACGAGCAGTCGACGGGGCCCGACGCCGAGCAGTTCTTCCGCTCGATCGTGAAGATCGAAATGCGCGCCGTGCCCGACGCGCGGAGCCTGGCGAGCCTCGGCGCGACGCGCGAGGGCACCGGCATCGTCATCGCCGACGACGGGCTGATCCTGACCATCGGCTACCTGCTGGTCGAGGCCGACGAGGTCAGGATCGTCGACAGCCGCGGTCGCACGCTGCCGGCGCGCGTCGTCGGCTACGACCACGCGACCGGGCTCGGCGTCGTGCGCACGATCGTGCCGCTGGCCGCACCGGGGCTCACCTTCGGCGACTCCGGCAAGCTCGCCGAGCGCGCGACGGTGCTGGTCGTCAACTTCGCCGGCGCCGGTGAAGTGACGCTGACGCGCGTCGTGTCGAAGCGGCCGTTCACCGCAAGCTGGGAATACCAGCTCGACCAGGCGATCTTCACGTCGCCGCCGGCGCCCAACTGGAGCGGTGCCGCGCTCGTCGACCGCGACCTGAAGCTCGTCGGTATCGGCTCGCTGATCATGCGCGAGCTGCCGGGCAGCGACGTCCCGCTGCCGGGCAACATGTTCGTGCCGATCGACGCGCTGAAGCCGATCCTCGCCGACCTCGTCAAGAACGGACGCCGCGCCGGCCCGGCGCGGCCGTGGCTGGGCGTGGCCGCCGACGAGTTCCAGGGCCGGCTCGTCGTCACCCGGGTGTCGCCGGACGGCCCGGCCGACGACGCCGGTGTGAAGGCCGGCGACATCATCCTCGGCGTGGCCGGCGACAGCGTGCGCACGCAGGACGAGTTCTACCGCAAGGTCTGGGGCCGCGGCGGGGCCGGCGCCGAGATCCCGCTGCGCGTGCTGCAGGGCGTCGACGTCCGGGACCTCAAGCTGCAGTCGATCGACCGCGTCCAGTACTTCCGCCCGGTCACGACGTACTGACGGCCAGGCGGGAGCGGCGCGCTGCCGGCGCCGGGTCCGCTGCGGCGTGGCAGCGGCCGCTGCCGTACAATTCGCATCGTCGCGCGCGGGGGGACCCGGCCGCCCCACCTCCTGCCGCCTCGTTTCGATGCTCCTCTACGCCGTCACCATCTTCGTCAGCGCGTTCCTGCTGTTCCTCGTCCAGCCGGTGATGGCCAAGCAGATCCTGCCGTGGTTCGGCGGGTCGGCCGCGGTGTGGACGACGTGCCTCGTCTTCTTCCAGATCGCGCTGCTCGCCGGTTACGCGTACTCCGACTACAGCGTGCGGCGGCTCGGTGCGCGCGCGCAGGTGAAGCTGCACACGCTGCTGCTCGTCGTCTCGCTCGTCGTGCTGCCGATCGTTCCGGGCGCGCAATGGAAGCCGTCCGGCGCCGAGAATCCGTCGTGGCTGATCCTCGGGATGCTCGCGGCGACGATCGGCCTGCCGTATTTCCTGCTGTCGACGACGAGCCCGCTGGTGCAGGCGTGGTTCGCGCGCGCCCGGCCCGGCGTCAGCCCGTACCGGCTGTTCGCGCTGTCGAACCTCGCGTCGATGCTGGCGCTCGTCGGCTATCCGTTCCTGCTCGAGCCCTGGGCGCCGACGCGGGAGCAGGCGCTGGGCTGGTCGGTCCTCTACGCGCTGTTCGTCGGGCTGTGCGCCGCGGCGGGTTGGGTGAGCGTGCGGCGCATGCCAGCGCCGGCCGTGCGCACGTCGCCCACCGCCGGCACCTCCGCCGTCGGCACCGATCTCGGCGAGCCGCCGCCGACGGCCGCCCGGCAGGTGCTGTGGTGCACGCTGGCGGCGACCGGCTCGGTGCTGCTGCTCGCCGTGTCGAACCACATCACGCAGAACGTCGCGTCGGTGCCGCTGCTGTGGATCGTGCCGCTCGCGCTCTACCTCCTCACGTTCATCCTCTGCTTCGACAGCAGCGGCTGGTATCGCCGCGAGATCTTCCTCGCGATGACCGCCGCGAGTCTCGGCGTGATGGCGTGGACGCTCGCCGACCCGAGCCTCACCCACGAGCTCGAGATCCAGATCGGCGTGTTCTGCGGCGGCCTCTTCCTCGGCTGCATGTTCTGCCACGGCGAGCTCGTCCGGCTGAAGCCCGCGCCGCGCTTCCTGACCCGCTTCTATCTGATGATCTCGCTCGGCGGCGCCGCCGGCTCGGTGGTCGTCGGCATCGTCGCGCCGCTGGTCCTGCCGGCCTACTTCGAGCTGGCCGCGGGACTCGTGCTATGTGCGCTGCTGCTGTTGTGGCAGGTCCGCCGCGAGCCCCCCGTGTTCGGCGTGCTCGCGCTGGTCGCCTTGCTGGTGGCGACAGGCTGTGGCGGTTGGGGCATCAAGGAGTTCTACGACAACACGATCGTCGCCACCCGCAACTTCTATGGCGTGCTGCGCGTGCAGGAGCACGGACGCAACGATCCGAGCCTCCACCGCAACCTGATCCACGGCACGATCATGCACGGAAAGCAGTACCTGGCGCCCGATTTCCGGCGCCGCCCGACGAGCTACTACACGGCGACGTCCGGCATCGGCCGCGTGCTGGAAGCGCTGCACCCGCGCCTCGATCCGATCAGGGTCGGCGTGATCGGTCTCGGCGCCGGCACGCTCGCGGTGTACGGCAGCAAAGGGGATACTTACCGCTTCTACGACATCAACCCCGACGTGCTGACGGTCGCGCAACGCGATTTCACGTACCTCGGCGACAGCGACGCGACGATCGAGCTGCCGCTGGGCGACGCGCGGTTGAACCTTGAGCGCGAGCCGTCGCAGCAGTTCGACGTGCTCGCGATCGACGCGTTCTCGAGCGACGCGATCCCGGTCCACCTGATCACCTCCGAGGCGCTCGGCGTTTACCTGCGGCACATGAAGAAGGGCGGCATCATCGCGTTCCACCTCACCAACCGGTTCCTCAATCTGGTCCCGGTCGTCGACGCGCTGGCGAAGGCGCGCGGCCTCGAGGCGATCCTCATTTCGGATGAAGGCGAGGAAGGATCTTTCGCCAGCCGCAGCGACTGGATGCTGCTGACCGACGGTTCCCCCCTGTTCGCCAAGCCCGAGCTGGCCGACCATGCGGCCGAGATCACGTCGCAGCCCGACTGGCGGCTGTGGACCGACGATTTCAACAACCTCGTGCAAGTTCTGAAATAGCGGCGCCCGGAAGCCCGATGACCTCGGCCGCCCTCGCCGATCCCGCGTCGTACCATGCGCTCGTCCGCCCCGAAGGCGCGCGCTGGATCGACGTGCTCGACCAGCGCGCATTGCCGCACGCAACGGTGCGGGTGAAGATCACCGACGCCGACATGGCCGCGCGGGCGATCCGCAAGATGTGGGTCCGCGGCGCGCCGCTGATCGGCGCCGTCGGCGCCTACGGCCTCGCGCTGGCGCTGGACCGCGACGCGTCCGACTCCGCGCTGGCGACGGCGCACTCGGCGCTCGACGCGACGCGGCCGACCGCGGTGAATCTGCGCTGGGCGCTCGACCGCGTCCGCGCCGCCGTCGAGGCGCTGCCGCCCGACACGCGCGCCGACGCCGCGTGGCGCGAGGCCGACACCATTGCCGTCGAGGACGTCGCGATCAATCGCGCGATCGGCGGCCACGGCCTCCAGCTCCTGCGCGACATCGCGCGGCAAAAATCCGGCCCGGTGCAGGTGATGACCCATTGCAACGCCGGCGCGCTCGCCACCTGCGGCTGGGGCACAGCGACTGCGCCGCTCTTCCTCGCCCATGCCGAGGGACTGCCGATCCACGTCTGGGTCAGCGAGACGCGGCCGCGGCTGCAGGGGGCGAACCTCACCGCATGGGAGATGTCGGAGCGCGGCGTGCCGCATACGCTGTTCGCCGACGTCGCCAGCGGACTGCTGATGCGTCGCGGCGACGTCGACGCGGTGATCGTCGGCGCCGACCGCGTCGCCGCCAACGGCGACGTCTGCAACAAGATCGGCACCTACGAAAAGGCGCTCGCCGCGCACGACAACGGCGTGCCGTTCTACGTCGCGCTGCCGTCGCCGACGTTCGACCGCGCGCTCGCGTCCGGCGACGCGATCCCGATCGAGGCGCGCAGCTCCGACGAGGTGCTGGCGATCACCGGCCGCGACAGCTACGGGCAGACGATGACCGTCGCGATCGCGCCCGCCGGGACGCACGCCGTCAACTACGCGTTCGACGTGACGCCGGCGCGGCTGGTCACCGGTCTCGTCACCGAGCACGGAATCGTGCCGGCGAACGCAGCGGCGCTCGCCGAGTTGTTCGGGGAGCGTCACCGATGAGCATCGAATCATCCAGCGAGCGGGCGCTGCGCGACGCGATCGTCGCCACGGCGCGCCGAATGAACGCGCTCGGCATCAACCGCGGCAAGTCGGGTAACGTCAGCGCGCGCCTGCGCGGCGGCGGCTTCGACGGCTATCTGGTGACGCCGACCGGCGTGCCTTACGACGAAACGGCGCCGGAGGACGTCGTTGCGATGCCGCTCGAAGGCGACGAAACGGCCGCGCCCGGCGCGCTCCTGCCATCGTCCGAGTGGCGCTTCCATCGCGACGTCTACGCGACGCGACCCGACGTCGACGCGGTCGTCCACACCCACTCGCCATTCGCGACGACGCTCGCGTGCGTCGATCGCGGCATCCCGCCGTTCCACTACATGGTTGCCGTCGCCGGCGGCGCCGACATCCGTTGCGCGCCGTATGCGACCTTCGGCACCCAGGCGCTTTCCGACCACGCGCTCGCCGCGCTCGTCGGCCGGCGCGCGTGCCTGCTCTCGCATCACGGGATGATCGCCGTCGGCGCGACGCTGAACGCAGCGCTGGCGCTCGCCGTCGAGGTCGAAACGCTGGCCGAGATTTACTGGCGCGTGCTGCAGATCGGCGAGCCGACGCTGCTGTCCACCGCCGAAATGGACCGCGTGCTCGACCGGTTCCGCACCTACGGCCAGCCGCACGACGGACTTCGCTGACGTCGGACGGCCTGATCCGGACTCGCCGCGGCACTTCCGCCGACGCACCGCCGGGGCGACCGGGAGTCGGGCGCCGGCCGCCGGAATGACGCACGGGAGTAAGATGGCGCCCTTTTCGGCGATGCTCGCGCGCGAACGCGACGTCGCTGCACCGTGCGCCCGCGGCGCGGCATCGGTGGGCGCGCGAATTGCTTCCGGATCAGGATCGGCCGCCAGATTGAAAGACAGATGAACGTTCGATCGGACAACGTGATGCGACGACCCACCCGTGCGCTGCTCGCCGCAATCGTCGGGTTCGCCGCCGCGCTGACCGCCACTGCGGCACCGGCGGCGACCGTTGCGACGATCGAGGCCGTCGTCGTCAAGTTCCGCGACGACGCCGTCCCGCCGGCATTGGTGTCGCTGCGGCCGCAGGATCTCGACCGGCTCGCCTCCCGGTTGCAGATCGGTTTCATGCCGCTCGGGCGGGCGCTGGACGGGTCGTTCAGGCTGGCGCTCCAGCCGACGCTGCCGGTCGAGGACGCGCGCGCCGCGCTGAACCGGCTGCGGCTCGATCCCGGAATGCTCTGGGCCGAATTCGCCCGGCCCGACGCCGTGACCGCCGCGGCCTCGACGCTGGCCAAAAGCGCGACGGTCGCGCGGCCGACGAACCAGATGATCGTCCGATATCGCGATCCGGCGCGCTCGTCCGCCGCACGCGCCGGCGCTCCGATCGATCAGGCGCAGGTCGGCCGTTTCGCCGCGCTTGCCGGCCAGCCGCTGGCGTGGCTGCGCGCCGGGCACGATGGATCGGGCATCCTGCGGCTGTTCCGCTTCCTGCCGGCCGACACCGTAGCCGCGATTGCGGCCCGCATCGCGCAGGAGCCGGACATCGAGTACGCGCAACCGGACTACATCAAGGACGTCAGCCTGGTGCCGACCGATCCCTGTTATCCCTCCGCCGGGTCAGGTTGCGTCGGACAGTACCAGTGGGACCTGTTCGATCCCGTCGGCGGGATCAACATGCCGGCGGCGTGGGACGTCACGACCGGATCGGCGCCGATCGTCGTTTCGGTGATCGACACCGGCGCGCTGTACAGCCACCCCGATCTCGCAGGTCGGCTGCTGCCCGGCTACGACATGATCGCGGATTGCGCGGTGGCGAACGACGGCAGTTCACCGTGCTCTTTCTCGCCGCTGCCCTACATCTCGGGCGTGTCCACGCCGGCATACACCAGCCGCGACGGCGACGCCACCGATCCGGGCGACTGGGTATCCGCGGCGGAGAACAACCCGTCAGTGCCACTGCAGCCGCCGTTCTACGACTGGTTCGCCGGTTGCGGCGCCGGCAACTCGAGCTGGCACGGCACGCACGTCGCGGGGACGATCGCCGCGATCGCGAACAACGGCATCGGCATCGCCGGCATCAACTGGGTGAGCCAGGTGATGCCCATCCGAGCGCTCGGCAAGTGCGGCGGCTACACCAGCGACATCGCCGACGCCATCGTGTGGGCGGCGGGCGGATCCATTTCCGGCGTGCCGGATGCCGCGACGCCGGCGAAGGTGATGAACCTGAGCCTCGGCGGCTATCTCGGCGTCGGGAAGTCCTGCCCTGTCAGCGACACGACGACGCAGAACGCCGTCAATGCGGCGAACACGCTCGGCGCCGTCGTCGTCGTCGCCGCCGGCAACAGCAACCACGATGCGGTGACCGACAGCCCGGCAAGCTGCAACGGCGTCATTACCGTCGCCGCAACCGGCAAGACGGGCAGTCGCGCGTCGTACAGCAACTACGGCACGCTGGTCGAGATCGCCGCACCCGGCGGCGACGGCAGCTTCTCCATCGTGTCGTCGCTCAATGCCGGCACGACCGCGCCGGGCGTGTTCATTTACGCGGGCTACCAGGGCACCAGCATGGCGACGCCGCACGTGACCGGCGTCGTCTCGCTGATGTTCTCGGTCAAGCCGACGCTGACGCCGAGCCAGGTGCTGTCGATGCTGCAGACGTCGGCGCGCGCGTTTCCCGCGGGATCGACGTGCACGGCGAGCGCCGGGGCGGTCACGGCGACGGTCAAGTATTGCGGCGCCGGCATCGTCGACGCGTACGCGGCCGTCGTGCTGGCCGGTGGCACCACGCTGACAGCGCTGACGAGCTCGACCAACCCGTCGACCGTCGGCGCCACTGTCACCTTCACCGCCACCGTAACGGGCAGCGCACCGACCGGCAGCGTCGCCTTTACCGAAAGCGGAAGCCCTCTGGCCGGCTGCGGCACGGTGCCGCTGGTGGCCGGGTCCGCAACGTGCACAATCGCGAGTCTCGCCGTCGGCACTCATGCCATCGTCGCCACCTACAGCGGCGACGCGAGCAATGCAACGTCGGCGAGCGCTCCGCTGACGCAAACGGTGAACAAGGCGGCGGCCGTCACGACGCTCGTCAGTTCGCCCAATCCGTCGCCGCTCGGAACCGCCGTCACGTTCACGGCGACGGTGACCGGCGCCGGACCGACCGGCACCGTCGCATTCACCGACGGCGCCGGCACGCTCGCCGGCTGCGGCACCGTCGCGCTCGCCGGCGGGCAGGCGCAGTGCCCGGCCAACGGGCTCGCCTCCGGGACGCACGGCATCGTCGCGACCTACGGCGGCGACGGCGGTAACGCGGGTTCCGCCAGCCCGACGTTGAGCCAGGTCGTCAACGGACCGGCGACCAACGTCGCGCTGGCCAGCAACGGTGGCGTTGCCTCGGCCTCGTCGTCGCGCGCCGGCTTCGCACCGGCCGCCGCCATCGACAACGACCGCAAGGGCACCAACGGCGGCTGGAGCGACAACACCCCGAACAGCTATTCCGACTGGCTGCAGGTCAACTTCGCCGGCAGCAAGACCATCGACCGCGTCGTCGTCTACACGCTGCAGGACAACTCCGGCAGCCCGGTCGAGCCGACCGACAGCATGACCTTCAGCCTCTACGGCGTCACGGACTTCAGCGTCAGGGCCTGGGATGGCGTCAACTGGTACACCGTCGCCTCGACCTCCGGCAACAACCTGGTCAAGCGCAGCTTCACCTTCTCCGCCATCACCACCGACCGCATCCGGATCAAGGTCACCAAAGCTCTCGGCGGCTATTCGCGCATTACCGAGGTCGAGGCCTGGGCTGCCGGCGGCGCAGCTCCGGCCCCGACGACGACGGTGCTCGCCAGCTCGCTCAACCCGTCGACCGTCGGTGGCAGCGTCACCTTCACCGCCACGGTCAACGGCAGCGCGCCCACCGGCAGCGTCGCCTTCACCGACAACGGCGCCACCATCAGCGGCTGCGGCGCCGTCGCCTTCACCGGCGGCAGCACCAACAGCCGCACCGCGCAGTGCGCCACTGCGGCATTGGTCGCCGGCACCCGCAGCATCGTCGCCACCTACGGCGGCGATTCCGCCAACACCGGATCGACGAGCCCCACGCTGTCGCAGATCGTCAATCCTGCCGGTGGCGGCGCGATCAACGTCGCATTGGCCAGCAACGGTGGCGTCGCTTCGGCCTCGTCATCGCGCGCCGGGTTCGCACCGGCCTCCGCCATCGACAACGACCGCAAGGGCACCAACGGCGGCTGGAGCGACAACACCCCGAACAGCTATTCCGACTGGCTGCAGGTCAACTTCGCCGGCAGCAAGACCATCGACCGCGTCGTCGTCTACACGCTGCAGGACAACTCCGGCAGCCCGGTCGAGCCGACCGACAGCATGACCTTCAGCCTCTACGGCGTCACGGACTTCAGCGTCAGGGCCTGGGATGGCGTCAACTGGTACACCGTCGCCTCGACCTCCGGCAACAACCTGGTCAAGCGCAGCTTCACCTTCTCCGCCATCACCACCGACCGCATCCGGATCAAGGTCACCAAGGCCCTCGGCGGCTACTCCCGCATCACCGAGCTCGAGGCCTGGGGGAACTAGAAACCCGGCCGGCGCCAACGGCCGAGCGCCGCCCGCCGGCTCTCTCGATACGACGCGATTCGATGCTGGCCGTCGCGCCTCCTGCCTGCGCCGGCCGGCCGCCCCACAGGCCGACAAAAGCCGCGCGCCGGAGCAAGCCGCCGCCATGGTCCGGCCGTAAAGCCCGACCCGCTGGCTTCTCGCCCGATCGGGCAACGACGTTGCCGACCTTCAACTGGGTCGCTGATCCAGATCAATTCCACCGATAGGGCTTGGCACGCATCTTGTATGACGTTAGCATAGCAACTTTCCGCGATGCACAACGCCCGGGATGCGTTCCAGCGGCGTGATCACGAAATGAGGCAGGTCATGTCGGCTTGGTTTCGCAGCTCGCTCGTCCCCGCACTTCTTGCGGCCCTTTTCACTGTAGCGGGCGGTATTCCCGCCCACGCGCACGGCCCGTCCGTCGCGGCTGCCGGCGCGTCCGTCGCCATGGCACCTGACGAGGCCGTCGCCGGCACCGTCGAGGGGCTCAGCGTCGAGGACCTGACCTCCGGCACCGTGACGCGTTACGTCACTTTGCGGCTCGGCAACGGCACGGCATTACCGCTGCGTGGCCCTGCCGCGGAAGGATTGGCCCCCGGCGCCAGCGTCGAGATCGGCGGACGTCGCAACGGCAAGGCTCTTCAGGCCGATTACGCGCAGATCGTCGCGCCACCGCGGGGTGTAGCCGCGATGCAACAAGCGGCGCCCGAAGTCGAAGGAACGCTTGCGATGCTGCATGTCGACGACTTCGCGGGCGGCACCGGCACGTTCCTGTTCGAGTTGCACGCGGACGACGGGTCGCGTCGGCCGCTCGATCTGGGATGGCTGCCGGAAACACTGCGTAGCGGGATGCGCGTGACCGTCGCCGGTCGTACCGGTGCCGACGGGGTGTCCATCGTTCCCGAGCGGATCATCGTCCTGTCGCAGCCGGCGCCGAAAGCGACTGCGAAAGAAGGGCTGATAGCGAAGGCGACGACGGTCAGCCGCGTCCTCGTCATCATGGCGAATTTCAACAACACGACGGCGCCCGCCTACACCGCCACACAGGCGGCGGCGGTCATGACCACGAACTCCGGCAGCGTCGCCAACTTCTACAACGAAGCGTCCTACGGGCAGCAGCAGCTCAACGTGACCGTCACGCCGACGTGGGTGACGATGGCAATCGCCAAGCCCACGACCTGCGATTACACAGCCATTGGCCAAGCGGCGGGCGCAGCCGCGAAGCTCGCCGGCTACGATCCTGCGACATACGGCTACGTCGTCTACCTCTTCCCCAGCAGCTCGCAGGGCGGTCCGTCGTGCGGCTGGTCGGGCCTTGCATACGTCGGTTTTCCGCATTTGGCGTGGATCAACGGAACCGGCGCATTCTCGACGTCGGTCGTCGGCCACGAGTTGGGGCACAACTTCGGACTTCTGCACGCGGCGTACCTCGACTGCGGCGCGGCGCCGATCGGCGGTGCCTGTAGCGTCAGCGAATATGGCGACCGGTTCGACATCATGGGCAATGTTCGTCCCATGCATTTCAACGCAACGCAAAAATCGATTCTCGGCTGGATCCCGGGAACGTCGGTGAAGACGCACAACTCGGGAAGCACCACGTACACTCTGTCACCGATCGAGTCGGCCGGCGGTGCCACCTATGCGGTGACGATCCCGGTGACGATTCCGCCGGCGACCAGTCCCAATCGTACGTACTGGCTCGAATACCGGCAACCGATCGGCTTCGACAGCGCACTTTCGACGCTGCAAGTCAGCGGCGTGCCGGTCCGACTCGACGGCGCGCAGGTTCGTGTCGCCAAACCGTTCGAGACCTATTGCGGTGGCTGTGACTCATGGAGCGATGACACGCAACTGCTTGACATGACGCCGTCGACGGCAACGTTCGACGACGCAGCGCTGGTGGTGGGGCAGAATTTCACCGACACTGCCAACGGCATCAGCATCACCGTCACGGCGGCGTCAGCATCGCAGCTGAGCGTGCAGGTCACGAAAGCAGGTGGCGGGGCGACGGCGACCACAGTCGTCAGTTCGCCCAATCCTTCGATGTCGGGGACAAGCGTCACGTTTACGGCAACCGTCACGGGCGTTACACCCACGGGCGTCGTCGCCTTCACCGACAACGGAAGCGCGATCGCAGGCTGCAGCGCGGTTGCGCTG
>JBDTVU010000108.1:0-11513 GCA_040007035.1 Betaproteobacteria bacterium | reverse complement strand
TCGACGACCTTGAACGTCTGCAGGTCGAGGTCGCGGCCGGTGCCGGTCAGCAGCGACTCGAGATGCTCGACCAGCGGTGGCTGCACCAGCCGGTAGCCGCGGCCGCGAAAATGATCGAGGAGGAGGCGGCGCAGCGCTTCGATCCGTTCGGCCTCGGCCGGCAGGATGTCCTCGATGTGCTCGGGAAGGATCCACTTACGCATGGGACAGAAGCCAGTAGGCGGCAAGGCCGATTGCCATCGAAACCAGCCCGATGAAGCGCAACTGGCCGTCGGTGAGGTCGGTGAGGCGGCGGAAGCTATCGCGCCATACGCGCGGCGCCAGCAGCGGCAGAAGGCCCTCGACGACCAGCACCAGCGCAAACGCCGCCAGCAGTGTATCCGCCACCCGTGGTTCCGTTCCGGCGTGCGGCGCTCCGTCGTGCCGGCGCTACTTCGCCGCCTTGCCGCCGGCCCCACCCTGGTTCTTCAGGTAGCGGAAGAATTCGGAATTCGGATCGAGCACCATGACGTCGCCCTTGCTGCGGAACGTCGCCTTGTACGCCTCGAGGCTGCGGTAGAACGAGTAGAACTCGGGGTTCGCGCCGTACGCCTGCGCATAGATCGCCGAGGCCTTTGCGTCGCCCTCGCCCTTCAGTTTTTGCGCCTTCCGGTACGCTTCGGCGAGGATCACTTCGCGCTGCCGGTCGGCATCGGCCCGGATTTTCTCGGAGTCCGCCTGGCCGATCGAGCGTAACTCGTTGGCCACGCGCCGGCGCTCGGACTCCATCCGTGCGTACACCGGTCCGGTGACGTCGGGCGGCAGCTCGACGCGGCGCAGCCTGACGTCGACGATTTCGACGCCGATCGACTTCGCATCGAGATCGGCCTTCTGCCGCGTCGTCGTCATGATCTTGTCGCGCTCGCCGGAGATCGCTTCGTGCATGGTCCGCTTGTTGATTTCCTCGGCGAGGTTTGCGCGCACCGTCTGCGAGATCCGTCGGCGAGCAGCCTCCTCGTCACCCTGGACGCTGACGTAGTACTGCTTGACGTCGGTTATGCGCCACAGCACGAAAAAGTCCACCAGCAGCGGCTTCTTTTCGGACGTCGTGATCCGGTCCGGCTCCGCGTTGTCGAGCAGCAGGATCCGCCGATCGTAGTACTTGACGTTCTGCAGCAGCGGCACCTTGGCGTAGATTCCCGCCGCGGACTGCGTCTCGATGATCTCGCCCAGCTGGAAGCGGATCGCGAACTGGCGCTGGTCGATCGTGTACATCGACTGCGAGGCGACCAGCAGCAGCGCGACGAAGAGGGCGAGGAGAGGCATCGTGAAGCGCATCGCCTATCTCCCCTCGCGGGTGCGCAGCGCGTCGCGCGAGCGCGACGGGTCAAGCGTGACGGTGGGTTCCGGCGCCGGCGGCGTCGATTGCCGGGACGCGGACAGGTCAGGCACGGGTACGGCGGCCGCGGGCGCGCTCTGCTGGATCAGCTTGTCCAGCGGCAGGTAGAGCAGGCTGTTGCTGCCCGTCTTCTGGTCGATGAGCACCTTGCTGGAACTGCCGACGACCGTCTGCATCATGTCGAGGTAGAGGCGCTCGCGGGTGACGCCGGGCGCCTTCGCGTACTCGACGAGGATCTGCCGGAAACGCGAGGCGTCGCCCTCGGCCTTCTGCACGATCGACGCGAGGTAGCCATTGGCTTCCTCGAGCAGGCGCGCCGCGTTGCCGCTGGCGCGCGGGATCACGTCGTTGGCGTAGGCCTGACCCTCGTTGCGGAAGCGGTCGCGGTCCTGGCCGGCCTTGACCGCGTCGTCGAAGGCCGCCTGCACCTTGTCCGGCGGTTGCACGTTCTGCAGCGTGACCTTCTGTATGTAGACGCCGGTGCCGTAGCGGTCGAGCATTTCCTGCATCAGTTTTTCCGAGGACTTCGCGATCTGTTCGCGGCCTTCGTAGAGCGCGAAGTCCATCTTGGCCTTGCCGATCACCTCCCTCATCGCGGTTTCGGCGGCGAAGGCGACGATCTGATCCGGCCGTCGGACGTTGAACTGATACGCCTCGGCGCTCTTCACGTTGTATTGGACGGCGAACTGGATGTCGATGATGTTCTCGTCGTCGGTGAGGCTCAGCGACTCCTTTTCAATCTTGTTCTTCGGGGTGTTGCGGTATCCGATCTCGATCGTCTTGACCTGCGAGAAGTCGACCAGCTCGGCGGTCTCGATCGGGAACGGGAGGTGCCAGCGCGGTCCCGGCAACGTGGTCTCGGTGAACTTGCCGAAGCGCGTGACGACGCCGCGGCGGCCCTCGTCGACGATGTAGAAGCCGCTGGCGAGCCAGACCAGCAGGGCCAGCGCGACGAGGATGCCGGCGCCGGACATCGGCAATCGCGGACGGGCGCCGCCGCCGCCGTCACCGCCCCCATCGCCCTTGCGGCCGATGAGGTCGTTCAACCGGCGGCTGACGTTGCGCCAGATCTCGTCGAGATCGGGCGGTCCGCTGCTGTTGCCGCGTTTGCCCCACTGGGGATCGTTCAACGACATGATGGGACGTTCGGTCGTGGGCTGCGGCGGGGCCGCGAAAGAGGGTTGGGCATCCGGAACTCAGGCCGGCTCGGCCTGCGCCGCGCGCGGCGCGGCGGCCGGAAATCGCTCGGCCAGCGCGGCACGCAGATCGGCACAACCGGCGCCGGTCAGTGCGCTCACGCGGACGGCGCGAAGTATACCAGACTCGTCGCGCTCGACGCCGGTGGACAGGTCGGCGGCGTCGATCTTGTTCAGGACGCGGATCTGCGGCACCTGGTCGGCGCCGATCTCGGCGATTACCGCTTCGACAGCCGCGATCTGCTCGTCGCGATTGGGGTGCCCGGCGTCGATCACGTGCAGCAGCAGGTCGGCCTCCGCAGCTTCGGCCAGCGTTGCCCTGAACGCTGCGACGAGGTCGTGCGGCAGGTCGCGGATGAAGCCGACGGTGTCGGACAGCACGATGGTGTCGGCGCCCGGCACGTAAATCCGGCGCAGCGTCGTGTCGAGCGTCGCGAAGAGCTGGTCGGCGGCGTAGGCCTTGGCGCCGGTCAGCCGGTTGAACAGCGTCGACTTGCCGGCGTTGGTGTAGCCGACCAGCGCCACGGTGCGGATCGCCGCCCGCCGCCGGGTGCGTCCCTGCGTTGCCCGCTGCCGCGCGACGTGCGCGAGCCGTTCGTGCAGCACCTTGACCCGCAGCCCGAGCAATCGGCGGTCGGTTTCGAGCTGTGTCTCGCCGGGGCCGCGCAGGCCGATGCCGCCCGTCTGCCGCTCGAGGTGGGTCCAGCCACGGACGAGCCGCGTCGACAGGTGCGAAAGCTGGGCGAGCTCGACCTGCAGCTTGCCCTCGGCGCTGCGCGCACGCAGCGCGAAGATGTCGAGGATGAGGCTCACGCGGTCGACGACCCTGCTGTCGAGCGCCCGTTCGAGATTGCGCTGCTGCGCCGGCGTCAGCGGGTGGCCGAAGATGACGAGGTCGGCGGCAGATTCCGCACGGCGGGCGGCGATCTGTTCGACCTTGCCCTTGCCGGCGAACAGCGCCGCGTCGGGCCGCTGGCGGCGGCCGCCGACGGTGCCGACGACCGTCGCGCCGGCCGACTCCGCAAGCGCGGCGATCTCCGCCGTGCGCTCGGCCGGATCGGCGTCGCCGAAATCGAGGACGACGACGAGCGCGCGGTCGCCGCCGGCAGGCCGTTCAATCATCCGTGTCGCGTCCCGCGACACCCACGCGGGCCGGCACCGGCCGTCGTCATGGCTCGGGGGCCAGCCGGCACGACGGGGAACGGCGGGGCGCTCAAACGTCGCCGTCGGCCGCCGGAACGTGGTGCGGCATCGCGACCGCGCGGGCCGGAACGACCGTCGAAATCGCGTGCTTGTACACCATCTGGGTGACGGTGTTCTTGAGCAGCACGACGTACTGGTCGAACGACTCGATCTGCCCCTGCAGCTTGATGCCGTTGACGAGGTAGATCGAGACCTGCACGTGCTCCTTGCGCAGGGTGTTCAGGAACGGGTCTTGTAGCATTTGCCCTTTGTTGCTCATCGCGTGGCTCCGCGGTTGTTGGCGGCCGGACCGGAAGGAAGGCCATGGGGACGGGAAATCCCCCCGTCCCGCCGCACATGGGGACGGCCGGCGCCCGCTTCAACGGCCCGGACGGCGCTTGGAGGCGTCCGCATAGGGGTTGGCACCGGATTTGAATTGTATCCTAAGGGGGGTTCCGCGCAGTTTGAACGCCTCGACGAAGAAATGTTCCAGGTATCGGCGGTACGAGGCCGGAATGTGCGCCAGCGCCGTGCCGTGGATGACGATCAGCGGCGGGTTCTGCCCGCCCTGGTGCGCGTAGCGGAGCTTGGGGCGGCCGGCGCCGGCGCGCGGCGGCTGCTGGCGCTCGACGGCGGCGATCAGCGCGCGGGTGAGCTTCGGCGTCGGCAGCTTGGCCATCGCGGCAGCGTACGCGGCATCGACGGAGCGGAGCAGGCTGGCCACGCCGGTGCCGGCGGAGGCCGAGATGAAGTGCTGGTGCGCGAACGCGAGAAAGCCGAGCTTGCGGTCGAGCTCGCGCTTGATCTCGTCGCGTCGGTCCGCCGGGACGGCGTCCCACTTGTTCACCGCGACGACCAGCGCCCGGCCGGCCTCAAGGATGAATCCGGCGAGGTGCGCGTCCTGCTCCATCACGGCAGCGTCGGCGTCGAGCATCAGCACGACCACGTTCGCGTCCTCGATCGCCTGCAGCGTCTTGATGACCGAGAACTTCTCGACCGCCTCGATCACCTTGCCGCGGCGGCGCACGCCGGCGGTGTCGATCAGCACGTAATGCCGGCCGTTGCGCTCGAAGTCCAGATAGATCGAGTCGCGCGTCGTTCCCGGCTGGTCGAACGCGATCACGCGGTCCTCGCCCAGCAGCGTGTTGACGAGTGTGGACTTGCCGACGTTCGGGCGGCCGATGATCGCGACCTTGACGGCGCCGCCGTCGGCAACGGGCTCCCCCTCCGGCGACGGCGCCGGGAGCCGCGCCAGCAGCGACTCCACGAGTGCCGTGACGTTGTCCCCGTGCGCCGACGAGATCGGGTGCGGCTCGCCCAACGCCAGCTCGTGGAAATCGGCGACGGCGCGCTCGGGGACGAGACCCTCGGACTTGTTGACGGCGAGCGCCACCGGCTGCCCGGTGCGGCGGAGGAGGTCGGCGATCGTGCGGTCCTGCGGCGTCAATCCCGACCGCCCGTCGACGAGGAAGATCACGGCGTCGGCCTCGGCGATGGCGGTGCGCGTCTGCTTCGCCATCTCGTGCATGATGCCGTCCTTCGCGACGGGCTCGAAGCCGCCGGTGTCGATGACGAGGAACGGCCGGTCGCCGACGCGGCCGCGGCCGTAGTGGCGATCGCGGGTCAGGCCCGGAAAGTCGGCGACCAGCGCCGCCCGGGTCTTGGTCAGCCGGTTGAACAGCGTCGACTTGCCGACGTTCGGGCGGCCGACCAGGACGAGCGTGGGGAGCATGCGGTGGCCGTGGCCGGGCGGGGGAGGGCCGCGGTCTAGCTACGGGCGTCTACGGCGACGTTATGAGCACGTTGTCGAAGAATACCGTGAGGTCATAGCCATTCGGGTTCACACCTTGCAGCGTAATCGTATGGCTTCCGGCAGTCACCGAAAAAGCACTAGATGAATTCAGTTGATACTGATAATACGGGTCATACGGTGTCATCGCTCCGGCGGAGATTCCATCAACCAGCACGTTGACCGTCATCGCGATTCCGTTCTGATTGCTTGACCTCTGAGCGGCATAGGTGGTGAGGTGATAGCTGCCGGCGCCAGCAAAGTTGACAGTCTGCGAAATCGTTGTTGCACCCTGGATGAATCCCACCTGCTGGCCGTACGGTGCGTTGGGGTTGCCGAGCGTGAAGTTGCTCCCGTTCCCCGACACACCGGATCCACCACTACCTCCCGCAGGAGTGAAGGTCCAGGACGCACCAGTGGGTCCATATACGTAGGCAGAAGGCCCCGAGCCGACAGACGGGGTTTCGAAGCCGTTGTTTCCCAACACCGGCGGTGCGCTCCCGACAGTAATATTAGCGGGTGCCGATGTTGCACTGAGTTCAGTTCCGGTGTTTGCAACTGCGTAGACCGTGTATGTTCCCGCAGGCACACTGCTCCATGTCTTTGAGTAAGGGCTCGTATTGTCCGATGCAATCTGGATGCCGTTTGCGTACCACTTCACGTTGTTCACGCCGGACCCACTGGCGGACGCGGTCAAGCTGATGTTACTTCCGGCAGCGAAGGTGGCATTGTTGGCCGGACTCGTCAGATTGACCGTGGGTGGAGTCGCGCCGTTGTAGTTTGCATAGACCCAACCCATCCAATCAGTGCTGTAGATTGTCGAGGAGTAGTAGCTGCCGCCGCTGTAGCTGGGAAACGGTGGATTACATTTGTTTCCACTATTCCCAGTCCCCGGAAAGAGAATCTCTTCGTCGCGAGTCGGATCGTAAAGACGACACAGTCTTACCATTCCGGTCTGTGGCGCGCTGCCATATGACTTCGGGAAAACGTAGCCCTCAATTCCATCAAGTTTGTAACCCGCGGCAAGCGCATTCGCCTTCTCAGTATCGCCAGCGGCGTAAAGATGACTGATGTGAAACGGGTTATAGCCAGGAGCCGCGGGATTGTCGCAAATCACCTTCGCAGAGTCCCCGCATCGCCAACTGAGGCGATATAGCGGAATGAGGTCAGGACCAGAGCCTGTTGGATTGACATGGGCGACGTATACGCTCACGGACGAACGGGGGTATACAAACAACGTCTCTATCGAGGGGAACTGTCCATAATTGGGAACCAAGCTCCCGACAGGCGCATACGTGAGGACGAAGTCCTCCATGGGATTGGCCGTAAGCGTTGCGGACAGATTTGTGCCGGCGCCCCAACTCATATTCGTATCGACCGTGCTGTCGGGCTTGCTCCTTGAATACCTCTCAACTGGTCCAATTGGACCGGATGTGGCATGAACGTGCGCCGCTATATTGGCGCCTGCCAACGTTCCATCGGGCCTCAATACCTGGATTAATGGCGACGTGCTTACTGGCTGACCCAATATACTGCAATCTCCACACGACGCGGAGTAGCTTGCGCTGTTCATGCGGTAGCGCGGGGATGGTATTAATGTCCCGTTGTAGGCGACCACGGCCATTTGTGGGGCAACAGTGTAGAAATGATTCCGAGCCTGCAGGCTGTAAAGCGAGAAGAGCGGAGTCAAGCTGTTGCGCACCGCTGAGTTGTAAAGCGTTGGATTGGCGGCGCTCGCCCCACTGAGAACGCTGATTACGGCGCCATCTGCGATGGGGACGCCATAGCCGAGCTGATTGCCCAACCAAGTATCGTTTCCAGATGCATATCGCTGCATCAGGCGACGAATGTCAGAGGCCTTGAGCAGTGGATTCGCAGAGCGCATGAGTCCTGCGAGCGCGCTTACGTGCGGCGCCGACATAGACGTCCCGGTGCAGTCTCCATATCCGGTGGGAAGGTATTCCGTCCAGCCTGGGTCCGAGTTTGGGGACTCGTCTGGCCTCCCGCCCTTTCTGAAGGGCTCGCCTTGGTCCGTGCAATAAACCGGATACGACCAATCAGAACCGCTATAGGTGGTGGAGACAACGTCCTTGGCTGGGGCGACCAAGAACTGAGTCGGTCCGCAATTCGAACCACTGTCGACGCCAGGGGCGGTAGTCGTCGTGCACGGATCGCCAGGAGGTGTTGCTTGAATCGTCCCGTATCCCGTAACCCAGAACTGAGATCCAGGCGCTTGCGTTAAGTACTCTAATCCTCCTACTGCCATTACGCCGGCTTGGTTGGCCGGGAATTGAACATGATAGGTGGCGTTGCCCGACGATGCGACGAGTACCACTTCTCGATTTTGCGCAGTAACAATCGCGTTGCACGGGGCCAAGGCGCTGTTATTTCCGGTTTGACAAAAGGTGTCGGACTGAAAGATGTTCTCCGAGTTGGTGGGGTCGGTCGCGAAGCTCATGTTGACGACCTGCGCTCCGCGGTTGATTGCCGCGAACAGAGCTGCGCCAATCGAATCAGCACTGGTAAACGTTCCGATTGCCATCAAACTGCACGACCAGCAGCCTCCGGCGACGCCCGTCAAATTATTCGGCGTGGCCGCCAAAATACCGGCGACATGTGTCCCGTGGCCCATCGTGGTCTTAGAGCCGCCGCTTTGCGCGACTATCTGGCCTTCGTCAAAGTTGGGATCCGGGAGGTAGACGCCGACAGGATTTCGAAACACCATCCACGAGGAGAATTGGGGGCGCAAACTTGCCTGTAAATCCGCGTGGGTGGCTCCTCCCTGCCAGTAGACGCCGGTGTTGAGGTCCGCGAGATACGCGTTGCCGCGGATCTTGTCCCATGCTTGAGGGAATCGAAGCAGCGTCATTCCCCATTGATACTTTCCCCAGATGTTTGGGCCCAGAGTCACTGGAAAGTTGTTTGGATTTCCGGCGAGGTTCACTTGGAAGTATGGGTCGGCCGGCACGCTCGTATACTCGACCTGAAAATTGCGCATGGCGGCGAACACAAGCGGACTCGCCAATAGGCGCTGCAGTTGCGCGTCTACATCAGCGCCGACTGGAAATCGCGCTACGATATTTTCTGCAGCCAGTAACTCTGGCGCGAACTTGTCTTTTGCCCGAAGGTCAATCGCTTGGTCGTCGGACAGGAGCCGTCCGGCAAAGGCAAGGCGCAAGGACTCCGCGTTGCTGAGCAGTGCGAAGAATGGCTTGGCCGCCGCATCCGCAGCCTTGCCGGCCACGATTTCAACGGCAGATGGTGGTGAGGCACGGGGGTCGAGGACGAGGATAATTTCGCGGTAAACCGTGTCGTCGCGCGCGCCGAATGAAATATCGGAGGGGGTCGCCGAACCCGCGGAGATCGTCCCCAGCAGGACGAAAAGCACGCATGCATAACCGGCGCCTAATAGCCGGCTGGATAGTCCCAATGCCATATTTTCTCCCTGTTGATCCACGGCTCAGCGGGCGCGTTATGGTTGCAATCGCACCCTGAACTTGAATTATTGTATGGTACACTTGTCCGTGGTCACTGTATGGGTTTTATCGCCTTCTTTCTCGCAGAGGTTCCCCAATGCTCAGTTTAGCGAATCGATTTCGATTCTGTAGCGCACTGATTGCGTTCGCGTTACTGGGAAGTCTGAGCGATGGAGTGCGCGGCGCCCACATCGCTTACAGCGGCGGGCAGCCCTTGGCGGGTGGGCTGGTGTCGGCGTATATCTACGACGCCGTGCCCGGCATCCCCCAGCAAACCGGGAGCCCGACAATTCAACAGTCGGGCAACGTAATCAGCATCTATTACCAAATTCCGTATCAGGCAGGCCCTGCAACGTCAATCACGCTACATCCGGAGTTTGGTCCGCTCGACGCCGGCGATTACAAAATCAACTACTACGCCACGACTTACCTCAGCGGTGGACCGGTTTCCGACTCCTCGCTAAGGGACACCTTCAATTTGACGGTGCTTCCAGGTGGTGAGATGCGTCGAACCTACGAATACTATTACGCTGCCAAGGACCATTACTTTGTCACGAGCGATGCGAACGAAATCCAAGCGCTGGACTCTGGTCGATTCCCGGGTTGGGTAAGAACCGGCCAACAATTCTGGAGCTTCACTCTGGATTTTCCTCCAGTTCCGCCCGCCCCTCCGTCCACGCTATCACCTGTCTGCAGATTCTATGGATTGCCTTCGGCCGGGCTCGATTCCCATTTTTTTACTTCAAGTCCATCTGAGTGCACGTACGTGCAAGTCCATTGGCATTATGCGTGGCAACTCGAGAGCCAAACTGCTTTCTTGGTAGTGCCCGTCGATTCCTATACGGGGTTTTGTCCACCGAACACTTTCTCCGTCTACCGGCTCTACAACAATCGCCCGGATATTAATCATCGGTACACAATCAGTTCCAATACGCGTGACATGATGGTCGCACAGGGTTGGATTTTTGAAGGTATCGTGTGGTGTAGCAATGTCGAGCCATAACATCCGGGCGTGCGCATGACAGGCAATCCACCTTGTTGGACTACCAAAGTTAGGTGTGGTGCACGAATAACGCGCATTTGAGCAAACGCTAGCGCTGCGTTTGCTCAACTCAGAACGTGTCCTGATCCTCGAACAGATTGAATTCGTGGCCTAGCGCGCCCCGACGGCGTACAGCGTGCCCCCTTCGCTCTGCCACAGCGCGCTGCCGGCCAGCGCCGCCGGCTGCGACGTCGCCGCCGTGCCGTCGGTCGCGAGGCGGCCGACGAGGCTGCCGTCGTTGCGGTCGAGGAGGTGGAGGTAGCCTTCGCCGTCGACGACGGCAACGTTGTCGCCGGCGAGCTGCGGCCCGCCGATGCGGCGCTGCGCGAGCTTGTCCTGTTTCCACGCCGACGCGCCGGTCGCCTTGTCGAGCGCGTGCACGTTGCCCTTGTCGTCGACCACGTAGAGGTACCGGCTGTCGGCGACGATGCCGGCGAGGCTCGACACGTCGCGCGACCAGTTGAGCGTCCCGCGCAGGATTTCGAAGCAGGCGACGCGGCCCTGGAACGCGACGGCACACACCTGCTTATCCTCGACCACGGGCAAGCTGGTGACGTCGGCGATCCGCTCGAGCTCGGTGGCGCCCTTCGGCGTGGCGACGTTCGCCTCCCAGCCGACGTTGCCGGTGGCGAGATCGAGCGCGACGAGCTTGCCGCCGGCCGTCCCCATCAGCAGGCCGCCGCGGCTGATCGTGCCGCCGGCGAAATTGCGCACGGTGAGCGGCGGGTTGGCCCGCTGGTAGACCCACTTCGTCTTGCCGTCGGCTGACGACAGGCCGAACACGCGGCCGTCGCCCGACCAGACGACGACCACACCTTCGGCCACGCGCGGCGGGCTCACCACTTCGCTGCTGACGCGAACCTGCCACAGCGGCTTGCCGTCGGGGTCGAACGCGAGCACGTCGCCCTTGTCGGTGCCGACGGCGACGAGCGTGCGGTCGGCGCCGGCGCCGGCGGAGAGCTTCTTGCCGGTGTTGATCCGCCAGGCGCTCTTGCCCGTGCTCGCGTCGATGCGGGTGAGCGTGCCGTCGACGGCGGCCGCGTAGACGGCGTCGCCGACAACCGTCGGTCCGAATCCGGGCGCGGCCTTCGCGACGCCGGCCTGCCACGTCATCTGCGGCGTTGCCGTCGCCTTGAACTCCGGCAGCGGCCCGAGCTTCTTCGAGTCGCCCCACAGCCAGCCGAACGACGGCGGCGGGATCGTCGGCAGCCACGAGCAGCCGGCGAGCGCCGACGACAGCGCGACGGACGCGAGCAGCGCGGCGGCGCGGCGCGGCGCGGGTGCGGGCGTCGCGGAGCGGATCATTTCGTGGGCGCAGCCGGTGCGGCGGCGGGGGAGGGTGCGGCCGGCGCCGCGGGCGTCGCGGCAGGTGCGGCCGGCGTCGTGGCCGGGGCGGATGCAGCCGGGGCAGATGCAGCCGGGGCAGATGCAGCCGGGGCAGATGCAGCCG
>JBDTVU010000107.1:0-11571 GCA_040007035.1 Betaproteobacteria bacterium | reverse complement strand
TGATGATGTTGAGCAGGCCGAAGATCACCGCGAGGCCGAGCGACAGCATCGCGTAAAACGCGCCGTTGATGAGGCCGATCAGCAACTGGCCGAACAGCGCCTGCGTCGGAACGCCGAAAATCTCAGTCATCGGGAGGCGCCGTGCCGAAGGTCGCGTTGGAGCTGCGCGCGGCGCCGCTCAACGCTCGCGCTTGTCCGTCGCGCCGAGACACCTTTCGCCATTTCACGCGTGCCTCGGCGCGACGGAAAGCGTTTACTTTTTCACGAGCGGGCAATCGCCATCCGCCAGCGGCCGGAACGCCTGGTCGGCCGGGATCGTCGCCCGGACCTTGTAGTAATCCCACGTACCCTTGGACTCCGACGGCTTCTTCACCTCGAACAGGTAGACCGGGTGAATCTTGCGGCCATCGGCGCGGACGATGCCCTTGCCGAACAGTGGATCGTCGGTCGGCAGTTCCTTCATCTTGGCCACGACCTTGGTGCCGTCGTCCGTCTTCGCCGCGTCGACCGCCTTCAGGTAGTGCAGCACCGCAGAATAGACCCCGGCCTGCGCCATCGTCGGCATCGCCCCCTTGTGCAGCGCGCCGAAACGCTTCGAGAACGCCCGCGTCTGGTCGTTGAGGTCCCAGTAGAACGATTCGGTGAGCAGCAGCCCCTGCGCGGTATTGAGCCCCAGCGCGTGCACGTCGGTGAGGAACGTCAGCAGGCCGGCAAACTGCTGCCCGCCCTTGACGATGCCGAACTCGGCGCCCTGCTTGATCGCGTTGGTCGTGTCGGCGCCGGCGTTCGCGAGGCCGATGACCTTCGCCTTCGACGCCTGCGCCTGCAGCAGGAAGCTCGAAAAATCGGCGCTCGGGAACGGGTGCCGGACCTTGCCCAGCACCTTGCCGCCGTTCTTGATCACGACCGCCTCGGTGTCGCGCTCGAGTGCCTGGCCGAACGCGTAGTCGGCGGTCAGGAAGAACCAGGTGTCGCCGCCGGTCTTGACGATCGCGCTGCCGGTGCCGTTGGCCAGCATCCACGTGTCGTAGGTCCAGTGGATGGCGTTGGCGTTGCAGGCCTTGCCGGTGAGGTCGGAGGTGGCGCCAGTGGACACCAGCAGCGCCTTGCCCTTCTGTTTCGTGATCTCGTTCACGGCCAGCACGACCGACGAGGTCGGCACGTCGACGATGACGTCCACCTTGTCGACGTCGTACCACTGGCGGGCGATGTTGGCGCCGACGTCGGGCTTGTTCTGGTGGTCGCCCACGACGATCTCGACCTTCATGCCCTTGGCCGCGGCACCGAAGTCCTCGACGGCCATCTTCGCGGCGACGACCGACCCGGGGCCGGCGAGGTCCGCGTAAGTGCCCGACTGGTCGTTGAGCACGCCGATCTTGACGATGCCGTCGGATATCTGCGCCTGCGCGGCGCCGGCGGCGAGTGCCGCGGCGATGCCGAGGCCCAGCAGGGTGCGGTTGAATCGCTTCATCGAGTTTCCTCCTTCGTTGATCGAGCGCGCCGGTGGCGCGCGCGGGTGGTCGGCGACGTCGTGGTCGGTGTCAGACGCCGAGGTAGTCGTGCAATTTGCCCATGTTGGCGTCGAGTTCAGCATTGGGAATCATGTCGGCCACGCGCCCGTGGTCCATCACGTAATGGCGGTCGGCGACCGTCGCCGCGAACCGGAAATTCTGCTCGACCAGCAGGATCGTGAAGCCCTGCGCCTTCAGGCGTACGATGGTGCGGCCGATCTGCTGAACGATCACCGGCGCCAGCCCCTCGGTCGGCTCGTCGAGCAGCAGCAGCCGGGCGCCGGTGCGCAGGATGCGTCCGATCGCCAGCATCTGCTGCTCGCCGCCGGAGAGCTTCGTGCCCTGGCTCGCCAGCCGCTCCTTAAGGTTCGGAAACAGCTCGTAGATCTCGGCGAGGCTGAGTCCGCCCTCGCGTACGATCGGCGGCAGCAGCAGGTTTTCCTCGACGTCGAGGCTGGCGAAGATTCCGCGCTCCTCCGGGCAATAGGCGATGCCCATCCGCGCGATCCGGTTCGACGCCATTCGGGCCGTCTCCTGTCCTTCGAAGGCGATCGAGCCTTCGCGCCGCGGCACGATGCCCATGATCGATTTCAACGTCGTCGTCTTGCCGGCGCCGTTGCGCCCGAGCAGCGTGACGATCTCGCCGGCGCGCACTTCGAACGTCACGCCGTGCAGGATGTGCGACTCGCCGTACCACGCGTGGAGATCGCGGACGGCGAGCAGCGGCGTGCCGGCGGCGGGAACGGCGCTTGGCGCGACCGGAGCGGCGAGCTCAGGCATCGGCAGTCCCGAGGTAGGCGGCGACCACGTCCGGGTGCTTCGACACGTGGGCGTAGTCACCCTCGGCCAACACCTCGCCGCGGGCGAGCACCGTGATGCGATCCGACAGCGTCGACACCACCGACAGGTTGTGCTCGACCATCAGCACCGTCCGGTTGGCCGCGACGCGGCGGATCAGCGCAGTGATCCGCTCGACGTCTTCGTGCGTCATTCCCGCGGTGGGCTCGTCGAGCAGCATCATCTCCGGGTCGAGCGCCAGCGTAGTGGCGATCTCCAGCGCGCGCTTGCGGCCGTAGGGGAGCTCGCCCGCGGGCGTCGCGGCGAACTCGGTCAGCCCGACGGCGTCGATCAGCTCGTGCGCGCGGCCGTGGTGCTTCGCCAGCGCGCGGCCCGAGCGCCAGAAGTCGAATGCGTGACGGTCCTTGCGCTGCAGCGCGATGCGCACGTTTTCGAGCACCGACAGCTTGGAGAACACCGCCGAGATCTGGAACGAGCGGACGAGGCCGCGGCGCGCGATCGCCGCCGGCCGCATGCCGGTGATTTCCTCGCCGCGGTAGAAGATGTGGCCCCGCGTCGGCGTCAGGAAATGCGTGAGCAGGTTGAAGCAGGTGGTCTTGCCGGCGCCGTTCGGGCCGATCAGCGCGTGGATCGCGCCGCGGCGCACGCGCAGGTTCACGTCGCGGACGGCGACGAAACCCTTGAACTCCATGGTCAGCCCGCGCGTCTCGAGAATCGTGTCGTCGGCCATCCGGCGCCGGAACGCCCCGGCGCCCGGCCCTCCCCCATCGCCTGCAAGCGGCCATTATGCGAAAGGGCTGCACGGATGGCAATGGGAGATCGCGGAATCCGTGCGCGCGGGCCGCGCACGCTCGCACGCCGCGCGGCCCGGTCAATACTCGATCCGCGCGAACCAGGTCTTCTGCGACGCCTCGCGCGCCTCGCCGAGCGTCGTGATCCCCTGCTCGGCGAGCAGCGGAATCATCCGCAGGAAGACCTCGCCGGTCATGATCGCGTCGCCCAGCGCCGTGTGCCGCCCGATCGCGTTCACGCCCATCCGCTCGGCGATCGCCTCCAGCGCGTGGGCGTCGGAATCCGGCTGGATCACTGCCGACAGCAGCAGCGTGTCGAGCACCGGTTGCGTGAACCGGACGCCCGTCGCTTCCTCCTTCAACCGCAAAAAGCGCATGTCGAACGCGGCGTTGTGGGCGACCAGCACCGTGTCCTCGCAGAACTGGCGGAACGCGGGGAGCACCTTGTCGATCGCGGGCTGGTTGGCGAGCATCGTCGTCTCTATGCCGGTGATCCGGGTCGCCTCGGGCGACATCGCGCGCTTCGGGTCGACGAGCTGCTCGAACACCTCGTGCTCCAGCAGGCGGCCGTTGACGATCCGCACGGCGCCGACGGAGACGATCTCGTCGCCGGCCGACGGCTGCAGGCCCGTGGTCTCGGTGTCGAACACCGTGTAGCTCAGCGTGGCCAGCGGCCGGTTGTCCAGCTCCGGCGTCTGCCCGGGCTGGTGGAAGAGGTCGAAATCGTAGAATTCGGGCCGGCTCTCGGAGGGCGCCGGCGCGCTCCACGACGACTCCTCCGGCCGCGTCACCGGAATCGCGATGCGGAAGTATTCGCGGTGCGACGGCTTGTGGATCTGGTACCAGAGTTCCGCGCTGTGGCGGTCGACGATCTGCTTGACGGTCAGCGGGCATGACTCGCCGCCGAGTTCCATGGAGTCGGTCGGCCACGCCGTCGTCGTCTCGGTGCCGAGAGGCGCTCCGCTCCAGATCAGGTCGAGGTGCGCCAGCGGGCCGGCAGGCTCCAGCGCGAAGCGGATTTCACGAATTCCGAACTCGTCGCGCAGCCGGCTGGCGAAATAGGTCAGCGCCTGCAGCAGCGAGTAGCTGTCGACGTTTAGCCACAGCGATTCGTCGACGGCCTCCTGCTTCGTCGGCAGTCCGAGCTTCGACTCGATCCGGCGCTGCGCCGCGGCGATGAGGTCGGCCCCGCGCATGTTCTCCAGCGGCCAGTCGGTGCGCAGCGAGTCGGCAAACTCGGCGACCGTCTCGTCGAGCCGGGCCGACAGCCGCTGCGCTTCATCGCCGATGATCGCGATGAACCGGCCCTGCGCCTCCTTGTCCATCTCCGGGAACGCCGCGATTGTCTCCACCGCGGCGCGGACGCTGCCCAGCGACGCGCGCGTCCCCTGCGTCAGCGTCTGCAGCAGCAGGTCGCGGCGGTTGCCGCTTTCGATGCGGCGGGTGATGTTGTCGAGGACCAGCACGAAGCCGGTGACCCCGGTCGCCGCGCGAGCGGACTCGCCGTCGGACGACGACCCGAACACCGGCGCCATCTGCACCCGCACCAGCCCGCCGGCGGGTGCCGTGGTGACGAAGTTCGCCACCGGGTTGCGCGTGCCCTGCCGCAGGCGGTCGTGGATGCTGTCCAGCGCATGGATGATGAGGTTGCGGTCGAATATCGCGAACACCGAGCGCCCCAGCCCGACCAGGCTGTGGCCCTTCGCCGTCGCCGCCGCACCGGGACTGCGCAGGAGCTGCATGGCGCGGGCGTTGTAGAGCAGGATGCGCCCCTCGATGTTGCACATGACCACGCTCTGCGCGAGCTCGGACATCAGCGCCGCGAGCCGGTTCTTCTCCTCCTCGATGCGCGCATTGGCGTCGCGGACACGCTGCTCTACGTCGCGCGAGAGCGCCTCGCGCGCCTCGGCGAACGCGTTGACGCCTTCGGCCAACTGCTTCATCTCGGCCGAGCCGCGCCGACGCGCCCGATGCGCCGGATTCGCCGTCAGCATGATGCGGACGTCCTCGGCGAGCTTTCGCGGCGCCGAGACGTAGCGGCGGAAAAGCACTCGCAGGATGAAGACCAGCGGGGCGATCAGCAGCAGCGAGATCACGACCGCGTTGGCGGCGCGGTCCTGCAGGATCTGCACGACCTGCGCGCGCTCTTCGGCGTCGAGGTCGGCGCCGACGAGCAACACGATGGCGGCGATCGCCGCCAGCACCAGCCCCCAGGCGGCCAGCAGCGCGACGCCGATCCGGATCCGGTCCGACATCGCCTATTCGCCGAGCATCGTGCGGACCTTGTCAATCAGGTCCTTGGTCGAGAACGGCTTCGTCACGTAGGCGTCGGCGCCGACCGCCATGCCCCGCGTCACCTCGATGTCGCGCCCCTTGGCCGACAGCATGATGATGCGGATCCCCTGCCACGCCGGGTTCTCGCGGATCTTCTGGCACACGTCGTAACCGCTGACGCGCGGCATCATGACGTCGAGCAGGATCAGGTCGGGGCCGAAGTCGCCCACCGCGGCGAGCGCGGCCTCGCCGTCGTTGACGACGCGGACCTCGTAGCCCTTCTGCTTCATCAGGAATTCGAGCGAGACCACGATGTTGGGCTCGTCGTCGGCGATCAGGATCTTCTTGCCCATCTTTCCTCCGGCGCCGCGAAGGCGCGTCGTTGCCGCCCCTCGGCGCGGGGGCTTACGTACGGTGCGTCGCCGCGGCCGCCGCGACCGCCGCTGCGTCGGCCACCGGCAGCTCGAACGAGAATGTCGCGCCCTTGCCGGGCCGGCTCGTCACCCACAGCCGGCCGCCCAGGTGCTCGATGATCTGGCGGCTGATCGGCAACCCGAGTCCGGTGCCACGGGGCTTCTCGGTCATCGTGTCGCCGGCCTGCCGGAACTTCTCGAAGATCACCTGCTGGTCGGCGGCGGCGATGCCGGGCCCGTTGTCGATCACGTCGACGCGCAGCGCGCCCGGACGGCGGGACAGCGCGACGACGACGTGGCCGGCGTCGGCCAGGACGAACTTCGCCGCGTTCGACAGCAGGTTGATCAGCACCTGCACGACGCGGTCGCGGTCGGCGTGGACGAACGGCAGGTCGGCCGGAAGCCGCGACTCGAGCGCGACGTTGCGTGCCCGGAAAAGCTGCCCGGTCGTGACGATCGAATCTTCGATGACGGCCTTGAGGTCGATCCGCGCAACCTGCCACTCGGCGCGGCCCGATTCCAGCTTGGCGAGGTCGAGCACCTGGTTGATCAGGCGGGTCAGGCGTTCGCTCTCCTGGATCACGATGGTCAGGAATTTCTCGCGCTCGGCAGCGTCGAGTTCCGGATTGTCGTGCAGGATCTCGGAGAACGCGCGGATCGACGTCAGCGGCGTGCGCAGTTCGTGGGTGACCGTCGAGATGAAGTCGTCCTTCAGCCGGTCGAGCTCCTGCAGCCGCTCGTTGGCGGCGCGCAGCTCGTTGGTCGCCGCGATCAGCGCCTGCGACTTCTGCGTCAGCTCGTGGCTGTAGGCGATCACCTGCGACGCCTCGTCGAGCATCGTCCGGACCTCGTCGACCGATAGCGCGTCCTCGTGCACCGTCGACGCGACCATGATCCGCGCCGACGCGCCGCCGATGGCGCCGGCGAGCTCGGTCTCCGCGAAATGGACGAGGCCAGCGTCGGCAGGCACGTCGTCGGGGGAGCCGTAGCCCCGGCGACCGGCGTAGTCGATCACCGCCGCCTCGGCCCGCTCGGGGCCGAGGAAGCGCGCCAGCAGCGCCTTCAGGTCCGGCAGCGACGCCGTTCCCTTCCACGGATGCGCGTCGAGCGCGCCTCCGGTGCGCCGGAAGACGTCGACGAAACGCGCCGCCTGCGTCTGCTCGGCGACGCTCTGCCGGGAGAGCACCGACACCGCGACGTAGCAGCCGATGTTGGCGACCATGCTCCACAGCATCGCGTGCGTGATGTCGTTCAGCCCCTCGAGCCCGAACAGCGCGTAGGGCCGCAGCAGCGCGATCCCGAACGGGCCGTCCTGCAGGTAGCCGATCGGCAGCCAGCCCGACTTGGCGAACGACGGCAGCAGCAGCGTGTGGAGCCAGACGACGAATCCCGCAGCGAGGCCGGCCAGCGCGCCGGCGCGGGTCGCGCCCTTCCAGTAGATGCCGCCGATCGTCGCCGGCGCGAACTGGGCGACGGCGGCGAACGAGATCAGCCCGATCGCCACCAGCGCGTAGGCTTCGCCGGCGAGCCTGAAGTAGAGATAGCCGAGCAGCACGACGGCGACGATCGCCCCGCGCCGGATTCCGAGCAGCAGCCCGGTGAGGTTGCGCCGCTCGGCGAGCCGCATCGACTTCATCCGCAGCAGCACCGGCATCACCAGGTCGTTGCAGACCATCGTCGACAGCGCGATCGTCTCGACGATCACCATGCCGGTGGCGGCGGACAGCCCGCCGAGGAACACCAGCAGCGCCAGCGCCTCCTGCTTTTCCGCCATCGGCAGCGTCAGCACGAACGTATCCGGATCGACGCCGGCGCCTGAGAAATGCAGTACGCCGCCGAACGCGACCGGCACGACGAACAGGTTCATCGCCAGCATGTACAGCGGGAACAGCCAGATCGCCTTGCCGAGGTGGTTCTCGTTGACGTTCTCGACCACGGCGATTTGGAACTGCCGCGGCAGGAACATGATCGCCAGCATCGAGAGCACGGTGAGCCACGCCCAGCTCGCGTAGCTTCCGGCCGGCCCGCCGAGCGGGGCGAGCAGCGGCGCCAGCTTCGCGTGCGCGGCGGCGCGCTCGAAGATGTCCGGGAGCCCGTGGTAGATGCCCCAGGTGACGAACACGCCGACGGCAAGGAACGCGACCAGCTTGACCAGCGACTCGAACGCGATCGCCGCCACCAGCCCCTCGTGCCGCTCGGACGCGTCGAGGTGGCGGGTGCCGAACAGGATCGTGAACGTCGCCAGCACCAGTGCCAGCCAGAACGCGGTGTCGGCCTGCACCGGCGGCGCGACGCGCTGCGCGGGCAGCACCACGTCCGGATATTGCGCCAGGATGGTGAAGCTGTGCGAAATCGCCTTCAACTGCAGCGCGATGTAGGGAACGACGCCGATCACCGCGATGATGGTGACGAGGCCGGCGAGGAGCGCGCTCTTGCCGTAACGCGACGAGATGAAGTCGGCCAGCGACGTGATCCGGTTGGCCTTGCTGATGCGGATGATCTTGCGGATCACCAGCCACCACAGCGCCATCATCAGCGTCGGTCCGAGGTAGATTGGCAGGAAGCCGACGCCGTCGGCGGCGGCGCGCCCGACGCTGCCGTAGAACGTCCACGCGGTCGCGTAGACACCGAGCGACAGCGAATAGATGTACGGATTGGCGATGATCGAGCGGCCGCGGTCCGCGCGCTGGTCACCCCAGTAGGCGATGGCGAACAGAACGCCCAGATACGCGAGCGAAACGGGGATGATCACCCAGGTGTGGAGCATGGCGGTCCCGCGCGGGTCCGTCGGTCAGGCTAGCGGTGCCGCTCGATCACGAGCGCGAGCAGGCCGATCAGCAACGCCCACGAGCAGAAGATGTACGCGTAGACCACCGGGACGCCGAACGCTTCCGCCGCGCGGTTGAACAGCGCGAGCACCGGATAGTTGAACAGCAGCAGGCCGAACAGGAACAGGACGACCAGGCGCTGGCCCTTGATCGCGGATCGGAACATCGGTCGCCCTCCCCCGGGAGCCGGAACGAACAGCCCCATAGTAGCAAGAACATTCGTTGCGCCGGCGCCTAGAGCCGGTACGAAAGCCGCAGCCGCTCCTGCAGGTGCTTCGCCTGCCGGAACGCCTCCTTCAGCATCCGCTGGTCGATCTCGTGCAGCAGCCCGGGCGCGATCCGGTTGGGATTGCCGTGCGCCGACGGAGGCTCCGGCTGCCGCAGGCGCAGGAGCTGCAGGAAGTGGAACGCCTCGACCGTCGCGTCGACGTGGCGCGGCGCGACGTGCAGCCGCTCACCGGCGGTGCGCAGCCGGGCCGCGGTCCCGGTGTCCGGAATCCCCAGCGCCAGCGCGAACACCCGGGCGCAGTCGACGAACAGCCGGGTGCCACGCGTCTTGAGGTCGAGCGTCCCCTTGACCGCGCCCGCGTCGTCGGTGACGAAGGTGCGGATCAGGCCGAGCGGCGGCTCGACCTCGAGCGCGTTCTGCACCAGCAGGCGGAGGAACACCTGGTTCGCCTGCGTGTACGCGAACAGCCACTCCCGCAGCGACTCGCACAGCTTCGTGTCGCCGTACAGCGGGCGGAAATCGAAGACGATGTTGGCGTTGAGCAGCGCCTGCGGCGTCGGCTCGCGGATCCAGGCGAGGAACTTGGCCTTCCATTCCTCCGTCGACAGGCAGAGGTCCGGGTTGCTCGCCATGACGTTGCCGGCGCACAGCGGGAAGCCGAGCGCGCCGAGGCTCGCGTTGACGTCGCGGGCGAACGCCAGCAGCCGCTCGCGGCGCGCGTTCGCATCCGCCGCGTCGGCCGCGACGAACAGCATCGCGTTGTCCTGGTCGGTGGCGAACGTCTGCTCGCCGCGGCCCTCGCTGCCGAGGGCGAGCCAGCACCAGTCGATGTCGCTGACGTCGTGCCGGGGCAGCGTCAGCTCGATCGCGCGGCGCGCGAGCGCGTCGTTGAGCGAACTGATGGTCCGCGTCAGGGGCTCGGCGCCCACACCCTGCGCAAGCAGATTGTGGGTGAGGCGGCGGATGTCCTCGCCCGCCCGTTGAAGCGCCTCGATCGTCGCCGCCTCGTGCAGTTCCTCGTTGACCTGGCGCATCGACACCCGCTGCAATGCGAACAGGTCGCGCTCGTTGACCACGCCGCACAGGCGGCCGCTGTCGACGACCACCAGTTGCCGGATGCCTCGCTCCGCCATCGCGTGCATCGCCTCGGCGGCGGTGGTCGACGCCGGCAGCGCCACCAGCGGCGTGCTCATCGCGTCGGCCACCGGCGAGTCGAGCGAGCGGCCCGGGAGCACGACGCGCCGCAGCAGGTCGACCAGCGTGAACATCCCGATAGGCGTGCCGCCGTCATCGAGCGCGATGATCGTGCGCACCTTGGCGTCGGCCATCTTCTGCGCGGCCTCGCGCAGCGTTGCCGACGCCTGGCACGCGACCGGCGCGTTGCGCACCAGCTCGGCCAGCGTGCGCGTCAGCGACTGCTGCTCGGCAGCGCGCTGGCTGTACTGGCTGTAGAGGCTCTCCAGCGACTGCTTCAGCGTCTCGGTGATCGCCTGCGTGCAGTAGCGCTCGAACTCGGGGGACGCTTGGCGCAGCTCGAGGAAGTCGTCGCGGGCGAGCAGATAGCAGTCAGTGTCGCGGATCGCCGAGAAGACCTTCGTCGTCGCACCGCCGGCCGAGAGCGCGCCGACCGGGTAGAGCTCGCCGGGGCCGAGTGTGCGCTCTGGATCTGGCTGCGCGCTGTCGGGCCGGCTGCCGACCAGCCCGCGCCGGACGATGTGCAGGTGCGTGACCGGTCCGCTCTGGGTGGCGAGGATCGTCGCATCCTTGGTGAAGTGCTTGAGCGCGAGGCGCGACACCAGGAACTCGATCGCCCCATCGGCCATCCGGTTGAATGGCGCGTACCGGCGCAGGAATTCCCGGGTCGCGTCCGCGGTGGGGGGCTCGTTGCTCATGGCCGTCGGTGGCAGCGTCCGAAAGCAAAAACCCCCGCAGCGTGCGGGGGTCCTTGCGTTCCGTCAAACGGCGACGATCAGTGGGCGGCCGCCCGGGCAGCGAGGATGCCGGTGTTCTGCCGCACGTAGAGCTCGTCCCACATGTCCTCGGCCCGCTTGTCGCGATAGAGCAGCGAGCCGATGATCACCGCGAGGAAGCCCAGCGGAATCGAGTACAGGCCGGGGTTGCGCAACTCGAACCACGGCTTCTCGAGCCCGACCAGGCTCGTGTCGTCACCCTTGTACCGGTCGAGCGTGCCCTTCGCCGTCGTCAGGCCTTTTTCCGCGCCGGTGAGCGCCTTCTGCGCCTTCGCCTTGGCGGCGTCGTCGGCAGCGGCCGCCAGGTCGGCGGTCAACTTCTCGGTCGTCGCCGGCGAAGCGTCGACGACCTTCTGCGCCGCAGCCTTCAGCGCCTTCGGGTACGTCATGTTCGGCGACACCAGCACCAAGCCGATCGCCGTCAGCGTGCCGACGATCATGCCGAGGACGATTCCCCCGGTGTTGCAGCGCTTCCAGAACAGCGTCAGCAGTACGCAGGGGAAGTTCGCCGACGAGGCAACGGCGAACGCCAGCGCCACCAGATGGGCGACGTTCTGCCCCTTGGCCGCGATGCCGATCGTGATAGCCATGGCGCCGACGATGACGGTCGCGATGCGCGCGGCCTTGACCTGCTCCTGCGGCGTCACGTGCTCCGAGCGAATGACGCCGACGTAGAGATCGTGCGCCATCGCGGAGGCCGCCGCGAGCACGAGGCCCGCGACCACGGCGACGATCGTCGCGAACGCCACCGCGGCGA
>JBDTVU010000106.1:0-11587 GCA_040007035.1 Betaproteobacteria bacterium | reverse complement strand
ATGGCGTACCGTTACGACTTCGGTACGGCTATACACGTCGTCGCCGCTATCCCCGAGCGCCTTGGACCCTGACCAGCTATTCGCGTGGCGGAGAAGCAGTCGTTCGCGCCGCCCGGGCAAAGTTACTCCGCCCCTACGCCAGTTGCGCCGTTCCGGATCGCTCGGGGACAAAAGCCTTGCCGGAATCGTGGGCTGCCATGAGTTTACGGTTGTAACCGGGCCAGTCGACCCAGGCCAAGACTTGGGTCGTATTGCGGAAGAGGTACGGCGGCCGCTGGTTCGAACGGGCCGGCCACACGGTTCTGATGGGGCTACGTGTGCGGCAACGCACAGACTGCGGGACCGCGGGCGTCCAATCTACACGTTGCTGAAACGCCGCGCCCGCAGTTCGGGCTGAGTGTCGCCAAACCCAGTTGGAGGCTATCGTGTTCAGAAAATCTGCAACGCCCGTTCTCGTCTTCGCAATCCTCGCCGCTTCAGGCTGTGCGTCGATTCCTGAGCGCGACCCCGCGATGGACGGCGCACGACTGTCGCTAGACGCAGCTCGGCGCAATCCGCAGGTTGCGATGTATGCACCCGCCGAGTTCGACCAAGCGGCGGCGACACTCCGCCAAGCCGACGACCTTGCGGCCAACCACGGGCGGTACAGCGACGTGCACCAGCTCGCCGTACTTGCGAGCCAGCGTGCGGCGGCAGCGCAGGACGTGGCGCGGCTTCGTAGCGAGCAGGCGGCGCTCGTCGCACAGCGGACGGCGACGGATGCGCGCATCCAGGCCGACTTCAGCGTGCGACAGGCCCAGGCGGCACAGATCCAGGCGGTGGAAGCGCAGCGCCAGGCCGACGAGGCGCAGCGTGTTGCGGCCTCTACACAGCTGCGCGCCGACCCTGCCGCGCCGGCCGCCTATGACTACCGGCGCCGACAGAACGAGCCCTTGTACGAGGCGCCGGTGACCTCTGTGCGTGCCGTGATGGGACCGCCGCAGCAACGCTGCTGGGTCGAACGTCAGGTTGTGGACACCGGCGCCGCCGGCATCAATCTGCCGGGCGCAGTGGTGGGAGGCGTCATCGGCGGCATCCTTGGCCATCAGATCGGTAGTGGCCGCGGGCAAGATCTTGCGACGGGCATCGGTGCGGCCGGGGGTGTGGTGCTGGGTGCGAACGTGGGTCGTGACGCATCGGGCGTCGTCTACACGCAGGATGTCCAGCGCTGCGCGAACGTACCCACGGCCGCACGGCTGGATTACTGGGATGTCACCTACAACTTCCGCGGATACGAGCACCGCGTGCAGACCACGAGCCCCCCGGGTCGAACGATCCTGGTCAGCGCGCAGGGCGATCCCCGCATCTAACACGCGATGAAGAAATTCGAAGTTACGGTACCCGAACCAGATCGATCGTCTGTCCCGGCATGGAGCTCCGCGTGACGCCGGTTTCGGTGACGGCCTCGACGTCGTGAAGAAGCGTGCTCAGCGGTCGACGCGCTTCAGCACCATCCCGAACATCGTTTCATTGGTAGATGGATAAAACCGTCGCGCTTCGATGCTGCCTGCATTGCCAATGTCCGGTATCGGGAACATCTGAGGCGCCATCGAATGTCGCCTGGCCGACAGGAGTCTAATGCGGGCCGAACCGTTATGCCCGGTAATGGGTGCGTAGCCAGCTCGCCGTAGCGCGTGCGACTCCAACGTCAATCCCGAGCCGCGGATACAGCCCAGCGCGTCCGCGGGCGGCGCCCATCAACAGCCGATTCCGGATTCCCATCTACTTCTGCCCAGGCCGCGGCGCGGCCTAGAGACGCAAGGCAGGCGCCAGCGAGAACGTTTCGATCGCGGATTCGGTGTCGGGACTGCCGTCGCCGACCCGCAGCACGTTGGCGCACACGCGTCGCCAGTGATCGACACCAGCGGCAACCGCCGCCCGCAGCGCGCGCCCGCAGTCGCCACCGCGCCACGCCTCGTACGCGCCGATCGCGCGCGGAAACAGCTCCCGCCGCAGGCCGTCGAGGTTCGCGAACCAGAAGTGGATCGGCGCCGGCGCGTCGCGCTCCATCAGCGTCGGCAGCGTGACCAGGCAGTCGGCGAGATGGTCGCGCACCGCGCGCGCGAACAGCTCGGCGCGGCGCCGCGCGAAACCGGCAAGCATCTCCTCCCAGCCGGGCCCGAGCGTGCGCCCGGCGGCGCGCTCGCCCAGCTCGTGCAGGATCAGCGTCTCGGCCTCGGCGGCCACCATCCGGTCGAGCGATGCGGCGTCGGCCGGGTCGAAGCGGTGCGCGTCCAGCGCGGCCTTCAGCGCGCCGTCGGGCCGCTTCAGCGCCCACGCCTCGGCCCGCTCCCACAGCACGCGAGCGAGCGATTCCAGCCGGATGGACACCGTGTCGTCGCGCAGCGCCGCCGGCGCGGCCGACAGGTCGCGTGCGAGCTCGCGTCCGGCGACGAGGATCCGCAACCCGTCGCGCCATTCCTCGCGCTCCAGCACGCCGAGGAAGAACTGGGGCTTGCCGAAGCGGCCGATGCCGGCGCCGTAGACGTGCCCCTGCGGGACGAGCGTCCGGTTGACCGTCGACGTGTCGTACGGATCAACGTCCTCACCCGCGACCGGCAGCGGCCCGTAGTCGGCGTCCTCCAACGTCTCCCACAACGCCTCGCGACCCGCGATCCAGGCACCGACGTCGGCGCGCGGCAGCGGCGCCGTCAGCGCGGCGCGACGCTCCCACCGGCAGAATTCGCGCATCTCCAGCAGGTACGTGCACAGCGTCATGTTCCGCGCGTGGCGCGCGTCGGTGACGTGGCAGTTCGCCTGCACGGCGGCGCACAGCGCGGCGAATCCGCCGGCCGGCGCCGCTTCACCCATCCGGTTGCCGTTTCCCTCGAGCATCGTGCCGCGTCGTTGCGCCACGCGCGCTACTCGTCGCCGACGAGGCCCGGCTGCGGCGCGCGGACCTGCGACAGCAGATCCTCGGCCTCGAGCTCGGTCGCCGCGAAGATGACCTTGATCGCGGCGCCGGCCGGCAGGTCCGGACTCGCGCGCAGCGCTTTCGCCCGCGCCGACGCCGCCGCGAACGACGGCGCGTCCTCGATCTTCTCCACCCGGCGGATCGGGAATGTGAACACGCGGTAGACGTAGTAGGGCAAGGCTTGCTCTCCGGTTCGGGGATTCACCAATCGACGTAGCGCTTGCGCGCGTGACGGCGACCGGGACGATTTTTCTGGATCACGACGCCGCGCACCGGCACGAGGTCGGCGATCGCGCTGTCCGGGTACGCCGCGTTGAGCGCGTGGAGCTGCCACCCGTCGCCGGTGCGGACGAGCTGCCGCAGCGTCCAGCCGTCGTCGACCTCGGCGACGACGAACGCGCCGTCGCCGACAAGGCCTTCCGGCTCGACGACGATGACGTCGCCGTCGGCGAACTCCGGCGCCATGCTGTCGCCCAGCACCATCAGCGCGAACGGCTCGGCGCCCGCGCAATCGCCCTCCGCCGCAACGCTCGCCGGCACGATCGGAACGATCTTGCGCGCGGGCGTCGCCATCACACCACGGCGGCGAAGAGCCGCGCCGGAACGACGCCGGCCGCGGCCAACGCGGCCCCCGCGGCCTCGACGAACGCCGCCGGCCCCGCGACGTAGACATCGTGCTGCGGCAGCGCCAGCGTCTGCGCCATCGCCGCCACCACCTGCCGCGCACCGGCGCCGGCGTCGGTCGCCGAGTGCGCAGCATAGCGAAAACCGTCGAGCGAATCGGCCCAGGCGCGGCACTGGTTCGCGAGGTAATGGCCGTCGGGGTTGAGCGCCAGCCAGTCGAGCGAAATCGATTCCGACGACTCGACCGCCATCGCGTGCTCGATCAGGCTCTTCACCGGCGCGAACCCGGTGTCGCAGGCAACGAACGCCAGCGGCCGCTCGCTCTCCGCCAGCACGAAATCGCCGGCGGGGCCCCACAGCGTCAGCGCGTCGCCGGGCCGGATCGTCCCGTCGAACAGCATCCCGGCCAGCGCGTCGCCGCCGTCGCGGCGGACGTGAAAGTGCAGGTTGCGGTCGTCGCAGGGACAGCTCGCCACCGGATACGTCGCCTGCGCGTCGACGTCGCCGGCGCCGCCGTACAGCGTGACGCTCTGGCCGGCGAGGAAGCGCAGCCGCGACGTCCGCGGCGTCTGCAGGTGCAGCAGCAGCGTGTCGGCGGCGAGCGGCTGTATCGCGCGCACGCGGACGGCGATCTCCTGTTCGGGAATCTCGCGCGGGCCAAGGGCCTCGAGCGTCTCGATGACGATCTCGCCGGACCCCGCCGAGTGCGCGCACAGTAACGTATGGCCCTGCAGCCGCTCGGCCTCCGACAGCGGATAGTCGAACGGCATCGCCTTGACGACCTCGCCTTCGATCACCCGCGCCTTGCACAGCCCGCAGGTGCCGTTGCCGCAGCCGTAGTTGAGCTTGAGGCCGGCCTTGAGGCCCGCCTGAAGCAGCGTGTCGCGGCCCTCGACGAAGAACGTGTGGCCGCTCGGGCGCACCGTCACCTGCGCGGACATCACCTTGAGCACGTCGTCCATGATCGTCAGCGCGTCGGCGGATTCGGTGGCGAGGACTTCGGCGAGGCCCTGGTCGAGCGCGGCGCCGAGCTCAGCGAGCGCAGGCGACGATCCGCCGCCGGCCAGCGCGGCGACGCGCTGCTGCAGCGCGACGACGAGACCGTGGTAGCGCGACAGGTGCCGGCGCACATCGGCCAGCTCGCGGCTCTGCGCGAACAGCCGCTGCGCGAGCACCTCCTGCGGCGGCAGCACGCGTTCCTGCACGCGGCGGCCGAACGCCTCGTCCTTCAGCTTCGACACGCGCTCGAACGCGCCCGAGTCCTCGGCGCTCCACTCCGGGTACAGCCGCGCCAGGCCCTCGGTCGACACCAGCCCGTCGTTCGATGGCAGCCGGCCCTCGCGCACGTACCGCTGCAGCACGCCGCGCGGGACGCCGATCAACCGTGCCGCCCTCGACAGCGTCAGCCATTGCGTCATCCATCCTCCGCGCCGGGCGCACCGCGCTCATCGGCGCATCATGCGCGCCGTGTCCGGCGCGGGCAATCGCCACGGTCACGCGCGCTCCGGCGGCCGCGGGTCGCCGGCGCGCGCGCAGCGTCACTGTCCCCGCTTCGCGGCAACCGCTTCGAGCGCCTGCATCGTGGTGTCCGGATGGCGGACGATGGTCATGAACTGACCCATCCCGAGCGCCGGCCAGCCGAGCGCGGTCCGGTAGCGTCCGTAGAGCGCGTACGCCTTGCGGTCGACGACCCAGATTTCCCACGGCAGCGCGGCGATGTTGTCGGCGCCGATCTTGTTGACCCACCAGCCCTCGCCAGTGTCCGCATTGTTCATCGCCACGCCGAACACGGCGAGCTTCTTCTCCGGGACAACGATTTCGTAGACCTTCACCGTGTCGCCGACGCCCTTCGCCAGGTTGGTCCGGATCGCCGACACCTCGTCGTCGAAGCTCATCGCCTCGACCAGCTCGCTGCGATCGCCGAAGCGCTCCATGCCGATCATGTAATGGTAGTTGGCGAGGTCGTCGACCTTGATGTCGCCACCGGCCGGTTTGCCGGCACCCAGCGCGCCGGCGAGTTTTGCCGCGACCTGCTTCACCGCGGGTTCCGCCTTCGTGTAGTCGCCGCGCAGGTACGCGCGCGCCCAGTACTCGGGATTGGTGTAGAACACCGTGCCGTCGGCGCGCACGCCGACGCGCACCGCCGAGGCTGCGATCGCGCTGCCGCCGATCGCGTTCAGCGCGTCCTGCAGCCCGGCATCCCCGACGACGACCACGCCGTACTGCGGCAGGCCCTTCGGCGTGTGCCGGCCCAGCGGGCGGAATCCCGCGGCCGTCAGTTTCTTCTCGACGTCGGCCATCGCGACGGTGAGATCGCCACCGGCGACCTTGTCGGCCTCTACGTACGGGCTCATTGCGTGCGCCGCCAGCGACCAGGTGGCCACCAGCATTGCGATTATCCATCGTTTCATGTCGTCTCCTTCGTGACGCCGGCGGCGGTTGCCATCGGCAGGGATTTGGCGTCGATCCGGTCGTGGTAGCGCGCGCGCAGGATCAGCCGCGGCCGCGCGGGATCGTCGGTGAAGCCGGCGCGGTCGTGCAGCACGTTGTTGCAGAGGATGCCCATTCCGGGCTCGAGCGTGAGCCGGTGGATCCACGGCGACGGCGTCGCCAGCAGCCGCTCGAACGCGGCTGCCGCTGCGCGCACCGCCGGATCGGCATTCCACTCGATGCTGCGCGTGCGCGCCGTGTAGCGCAGGTGCAGGTGGCCGGTCGTCGCGTCGACGGAGAACACCGGCCCGGACTGCGCCGGCCGGGCGCCGCCGTCGTCGTCGGTGCGCTCGGGAATCGTCATCGCGTCGGGCCGCATCAGCGCCCGGATGTGCGCGGGGTCCTCGTCGCGAAGCTGCAGGTACACAAGCTCGTGATCGAGCAGCGCGTTCTCGCCGCCCGCGGCCGCTTTCCCGACGCAGTGGAGCACCATCGCGCGGATGCGGCGCTGCGGCGGGTTGTAGTAGCCGTCGGTGTGCCAGCGGATCGGGCGATTCGTGTACGGGATGTAATCGCCGCGGCCGCCGTCGCCCGTGACGGTCACCCGGCTCACGCCGTCGTCGTCGGCGAGCCAGTTGCGGTCGAGACGGGTGAGGCCGAACTGCGCGCCGAGCAGGCGCGGAATGTCGGTGTCGGCGCCGCGAACGGCGCTCGCATAGACGACGAGGTTGGCCCGGCGGCAGCGGTCGCCGAGCGCCGCCCGCTCGGCCGGAGTCAGCGCCCTCGGGTCGCCGACCTCGACGATGATGCCGTCGGTGCCGGCCGGATACGTGGCGATCTTCCGCGTCCGCCAGTCATGATACGTGTGGTCGTCGTCGGGATCGAACGGTCCCGGCACGCGGACCGGCGCCGGCGGCATCTGCAATGTCGCCATCGCGCTACTCGCCCCGCGCCCCGGCTTCGCCGCGCGTGCGCTTCCTCGGCGACGTGTCGAGCAACCCGGCCATCCCGCGCAGCATCGTGTCGACGGCTTCCGGCGCTTCGCACTCGATGACCTGCGACACCGCCCACGACTGGTCGTGCGCCGCCATCGTTCCCGCGACGCAATGGCCGAAGCAGCGGATGAAGCCGTAATCGGGGCCGTCGTCGGTCCAGTGGAACTCGGCATAGTCGGCCGAGCGCTCGTTGACGAGCGCGACGAACCGCCGCTTGTAGTTGTCCGCGGTGTCCGCGCCCAGAAGATCGACCTCGTTGCCGGCGAGGAACTCGCCGATCTTGTTCGCCATCGCCGTCGTGAACTCGACCCGCCACGCCTCGTCGCCGCGCGCGTGGGCGACCCGGTCGGCGCCGAGCGTCAGGAACGCGAGGAACTCGGCGAGGAACGCGAAGTACGGCGCGCCCGGCGGCAGCTCGTAGCCGGCGTTGCGCATGTTCTTCAGCGCATTCTGCGCGACGCGGAACACGATGAACGCCGCCGCCCCCGCGATCTCGGTCGCGTTCTTCGCCGTTCCCGGCTTGAACCACGTGCTCTTGATGCGCATGTCAGGGAAATGAGGGAAATGGGGTCAGGTTTAATTATCGCGGTCGCGATCGCATTTTTGCCGCTGATCAGTCCACGAGAATTAAACCTGACCCCATTGCGGCTCCATTGCGGCTCATTACGGCTTGCCGATATAGAACTCGTACTCGCCGGCGCCGAGCTCCTCAGTGGCGACGAGTTTCAGCCCGGTGGCCTTCACCCAGTCGGCGACGTCGGCGGCGACACCGGGGCAGTTGCTGACGAGCTTCAGCGTCTCGCCGGGGCGCATCCCGTTCAGCAGCTTCTTCGCCTCGACGATCGGGCCCGGGCAGACCGCGCCGCGCAGGTCGAGCACCGCGTTCGCCGCCGGGTGCCGCGACCGGCCGCGCTGGATGTAGTACGCATGGCCACCGTCGGCGCGGCGCTCGGCGCGCGCGATGTGGTTGCCGGTGTACTTCGCCCATGCGATCAGGTCGTCGTGCGTGCCGGGGCAGTCGGACAGCAGCACCATCACCTCGCCCGGCTTCAGGTCATCGACGAGCTTCTTCGCGCCGAGGAGCGGCGCCGGGCAGCTCGTCCCGCGCATGTCCAGCGTGACGGCGGGATTGAGATTCGGGTGATCGGTCATCGTCGTGTCCCGTTGCGAGGCGCCGCCGGCGCGTTCAATAGCCACCCTTGCCGTAGGGCTGCGGCAGGCCGGCGACTTTCGCGCCCTGTTTTGCCGGCCCGATCGGAAAGAGGTCGTAGAGATACTTGCTGTCGGCGTCCGGCCGGATCGCCTGGAAGCCCTTCAGCATGTTGCGGAAGTTGGGCGAATGTCCCTGCGACTGGAATTCGTCGCGCAGGTAACGGATCACCTCCCAGTGCGCGTCGGTCAGCGTGATGCCTTCGGCCTCGGCGATCACAGCAGCCGCCTCGTCGCGGTAGTCCGCTTCGAGCAGGTACCCCAGATCGTCGCATTCGAGCGTTTCGCCTGCCACCGTATACCCCATCGCCGCCTCCTTCAATGTCGTTCGATCCGCTGCGTCCGCTACGCCGGCGTCGCGATCGCCTTGTGCGGGACGAAAATTCCGCATCCCAGCCGCCGGTCACCGCCCATTCCCGCGCTCTGGACACGGATCGAATCGGCGGGAGAAAGACCGTGCAGCGCGAGACCGAAGCCGACGACCTCGCGGGCACCTGCTGCGAACCGGTGCGGCCGGCCCGAAATGAACTCGCAGCGCACGCCCGTCTCCGCAAGCCAGCGTGCGACGACCTCGTGGAACGCGCGCTCGTCGTCCGTTGCGGCCGCCACCCGGCGCGCGTACAGCGTCGCACTGGGGGCAAGCGGCCGCTCGCTCGCCGCACCGACGTCGACCGCACTGCCGGCGACATCCAGCATCCGGCCGCAGAGCGTGCGGCAATCGGCCGCGCGCGACGCCGGCACCCGCAGCACGAGCCTCGCCCGGCGCGCGAGCACGACCATTCCCTGCGACGTCGCCGCCGCCCGCAGCGGATGGATGCCCGCTGCGGGCTCGGTGTCGAACCACGGCAGCCAACGCGCCACGGCGTGCGCCAGCGCGTCGGCGTGATCGGCAAACAGGCTCGTCGCGGCCAGTTCGAACAGCACGTCGACGACCGATGCGTCCGCGACCGCCATCGGCGCTTCCCCGTGCGGCGCTTCGACGCACCCGGCGGCAGACGGACCCGTCACGCTGGCGGACCCCCGGTGTCGCGGGCCTGCGCCTCGCTCCAGCGCAGCATCGCTTCGCCCCAGCGCCGCGCGGTCGCCGGGTCGATGTCGAAAATCGTGAACCGGGCCCGCTCGCGGATGCGGATTCGCAGCAGGTTCATCCCGCCGGCGTCGTGGACGAGATCCTCGAGCGCTATCTCCTGCCCGCCCAGCGGCACAATGAAGCTGTCCACGTTCGTGTAAGTCGGCATCGGCAGCTCGGCCTGGCGGCGACGGAATGGAAGGGCGGCGCGGGCCCCGTCACCCCCCCGCCGGAACGCGCTTTTCCCGGCTCCCGCAAGGCAGATTCGGACGCGACGATCCTAGTCTCGTATTGGGCGATTTTCCTCCTGCGGGCGTCCATAGCCACTGCGAGTTATGGGCCCTACCCCATCCGGGTAGTTTCCACACCTCGCCATTCGGCTTATTCAGAGTAGTCGGGCAGAGTGATGGCGGGGTGGGTGTGCGCCGCCGTAGCATGGCACGCTGCTTCGAACCGGGTGTACGTACGGATGCTCACGCGAGGAGGACAGGTTATGGCGAAGGAAATGTACAAGACGCCGATGCTCGACAAATTGGAGACGGGCCCGTGGCCAAGCTTCGTCACCGGCCTGAAGCGCCTCGCCGAAGACAAGGACTACGTCGTCGACCTGCTCGGCCAGCTCGAGCTTTCGTACGAGACGCGCAAGGGCTACTGGAAGGGCGGCACCGTCGGCGTGTTCGGCTACGGCGGCGGCGTGATCCCCCGCTTCACCGAGGCGAAGGACGAGAATGGCAAGCCGATGTTCCCGGCCGCCGCGGAGTTTCACACGCTGCGGGTGATGCCGCCGGCGGGGATGCACTACAACACCGACGTGCTGCGCAAGATGGCCGATATCTGGGAACAGCACGGCTCGGGCCTGATCGCGTTCCACGGCCAGTCCGGCGACATCATGTTCCAGGGTGCGACCAGCGAGAACGTGCAGCCGGCGTTCGACGCGATCAACGAGCTCGGCTTCGACCTGGGCGGCGCCGGCCCCGCGGTGCGCACGTCGATGTCCTGCGTCGGCGCGGCGCGCTGCGAGCAGTCGTGCTACGACGAGGCCACCGCGCACCGCACCGTGATCAACAGCTTTCTCGACGACATCCACCGCCCCTCGCTTCCGTACAAGTTCAAGTTCAAGTTCTCGGGCTGCCCGAACGACTGCATGAACTCGATCCAGCGCGCCGACATGGCGGTCATCGGCACCTGGCGCGACAACATCCGCACCGACGAGGCGCTGGCGAAAAAGTGGTTCGCGAAGCACGGGATGAACGAGTTGGTCAACGACGTCGTCGCCCGCTGCCCGACCAAGGCGATCCAGTTGAAGGAAGTCAAGGATCTGAAGTCGGCGCCGTCGGTGTCGACGGTTGCCTTGAGCGCCACCCACGGCCTGGAGATCGAGAACCGCGACTGCGTCCGCTGCATGCACTGCATCAACGTGATGACCGGCGCGCTCGCCCCCGGCAAGGACAAGGGCGCGACGGTGCTGGTCGGCGGCAAGCGGACGCTGAAGATCGGCGACCTGATGGGCACCGTCGTCGTTCCGTTCATGAAACTCGAGAACGACGAGGACCGCGAGAAGCTGGTCGAGCTCGGCCAGAAGATCATCGACTTCTTCGCCGAGAACGCGCTCGAGCACGAGCGTACCGGCGAGATGATCGAGCGGATCGGCATCGTCAATTTCCTCGAGGCGCTCGAGATCCCGATCGACGCCAACATGGTCGCCGCGCCGCGCACCAACCCGTACGTCCGGATGGACGGCTGGGACGAGGAAGTGGCGAAGATGAAGGCCGCGCAGAAAGTCGCCTAGCCTAGATATGGACCCCCAGGCTCACTTCGTTCGCCACCCCCGGAGGGGGCGCTCAGCGCCCTTCGGGCGGCCGGGCGGGCGCTGAGGAGGAGACACGCAATGGCACAACCGCAGATGCGCCGGGCGATCGAGAGCGGCGTTCCCGACAACCGGCAGTTCCTCCATCCGTTGCTGAAGAAGAACTACGGCGACTGGAAGTACCACGACCGCCCGCGTCCGGGAGTGCTGCACCACGTCGCCCACGGCGGCGACGAGGTGTGGACGGTGCGCGCCGGCACCCAGCGGCAGATGGACGTGCACACGATCCGCCGGCTATGCGACATCGCCGACAAGTACGCCGAGGGCCACGTCCGGTTCACCATCCGCTCGAACATCGAGTTCATGGTATCGAGCGCTGCCAAGGTCGAACCGCTTATCGCGGCGCTGGAGAAGGGCGGCTTCCCCGTCGGCGGCACCGGAAACTCGGTGTCGATGATCGCGCACACGCAGGGCTGGCTCCACTGCGACATTCCCGGCAC
>JBDTVU010000105.1:0-11713 GCA_040007035.1 Betaproteobacteria bacterium | reverse complement strand
CGAAGTTCAGCACCACGCCGCCGCCGGCCTGCGTTACCGCCGGACCCGGCGGCAGACCGCCGCCGGGCGTCTGGCCCTTCACGACAACGCCGGTGCCCTTGAAGATCTTCGCGCGGTCGGCGGCGGCAGCGGCGGCGTCAGCGGCCGACAGCGGCATCTTCTGCGCGGCTTCGAGCTGCGCCGGCGGGATCGGGCCGGGGTTGCGCAACGCCGTCGTCCGCGCGCTCGGCGCGTTGGCGGCGTCGGCCGGCGTGGCCTGCTGGCTCGCGCACGCGGTCAGCAGGATGGGCGCCGCCAGAAAAAGGGCGGCAAGCAAAGGTCGGATCGTCGTCATTGTTGGAGTCCGGGGTTCGCGCGGGGCGCGGGTGCCGGCGGCGGGCTGCCGTCGGTCGTCGGGCCGGGAAGTTGCGCGGTTCATCGGGATCGCGGGGAAGTTGTGGGCGTCAGCGGCGGCGGCCGCCGGCAGCCGGCGCGGCGGGCGCCTGCTGGGCGTCGGCGCCGTAGCGCTGCCGATACATTTCGGAGAAGCCGTCCTGCGCCGGGGCGCCGGGGACCGGCGCGGCGGCGGCACCGCCCGTGCGGGCGGCATCGGCGGCGCGCGCGGCGGCGCGCCTGCCTGCGAGCGTTGCCGGGTTCGACGTCGTCGTCTGCGTCGGCGCTGGCGCCGCCGTGGCGGGCGCCGTGCCGGCCGCGGGCGCGGCGATGACCGGCGTGGCGACCGCCACCGGCGCGGGCTGGGCGGTCGTCTTTGGCCCCGCCATCACCTTGAGCACGAGTTCCTCGGTCTCGTCGCCCAGCGCGAGTACGACGCGATCCGGCTTCACCTGCGACACCACCATGCCGTTGATCGTCTCGCCCTGGACGACGCGGCGCGACTTGCCGCCCGCGACGGTCTCGCGCAGGTACGCAGTGTTCTTCCCGTCGACGACGATGGTGCCGGTCAGCGCGAACTGGCCGCGACGCATCGCGGTGCGCGCGTTTTCCGCGACGAGCGCGGGCGCCGGGCGGCGCGTCGGGTTGAACAGCGCCCGGTTGACCGTGTCGGTGCGCGCGGCGAGCCCGCCGTCGACCTGGAAGTCAGGCAGCAGCGCGGTGGTGACCGGCTTCGGCGTCGCCGGCACTTCGGCAGCCATCGGTTTGTGCAGCGCGCGCCCGCCGTCGGTCTCGAAACCGATCAGCGCGACCAGCGCCGCGAGCGGCAGCACCCACCACAACACGCCCCTGGCGGAGTTCGAGAGCGCGTTCATGGGCGGGCCGCCGCCTTTTCCTTGGCCGCGGACTTGTCGGCCGGCTTGTCGGCCGCGGCGAAGCTCCACGCGACGACGTCGATCTGGACGTTCACTTCCGGTTCCTGCCCGGCGGCGGGCTTGAAGCCGCGGAACGCATTGAGCGGCCGCAGCGTCAGCGTCTCGACGACGAGGTACGGCTGCTGCGTCTCCAGCGCGAACAGGATCTTCTGCAGGTTGGGCGTGGTGGCGAACAACTGGAACGTCACGCCGATCGCCTTGTAGCGGCCTTCGTCGCGCGGCGCCTGGTTCTGGCTGGTGGTGATCCTGCCGCCGTTGCCCTCGATCGCGCCGCGGACGAGTTCCTGCACTTCGACGCCGGCCAGATTCGCCGCCGTGTTCTTGAGGAAGAAGCGGTGGCCGTCGCGCTCGCGGATCTGGTCGAGCGCCTTCCGGTATTCGGGCGCCTGCGCGGCAATCCGCCGGTAGCGCTCCAATCGGTCCTCGAGCGAAGCTATTGAGTCGTCGTACCGCTGGTGCAGCAACCAGACGGGTGCCACCAGCAGCGCGAGCACCACCAGCACGGCAACGACGGCAAGCGCGACCGCGAGCGCGCGCTGCTGGCGGGCGGGAAGCCTGGCGAGGGCGGCGGTGACCATCAGTCGTCCACCAGCTTCGGGTTGAGGCGCTCGGGCGGCGCCGGCGGCTCGACCGGAGCAACGCCGCCGCGGCCGCCACCGCCCCGCCGGTCGCGACGGACGCGGTCCGAGCCATTGGCCGCCGGGGCGGGTTCCGCCGCAGCCGGTGCGACAGCCGGTGCGGGCGCGCCGATCGGGGTTGGCGCAGCCGCAGCCGACATCGGCGTTCCGGTCGCCGCCGCAGGGGCCGGCGCAATGACCGCCGGCTCGGGCGGCCCTGCGACAGGCGCGGGCGGCGGCAACACCGGCGGCAGCGCACCCTCGCTGCCGATCACCACCAGCGGCGGCGGCGTCATCCGCTGGAGTTGTGCGCCGAGGTCGAATATTTCGCCGGGGCCGGGCTGGAACTTCGTCGTCGGCGACCGCGGCGCAGCGTCGGCGAAGAGCTTCGACTCCTCGAGCAGCGACACGATGCGGCCGGCGTTCGCGCTCTCGCCGCGCAGCGCGATCTCGCGCTTCGGCTCCTTGCCCCGCGCCGTCGTCCGCAGCTCGAGCTGCGTCAGCCAGGTGTCGTCGGGCATCAGCTTGGTCACGTCGTCGAGAAGCTGCACGACGCCGGGGTACGCGTATTTCTGCCCGAGCGCGAAGTTGTAGTCGGCGGCGAGCGCCTCGACCTGCTGGCGGACACCGTCGGCGGCCTCGGCCTCGACCCGCGCCTTGTCGGCGACGCCACCGAGCGCGATCGCGTAATCGCGCTTCTGCCAGATCGGCAGCAGCACGGCGATCGCAAGCATGACGCCGAGCGCCGCCAGCGGACCCCACCACTGCCAGCGCCGCCACAGCGTACCGTTGGGCCGCGCGTCCGCGGGCAGGAGATTCAGCTTCGACAGCGCGATCGGCGTCGAGCCTTCGCCGGAAAGCGTGTCGGGAGTCACGCCGACGACGGTGGCGCCCCAGCCCTCCGCCATCCGCCGCGCGGCGTCGGCGTTGGTGCGCAGTACGGCCGCCCAGTCGATGGAGAGTTCGCGGCGCTCCGCGTTGCGCCCGACGACGGCGGCGTCGAAGTAGAGCTGGTCGGGCCGGAACGGCGTGTGGCGGTCAAGGTCGTAGGCGAGCGCCTGCTTCAGGTTCTCCTCGATCGCCGCCGGCAGCGTGAGCCGCTTGCGCAGTACCTGTCCCGGCGGCAGCGCGACGACGACCTTCGCTGCCGCGGCCGGGCCACCGTAGACGGACGGTGGCAGCGATTCGATCGCGGCGCGGCCAGCCTGCGCGACGGCAACGGCATCGCCGGCGAGCGGAATGCGCGCCGCCTCGACGAACGCCAGCGCGCCTGCGTGCATCCGCGGCATCCACAGCACCGCGACTTCGCCGCCGAACGCGAGCACCGGCCGCACGCGCCGACGCTGCACCGCGCCGCGCGCGCCCGCGGGGACGAGCGGCGCGAGCTCGTCCATCCACCAGCGCCAGAACGGCGGGAGGCCGAGCCGCTGCGCGACATCGCGCAGCCCTTGACGGAATCGGACGGAAAGTTCCATTCAGTTGCGCGCGGCCGGGTTCGCGCCGGCGCCTGCATTGGGGTCCACGGGCTTCGCTGCGGCCGGCGCGGCACCGACGCCTTCCTGCCAGAGCAGCGCGATCAGCGGTCGCCGCGGATCGCCGGAGGGCCGCACGACCGCGTCGCGGACGAAGGTTACACCATCCCCCAGTGTCGCTTCGGCGTGAATCCGCCACACCGGCAGCGCCTGCGACTGGAAGCCCTGCGCCGGCGCGAACGGCGGCGGCTTCAGCTTGCCGGCGAGCGCGTCGCCGCGGAGTTGCAGGTAGGCGTCGACCGTCTCCGGCGTCGCATTCGGCAGCGCGAGCAGGACTTCGCGCGACGCGGTGGCGGTGTTCACGCCGCCCTGCCGCGAATACACGGTGATCGCGTCGCCGATCCGCGCGAACAGCGCCGGCGTCATCCCCAGCACGCGCTGCAGCTCGCCGGTCGTCTCGAACGGCGCGTTCGCGGGCCGGTATTTGCGGCCGGCGGCGACGTAATCGGCTTCCTCTGCGCCATTCGGCCGGCGCAGGACGTCGGCGTCCTTCCAGTCCATCGTCGCGTCGACGAGCGCCGCCGCGGTTGCGGCGTCGACGCCGCCGACGTTGACGAGCAGCCCGCGCATCAGCGCCTCCGACGCGGCGTTGATGTCGATCTTCGCGGTCTCGTCGACGGCGGTGGCCACGACCGTCGCCTCGCCGTCCTTCCAGCTCCGCGTCACGCCGTCGGCGGTCCACGCGTCGGCGAGCTGGCGCGGCCGCTGCAGCTCGAACGCCATCCGCTCGACCGCGCCGTCGGCGACCGCGCGCGCCTGCGCCATCGACAGCGAGTTGCGCGCGGCCAGCGCCTCGCTGCGCATGCTGTACGCGAAGCTGGACGCTATCACCGTCAGCAGGATCGTGAGCCAGAGCGCGGCGATGAGGGCGATCCCGCGCTGTTGCGACTGACGAATGCGGCGCGCGCTCATCCCGCCCCCATGCAGCGGCCGCGGTTCGGGTCCCAGGCGCGGCAGCCGGCTTCCGGAGCGCGGCGCGGCTCGACGACGAGCTGCGGCCACGCGGGACCCTTCTCCGGCGTGACGTCGATGCGGACGAGGATCGGCAGCCGGTCACGGTCGTCCCAGCGGTCGCGCCATGTCGGCTCGGCGTCCTGCTGCGCGCCGGGGTCGCGGCCGAAATAGCCGATCGTGAGCTCGCGGATGCCGTCGGCGAGCACCGAGCGGTCGGCGCCGGTGAACGACGGCTCGGCGACGAGGTCCGGATCGGGAATCACCCGCTCCTGCACCAGCCGCGACTTGTCGCCGTCGTGCGCGAGCGCAAGCCGGAAATACCAGACGCCGCCCTCGGCGACGCGCGGCGCCAGCGCTGCTGCGTAGCGGATCTCGTTGCGCTCTCCGCCGAACATCAACGGCATCCCGACCGCCTTCCTCATCCGCAGCGGAAATCCGGCGCCGAGCTGCGCGCGCAGGAACTCGCCGCTCTGCCGCATCTCGGTCACCTGCGCGACTTTCGCCTCGCCGCCGTCCCAGCCCCGCGCCGCGAGCCGGACGCTGCCCGCCAGCACCGCCGCCATCAGCGCGAGCAGCATCAGCGCGATCGTCAGCTCGACCAGCGTGAAGCCGGCCGCCGCGCGGCGCGCGCTCATTGCCGCCTCACTGCAGCTTCTCCCGCGCGCCGATGCGCGTGGTCGCCAGCGCGACGACGCGGCGCCCGTTGGCCGGCCCCGGAAAGTCGACGTCGACGGTGACGCGGTACAGGCGCAGCGGCATCGTCGCCGACGCGGCCGCGACATCCGTGCTGGTGTCCGGCGGATCGTAGGCGGCGACGGACGTCTTCCACGCGATGCGGCCGTCGTCGGCGCTGCCGGTCTTCGTGCCCTCCTGCAGCGGCTTCGCGCTGGCGGTCTCGGCCAGCACGCTCTCGGCCACGACAAGCGCGCGGCTGTATTCCTCGGCGACGCCGGCGTTGGCGAGCGAGCCGCCGAAGAGGCGCGACAAAGCCGTCGCGACGAGCGCGAGGATCACGAAGGCGACCAGCACTTCGAGCAGCGAGAACCCGTGCTGGCGGGTGGGCGGCGGCGGGTGCATCGCGGACGTCAATCCAGTATCGCGACGCGACCGGTGAGCCAGTCGACGTCGATCTCGAACTTGCGCTCGCCGGCGGCAAGCGTGACCCGGCCGCCGTTGGAGCCGCCGTCGGGGAAGAAGCGGATCGCGCCGGTCTTCTCCGACGCGATGTCGCTCTGCGCGGTGACGACCTTCATCTCGATCCCTTTCGGCAGCGGAATCGTGCGCGGGTCGCGCGCGACGCGGAACGTCCGCTGCTCGAGATCCATCACCACCGTCGTTTCGGTGCGCGTGGCCAGCGCCTCGCTCCGCGCCAGCTTCAGCCCCGCCGCGAGCTGGCGCGCCGCGCTCTTCATGTCGGTCGTCGACACGCCGCCGCCGAGCATCGGGATGACGAGCGCCGACATGATCGCCATCAACGACAGCACGACCAGCAGCTCGATGAGGGTGACGCCGCGGGCGGTGCGCGCGGCGCGGGCGTGCATCATTGGGTGTTCAGGATGTCCTTGTTCGGCCCGTCGCCGCCTTCCTTGCCGTCGGCGCCGTACGAGAGGATGTCGTAGGGCCCGCTCTGGCCCGGCGCCGTGTACTTGTACTCGTTGCCCCACGGATCCTTCGGCAGCGTCGAGCGCTTCCAGTACGGGCCGTTCCAGTTCACCGCGCCGGCGGGTGCGGCGATCAGCGCCTGCAGGCCCTCGGACGTCGTGGGGTAGCGGCCGATCTCGAGCTTGTAGAGGTCGAGCGTCTGGCCGATCTGGCCGATCTCGATCTTCGCCGCGTCGGCCTTCGCCTTCTCGCCCTTGCCGATGAAGTTGCCGCCGACGATCCCCATCACCACGCCGATCAGCACCAGCACGACCAGGATTTCGATCAGCGTCATCCCGCGCGCGGCGTGCCGCTTCGAGCGCCGCTGCGCCGCCATCCGTTGCGCTCTCATGTGGACCATCGTCGCTCCCCGGCTTCGTTGACTGCCGCGTCCCGGGGCGTTTGCCCATGGCGCGGGAATGGTTAGACAGGCTTTACTGGACAAGTTCGCTCATGCCCATGACGCCCAGCAGGATCGAGAACACGATCCCGCCGATCAGCACCGCGAGGCCGAGGATCATCACCGGCTCCAGCACGGCGAGGAAACGCTTGATCGCCATCGCCACTTCGCGGTCGTAGACCTCGGCGACGCGGGTCAGCATCTCCTCGAGCCGGCCGGACTCCTCGCCGACGAGGATCATCTGCGTCGCGAGCTTCGGATACAGGTTCGTCTCCGCCAGCGGCCGGCCGAAGCCCTTGCCCTCGCGCAGCCGCGCGATGACGCCGTCGAGCGAGCCGGCGAGCACGCGGTTGCCGAGCGTCTCCTTGACGATGGCAAGACCCGCGAGCAGCGTGACGCCGTTGGCCAGCAGCGTGGCGAGCGTGCGCGCGAGCCGCGCGACCTCGACCTTGACGGCGAGATCGCCGACGAGCGGCCAGCGAATCAGCCGCGCGTCCCAGCGCAGGCGCACTTCGGGGCGGCGCAGCCGGCGCCGCGCCCAGCCGATGCCGAGCACGATCGCCGCCAGCACCGCCCACCACCAGTGACGCATGAACGTGCCGACCACGACGACGATCTGCGTCGGCAGCGGCAGCGCCTTGCCGGCCTGGCTGAACGTCTGCTCGAACTGCGGCACGACGTAGATCAAGAGCACCATCACCGATGTCGCCGCGACGCCGATCAGGATCGTCGGGTAGATCAGCGCCGCCTTCACCGTCTCGCGCAGCTCCTTGTTGCGCTCCATCGTGTCGGCGAGCCGCGTCAGCACGACGCCGAGCGCGCCACCGGCCTCGCCGGCGCGGACGATGTTGACGTAGAAGCGGTCGAACACGTCGCGGCGCACGTCGAGCGCCTGCGACAGCGCCTTGCCGCCGCGGACGTCGTCGCGGATCTGCTGCAGCAGCCCGGCGACCGGCGGCGTCGGCGCGAGGCCGATCAGGATCTCCAGCGCGCGGTCGAGCGGCAGGCCGGCGCGCAGCAGCGTCGCCAGCTCGCGGGTGATCGCCATCAGGTGGTCGCGGGTGACCTTCTTCGGCGTGAACCAGCGGCTTCGCAGACCGGCGCCCGCGCCGCGGCCACCCGCCCCCGCCGGCGCGCTCCCGGCGCCGGCCGCGGCGGGCCCGACCTGCATCGGCATCAGGCCCTGGTCGCGCAGGCGGTCGACGATCTCCGACTCGTTGGCGGCCTCGAGCTCGCCGACCGAGACGTCGCCGGCGGTATCGACGGCCTTGTAGCGGAAGACGGGCATCGGCGGATCAGTTCTCGCGCGTCACGCGGAGCACTTCCTCGAACGTGGTCACGCCGTCGAGCGCCTTGCGCAGGCCGTCCTCGTACATCGTGACCATGCCGCCGCGGATCGCCTCGTTGCGCAGGTCCGTCGACGTCGCGTGCTTCATCACCAGGCTGCGCAGCGGGTCGGTGATCGGCAGCATCTCCATCACGCTGATCCGCCCCATGTAGCCGGTCTGCGCGCACTCGGGGCAGCCCTTCTCGTGCCACAGCGTGATGTCGCCGTCCTTCTTCGCGTAGCGGCGCAGCCCGAGCTGGTCGACGATCTCCGGCAGCGCGGCGTACGGCTCCTTGCATTGCGGGCACAGCGTGCGCACCAGCCGCTGGGCGAGGATGCCGATCACCGTCGACGTCAGCAGGTAGTCGTCGATGCCCATGTCGAGCAGGCGGTTGACCGTCGACGCGGCGTCGTTGGTGTGGACGGTGGACAGCACGAGGTGGCCGGTCAGCGCCGACTGCACGGCGATCTGCGCGGTCTCGAGGTCGCGGATCTCGCCGATCATGATGACGTCCGGGTCCTGGCGGACGATCGAGCGCAGCGCGTTGGCGAACGTGAGGTCGATCTGCGGCTTGACCTGGATCTGGTTGATCCCGGGCATCTGGTACTCGACCGGGTCCTCGACGGTGAGGATCTTCACGTCGGGCTTGTTCAGCGTTTCCAGCGCGGTGTAGAGCGTCGTCGTCTTGCCGGAACCGGTGGGGCCGGTGACGAGCAGGATGCCGTGCGGCTCCATCAGCACGTCGGTGAACGCCTTCAGCGTGTCGGCGTAGAAGCCGAGCCGGGCGAAGTCGAGCGCGACGCCGCCCTTGTCGAGGATCCGCATCACCACCGACTCGCCGTGCATCGTCGGCACCGTCGACACCCGAAGGTCGATCTCCTTGCCCTGCACCCGCAGCCGGATGCGGCCGTCCTGCGGCAGCCGGCGCTCGGCGATGTCGAGGTTGGCCATGATCTTGATCCGCGAGATCACGGCGGCCGAGAACCGCCGCGGCGGCGACTCGACCTCGTGCAGCACGCCGTCGATCCGGTAGCGGACGACGAGCCGGTTCTCGAACGGCTCGATGTGGATGTCGGAGGCGCGCTGCTCGAGCGCGTTGGTGATGATGAGCGAGACGAGGCGGATGACCGGCGCCTCGGCGGCGAGATCCTTCAGTTGCTGGATGTCGGCGTCGAACGAGAGGTCGTCGCGCTGCTCGACGTCGCCGACGATCTGCCCCAGCGCCGACTTGCCGGCGCCGTACAGCCGCTCGAGCGCGGCCTCGAGCTCCGTCGGCAGCGCGACCATCGGCTTCACCTCGCGCCCGGTCACCATCCGGAACGCGCCGATCGTGTAGGCGTCGGTCGGGTCGACCATCGCCAGCGCGACTTCCTGCTCGTCCTCGCGTACCGGCAGCGCGCGCGACTCGCGCAGGAACCGCGCCGACACCCGCTCCTCGAGGATCGGGAATTCCGGATAGCCGCCGACGTCGACCAGCGGCAGGTCGAGCTGGACGGCCAGCGCCTCGGCAACATCGCGCTGCGCACACAGCCCGAGCGTGACCAGCAGCGCGCCGATCCGCTCGCCGCCGCTGTCCTGCTGGACGCGGAGCGCGCGATCGAGCCCTGCGGCGTCCAGCTTGCCGCGCTCGATCAGGATTTCGCCAAGCCGTTTGCGTCCGGTCGAATTCACGCGTTTCGTCGCCCGTGGTTAAACAATCAATTGTAGCATGGCCGTTGTGGCCGATTGCCGATTTCACGGCGCGAATCAAGAGCTTGCGCGCGTAATGGGGTCCGCGCGTAATGGCGTAATGGGGTCAGGTCCACTTATCCGCCCACATGGCTTCGCCCAACATCACCGTCGCGCGGATAAGCGAACCTGACCCCATTCCCCCGCCAGAACCGGATCCGGCCGCTTGCCGGTGTCATTGAGACCGACTGGCGGCTCAATCCGTTCACGATGAACTGGCAGATGACGCGCCCGGGGAAGCTCCGCTTCGACCGCGACCTGCCCGTCGACCGGCGCGGGGAGAAGGTCGACCCGGCGACATAGCGCGCCGGTCGCTTACCGTGCCGGCGCGCTCAGCGCGGGACGGCGCGGAACACGTACTGCCACGGCAGCGCGTCGCGCGCCGCGGCGTCCGGATCGGCGCCGACGGAGGATGCGAGCGCCCGGATCGCCGCCAGGATCCGATCCTCCTTCGGCGGGTCGAACACCCGCGCCCGCGCGTCGACGATCGAGAAGCCGGCGCCGCCGAACATCTCGACGACCGTCTGCCGCGTGAACCAGCGCAGGTGGGTCCGGTCGAGCAGGCCGACATTCTCGTAGCGGAAGCCGCCGCCGCAGAGCCGCGTCTGCACGCTCCAGTGCTGCGCGTTCGGGATGCAGGCGACGACCGAGCCGTCCGCGGGAATCACGCGGCGGACGCGCGCGAGCAGCCCCCAGGGATCGCGCAGGTGCTCCAGCACGTCGCCGAAGATCCAGCAGTCGCAAGGCAGATGCTCGCGCAGCCAGGCCTCGTCGACGGTCTCGATGTCGAGCTCGTGCACCACGTCGCAATGGCTGCGGGCGAGGCGTGCGTATTCGGCGACGACCTCGATGCCGGTGTAGTGGCACGACAGGTTGCCGCGCCGGTACTCGCGGGCCAGCGCGCCCGAGCTGCAGCCGACCTCGACGACCCGCCGGGCGTCTTTCGGCACTGCGGCGAGCAGGTCCGGATTGCAGTGCTCGAAGGCCGGGGTCGAGTCCATCAGATTCGCGCGGGGCGGGAGTCCGCCGTTCGTGCGTTCATTCTAGTGTACCGAGCCGGCAGCGCCGAAAACGACGGCGCCCGGGAGCGTCGGCCGCCAGACGCGGCGCGCAGCCGCCGCACTCGCTCCCGGCACGGGCATTCCGTGGTGTGCGCGGGATAAAATCGCGCTGCCGCCGCACCATCCCACGGGGATCGCCGATGCAACGCCGGGAACGCCAGACGCCGCAGATCTTCATCTTCTGCTACCACAAGGTCGGCACCAACCTGTTCTCGAACGTCGCCGCGAAGCTCGCCGCGCAGTTCGGCCTGACGGTGAAGTCCACGCTCGGCCTCGTCCGCGCGATCGACCGCAGCGTCGACATCGCGATCTTTCCACATTCGCTGCTCGACCTCGACCTCGACGACTACGACTACCGGGGAATCCGCGTCGTCCGCGATCCGCGCGACATCTGGGTGTCCGGCTACCTCTACCACCAACGGTGCACGGAGAAGTGGTGCGTCAACGCCGATCTGGACGCGACACCGCCGATCGACTTTCCCCGCGTGCCGGTGTCGCAGCGGCACCGGCCGGAGCCGTGGAAGCGCGCGTATCTCGCGGGGCTCGGCGGCCGCTCCTATCAGCAGAACCTCGTCGAACTCGACCGACCGTCGGGCCTGCGCTTCGAGCTTGACCGCTACACCGCGTGGACGCTGGAAGCGATCGCGGCGTGGGTTCCCCGTCCCGACCGGATCCTGGACTTGCAGCTCGAAGCGTTCGCCCGCGATTTCGACGGCACGATGACCGCGGCGCTTTCGCATCTGGGCTTTGCGGAAGCCACCCTGCCGCAGGCGCTCGCCATCGCCGCGACCGAGGACGTGGCGAGGATGGACGACCGGCGCGTCGCGGGCAATCCGTACATCCACTCGCGCAAGCTGTCGAAGTGGGCCGACGTCCTCACCGCCGACGACCTCCGCGACTTCGAGGCGCGCCACGGCGAATCGATCACCCGCCTCGGCTATCGGCTCGGCGCCGGGTAGCCCGGTGCGGCGGTCGCGCCGCGCGCCACATTCACAGGGCAGCGAACGCCTTCTCCGCGAGCGCGACGGTGGCCGCGATGTCGTCGGCGGTGTGCGCCGCCGACACGAATCCCGCTTCGAACGCCGACGGCGCGAAGTACACGCCGGCGTCGAGCATCGCGTGGAAGAACTTGTTGAACCGCGCCT
>JBDTVU010000104.1:0-11945 GCA_040007035.1 Betaproteobacteria bacterium | reverse complement strand
GAGCGGGAAGGCGAGCGGGAAGGCGAGCGGGAAGGCGAGCGGGAAGGCGAGCGGGGCGAGCAGCGGGGCGAGTAATCGGGTTCCGGCAGCCGTCGACACGGTGTTCCCGCAGCGCCGCGCAAGTGTCTCGGGACACGCAACGCGGCACCGCGATCACCGGCGGCAAACACCTCTTGACCGACTCCGCCGGCACCGGCAGGCTGCGCCCTTTGCTCAATCGCCTGTTGATCGTCCACGCCGATGTTGTCGATCCTCGCCATCACCGTTCCGATCTACCTGATGATCGGGATCGGCTTCCTCGCCGGTCGCCTCGGCATGTTCAGCGCCGCCGACATGCGCGTGCTCGGCCGGTTCGTGCTCAACTTCGCGCTGCCGGCGCTGGTGTTCCGGGCGCTTGCGCAGCGCCCGGTCGCGGAGATCCTCAACGGCCCGTTCATCGCGGCGTACGGAGGCGGGTCGCTCCTCGTGCTGCTGGGCGCCTTCGCGCTCGCCCGGTTCGTGCGCGGCAAGCCGATGCCGGACAGCGCGCTGATCGGCATGGGCGCGGCCTTCTCGAATTCCGGCTTCGTCGGCTATCCGATCGTGCTGCAGTGGCTGGGGCCGCCGGCCGCCGTCGCGCTGGCGTTGTGCATGCTGGTCGAGAACATCGTGCTGCTGCCGCTGACGCTGGCGCTCGCGGAGAGCGGCGGCGGCGCGCACGCGTGGCACGTGGCGCTCGCGCAGTCGCTGCGCCGCCTCGCCGTCAATCCGCTGATCCTCGCGATCGTTGCCGGCTTCGCCGTGGCAATCGCCGGCGTGACGATGCCCGAGCCCGTCATGCAGACCATCGGCCTGCTGGCGACGGCGTCCACCGCCGTCGCGCTGTTCGTCATCGGCGGATCGCTGGTCGGGCTGAAGGTCGGCGGAATGCTGGGCGACGTCGCGCTGATCGCGATCGGCAAGCTGGTCGTGCACCCGCTCGCCGTCCTCGCGCTGCTGCTCGTGCTGCCGCCGGTCGATCCGGTGTTGCGCGCCGCGGGCGTTGCGTATGCGAGCATGCCGATGCTGTCCATCTATCCGATCCTCGCGCAGAAGTACGGCCGGGAAGGCTTCTGCGCGGCGGCACTGCTGGTGACGACGCTCTTGTCCTTCGCGACGATCAGCGCAATCCTGTGGATGCTGTCGGCGGTGCCGGCATGGGGCAGGTGACCTTGCCGGGCGCCGCGATCGCCCCAACGGCGCCACGCATGCTGCCATGCGCGAGGATCCGGTCGTAGAATGCGGATTTCCTGCAACCCTTGGAGGGATTGTCGATGATCGGCTACATGACGCTCGGAACCAACGATCTGCCGCGGGCCGCGGCCTTCTATGACGCGCTCCTCGGCGAAATCGGCGCCAAGCGCTTGTGGGACCTCGGACGTGGCATTGCCTGGGGCGTCGCGAAGGACAAGCCGAGTCTCGCCGTCATGAAGCCCTACGACGGAAAGGCGGCCACCGTCGGCAACGGCGTGATGGCGGCGTTGATCGTCGATTCGCGCGAGAAGGTCGACCGCATCCACAAGAAGGCGCTTGAATTGGGGGGCAAGGACGAAGGCGCCGTCGGCCCGCGCGGCGACGGTTTCTATGCCGGCTATTTTCGCGATCTGGACGGGAACAAGCTGAACGTGTTCTGCCTTGGATAGGTGACCGTCGCCGACGAACTATGCCGGCTATTTTCGCGATCTGGACGGGAACAAGCTGAACGTGTTCTGCCTTGGATAGGTGACCGTCGCCGACGAACCGCGAAGGCGCGCTCGATGACAGCGCGGCGGAGGCCGATTTTCGTACGAACCGCGAGGTCCACGGCTTGCGCTACCTCCGAAATTTTTCTCTGCATGGACTGCGACCATGACAACGTCGGCTGACCGCCCGCTGCAGATCGGCATCCTGGGCGCCGCGAAGATCGCCCGGCTGTTCGTCGACGCGGTGCGTCCGTCGACAAAGGTCCGCGTGCGGGCAGTCGCCAGCCGCGACGTCGCGAAGGCGCAGAGTTTCGCGACCGAGCTCGGCATTCCGGAGGTGCACGCGACGTACGACGCGCTGCTCGCCGATCCGGCCGTCGACGCGATCTACAACCCGCTGCCGAACACTCTTCACGCCGAGTGGTCGATCCGCGCGGTCGAGGCCGGCAAGCATGTGCTGTGCGAAAAGCCGCTGGCGATCTCCGCGCGCGAAGCGGAAGCGATGTTCGCGGCGGCGCGCCGCCACGATGTCTTTCTGGTCGAAGGCTACCCGTATCGCGCGCAGCCGCAGACGCTGAAGCTGCGCGAGCTGCTTGCGAACGGCGTGATCGGGCGGCTGCAGGTCATGCACGCGTCGTTCGGCTTCCTGCTCGCCGATGCCGCCAACATCCGCTACAACCCGGAGCTCGGCGGCGGCGCGCTGATGGACGCGGGAAGCTATCCGGTCAGCCTGGTCCGGATGATCGCCGGCGAGCGTCCGAAGCGCGTCCAGTCGATGGCGCGCTGGGCGGAAAGCGGCGTCGACCGCACGATGGTCGGCTCGATCGAATTCCCGTCCGGACTGCTGGCGCAGATTTCGTGCAGCTTCGGCACCGCCCGGCATCGCCGTGCCGTCCTCGTCGGCGACGCCGGCACGATCACGACGACCTACTACAACGATACGTCGGCCGCGTTCCCGCCCACGGTCGAGATTCGGCGCGGCACCGGCTGGGATGCCGAGGTGCAGAACATCGAGACCGCGGCGATCAACGGCTTCCTTGCCGAGGCCGAGGCTTTCCGCGAACTCGTCGTGCATGGCTGGGGGCGCTGGATCGGCACGTCGCCCGAAGAGTCCGTCGACACGATGCGCATGCTCGAAGCGCTCGCCGTGAGCGCACGTACCGGCGGGGCAGTGGACCTCGCGGCCTAGCGTCGTCCGCCGCGTGCCGTGCCCGTTGCGCTTGGTGGAAAGTACCCGTGGGGCGCGCTGCAGGGACGATAGTGTTGTCTGCGGGAGGGGCAATCCTGCGGCGCACGCCCGAGCCGGGGCAAATTCGATCTGGGTCAAGGTCGATTTTTCATTCTGTGCGACAGTCGCGCAGACGAACGATGGGTGGGGTCGAATCCGCCCCCCGAGAAATTTGCTCGAAAGAGGCCACCGATGAAACTGCTCCTTGCTGTTCTTGCATCACTCCTTGTCGGCATTGCGTGGGCGGCGGGAAACCAGCCCCCCGTCCAGGGCCCCTCGCTCAGCGGCGTGGTGCTCGAAGTGAAGGACGTCGACGCCTACACCTACCTGCGCCTGAAGACCCGCGAAGGCGAGACCTGGGCCGCGGTCAACAAGTCACCGGTCAAAGTCGGCGCCGAAGTGACGATCGTGGACGCGGCGGTGATGGCGAACTTCGAGAGCAAGGCGCTGAAGAAGACGTTCGACACGATCGTCTTCGGCACGATCGCGAGCCCGGCCCCCGCCGCCGGCGTAGCCCATCCGGGCGGCGATCTCACGCAGCTTCACGCCGGCGTTTCCAAGGCGTCCGACGTCGGTGACGTAAAGGTGCAGAAGGCGAAGGGCGCCGATGCGAAGACGGTCGCGGAGATCGTCGGCAAGAAGGCGGAACTCAAGGACAAGCCGGTGACCGTTCAGGGCAAGGTCGTGAAGTTCACGTCGGGCGTCATGGGCAAGAACTGGATTCACCTGCGCGACGGATCCGGATCCGCCGCGGACAGCAGCAACGACATCCTTGTCACGACGCTGGACGAAACGCAGATCGGCGCCGTCGTCGTCGCCAAGGGCATCGTGCGGACGGACGTCGATCTCGGCTCCGGCTACTCCTACAAGGTGCTGGTCGCCGACGCGAAGCTGCAGAAGTAGTCCGGATCGCAACCGGACGTCGACCGGCCCCCGGCGCGGAGTGACCGGGCGGCGCCCGTGCGCCGGGCCCGGTGCAGGACGCGCCTCCCGATTGTGGCGAGCGCGGCTCGCCAGTCGGACGAATCGAGCAGGAGGTCGTTCCGGCCAGCTCCGGAGCGCACCTGTTAGGATTCCGGCTTTCCTCGACGCGAATGTCCCCCCGTTCAATGCGCAAACTGCTTTCCGGCCTTGCCGCGCTCGCGTGGCTGGCTGCCTCGCCTGTTGCCTTTTCCGCGGACCCTCCCGCGGCGCCGGCCGTCGAGCCTCCGACGTTCAGGCTGCCCGCCGGTGCGCGCCCGCTGCGCTACGCCGTCACGCTGACGCTCGTCCCGGGCGAAGCCAAGGTGCCGGGCGAGATTGCGATCGACGTCGAGCTGGATCGGCCGCATCCCGTCCTGTGGCTGAACGCGGATACGCTGAACGTGACGAGCGCCGCGGTGGATCTGCCCGGAACGCGCGTCACCGTGCTGTCGGGACAGGAGCAGTTCGTCGGGGTCGCATTCGACCCGCCGCTTGCGGCCGGCCGGCATCGCGTGACGCTGGCGTTCGAGGCCGAGCAGAGCCGGAACACGACGCGCGGCATCTTCGCGCTGCAGGACAACGGCGCCTGGTATGCGATGACCCAGTTCGAGGCGACTTCCGCGCGCCGCGCGTTCCCGTGCTTCGACGAGCCGGGCTTCAAGACGCCGTGGCAGCTCACGTTGCGCGTGCCGCGCGACGTCACCGCGGTCTCGAACACGCCGATCGCTTCGGAAACGCCCGGCGACGACGGCCTCAAGACCGTGCGCTTCGCGGAAACCCGCCCGTTGCCGACCTACCTTGTCGCATTTGCGGTCGGCCCCTGGGAGTTCGTCGATCTGGGGCGCGTCGGCGTGAAGCAGACGCCGACGCGGCTCATCGTGCCGCGCGGCCGCCTCGCCGACACGACGTTCGCCGCGGGCGCCTATCCGCAGCTCTTCGAGCGGCTGGAGACCTGGTTCGGCATCCCGTATCCGTTCGGGAAGCTCGACCACATCGCGATCCCGCTCACCGTCAATTTCGCGATGGAAAACGCCGGGCTCATCACCTACGCCGCGCCGGGACTGCTCGCGCGGCCGGGCGCCGCAACCCCGCGGTTCCGGCGCGGCGCGGCCAACGTCGGCGCGCACGAGATTGCGCATCAATGGTTCGGCAACCTCGTCACCACCGCGTGGTGGGACGACATCTGGCTGAACGAGGCGTTCGCGACGTGGATCGCCGAAAAGATCGCGAACCAGTGGCGCCCCGATTACGAGCGCGGTGCAGCGCGCATCGGCGAACGCGCACAGGCGATCGACGCCGACGCGCTCACGTCCGCGCGGCAGATCCGCGAGCCGGTCAACTCGCGCGGCGACATCTTCAACGCGTTCGACAGCATCACCTATGAGAAGGGCGCGACGGTGATTGGCATGTTCGAGGGCTGGATCGGCGAAGAGCCGTTCCGGCGGGGCGTGCACGACTATCTCGAATCCCGGCGCGACGGCTCGGCCACGGCGGAAGACTTCTTCCAATCCCTCACGCAGGCCAGCCGGCTGCCGGTGGCGCCGGCGTTCAACACGTTCCTCAACCACAACGGCGTGCCGCGGATCGAGGTCCGGCTGCAATGCGGGTCGGGCGGCGCCAAGCTCGCGTTGACGCAACATCGCCTTGAACTGCTCGGGTCCGGGGCCGGCCGCCCCCGGCAGTGGCAGATCCCGGTGTGCGTCCGCTACGGCGCGGGCGCTTCGTCGCGCGAGTCATGCACGTTGATGACCGAAGCGAGCAAGTCGATTCCTCTGGACGGCGAATGTCCGGCGTTCGTGTTCGCCAACGCCGCCGGGAGGGGCTATTACGTGCCAGACTATCGCGATGGCCTGCTCGCCGGCCTTGCGAAGCAGCGCAACTCGCTGACCGTCGCGGAGTACGCAAGCCTGCTCCACGATCTGAAGGTGCTGGTGCGTGCGGGCGCGGTGAGCTTGGCGCAGGCGATGCAGTGGGTGCGTTACGGCGCCGCCGCGCGCGATCGCCACGTCGTGCTCGCGGCCCTCGATCTCGCGGAGTTCCTGGGCAACACACTGTTCGCGGACGCTGGGCGGCCGGCGTATTCCGGCTTCGTGCGCGAGGTGTTCGGTCCGCGGGCGAAGGCGCTCGGCTTCGTACCGAAGGCCGGAGAGAGCGACGACGACCAGTTGCTGCGGCGTTCGCTGCTGCGTGTCGTCGCGCCCGAGGACCCGCTGCTGGCCGCCGAGGCACGCAGGCTGGCGCGCGCATGGATAGGCGACCGGAAGACGGTCGACCCGGGTTTGGTCGACGTCGTGCTGGTCACCGCTGGCCGGACGGGCGACGCGGCAATGTTCGACGCGCTGCTCGCCGAAGCGAAGGCGACGCAGGACCGCCTCGACCGGCGGTATTTGATGATGGCGCTGTTCGCGTTCACCGACCCGGCGCTGGCGCAGAAGGGGATGGCGCTGCTGCTCGATCCCGCGTTCGACGTTCGCGAGTCGTGGACCGCGCTGGGCAACGGGTTCTACTGGAATACGACGCGGCGCGCCCCGAACGACTTCATCATGGCGAACTTCGACGCGCTGGCGAAGACCGTGGGGCGCGACTCCCCCGGTGGATGGCCGTTCTACGCTTCGGGGTTGTGTTCGGACAGGGATCGCGCCGACGTCGATGCGTTCTGGAAGGAGCGGGCCGCCAGATACGCGGGCGCCGATCGGGAACTGGCGCAGGCGATGGAGGCGATTCGGGTCTGCGCCCGTGTGCGGGCACACGCAGGATCCGGCAGCTCGAAGCGCTAGCGCAGATCGTCCCGAGGGATCGGGCTCAGGTCACCAGGGATTGCCGCGTCGGCCACGGCGTCTTCACGATATTCCCGCGCGGGGCAGGACGAGACCGCGATCGCGGGTCACGCGCGGAAGAGCGGGTCGACCTCGTCAATCGAGCGCGACGCCGCGGAGCGAAAGCTCCCTCGCCCGGTGACAGCTCACGAAGTGATTCGGGGCGATCTCTTCCTGCACCGGCGATTTCTCCCGGCAGACGGCCTGCACATACTTGCAGCGCGGATGAAAATGACAACCCGGCGGCGTATTGGCCGGGTCGGCCACTTCGCCCTGGAGCACGATCCGTTCGGAACGAAGGCGCGGATCCGGCTTGGGCACCGCGGACAGCAACGCCTCGGTGTACGGATGCTTCGGCGACCCGAACAGTTCCTCGGTCGGCGCGGTCTCCACGATCCTGCCGACGTACATCACCGCAACCCGCTCGCTGATGTGCTTGACGACGCTCAGGTCGTGCGCGACGAAGAGATACGTCAGCCCGAGCTGCTCCTGCAGATCCAGAAGGAGGTTGAGGATCTGCGCCTGGACCGAAACGTCCAGCGCGGAAACGGGCTCGTCCGCAACCACCAGCCGCGGATTCAGGGCAAGCGCCCGGGCGATGCCGATGCGCTGACGCTGGCCACCCGAGAACGCATGCGGGTAGCGCCGCATGTATTCCGGCCGCAGGCCGACGAGGTTGAGGAGCTCCACCACTCTGTCGGTGCGTTCCTGCGCGCTGCCTACGCCGTGGACCAGCAGCGGCTCGCCGACGATGTCGAGGAGCGTCATCCGCGGGTTCAGCGAGGAGAACGGATCCTGGAAGATCATCTGCATCTGGCGCCGAAGCGACCGTAGCTTGCTCTTCGGGACGGTCGCCACGTCCAGCATTTCGCCGTTGTCCGAAAGGAAAATCTGCCCGGCCGTCGGCTTGATGGCGCGCAGGATGCAGCGTGCCGTCGTGGTCTTCCCGCAGCCGCTCTCGCCGACCAGCGACAGCGTCTCTCCCCAATTGAGGAAGAACGTCACGTCGTCCACCGCCTTCACGTGGCCGATGGTCTTCTGCAGAAGCCCCCGTCGAATCGGGAAATACTTCTTGAGCCCCTTCACGTCGAGGAGCACGGACTTTTCCGGAGCGGCGTTGCCGTTCGTCATTCTCGCCCGCCGGTTAAATGTGCCCCCACACCCCCCAATGGGGCGCAATTCGTGCTTTGGGGCCGCTCGGCAGCGCTCATTGATAGAGGAAACAACTTGCCTTCCTGCCTTCCCCGACCGCCAGCAGAGGCGGCACCGCGGTGTCGCAGCGGCCGGGCATGAACGAAACGCACCGGGGATGGAAGGGGCAACCGGTCGGGCGGTTGAACGGATGGGGGATCGAGCCGCTGATGGTCGGGAGCTTCACTCTCGGCGTGGAGTTGATGCTCGGTATGGATTGAAGCAGCGCCTTCGTATACGGATGTTTCGCATCGTGAAAGATGTCGTCGACCTTGCCTTCCTCGACCACGCGGCCGAGGTACATGACGACCACGTCGTCGGCCATCTCGGCGACCACGCCGAGGTTGTGCGTGATGAGCATGATCGCCATTCCCCGCTCCTGCTGGATCTTGCGCAGCAGGTCCAGGATCTGCGCCTGCGTGGTGACGTCCAGCGCCGTCGTGGGCTCGTCGGCGATGAGCAGGCGCGGATCGCAGGAAAGCGCGACTGCGATCATCGCCCGCTGACGGAGCCCGCCGCTCAATTCGAACGAGTACTCGTCGATGCGCCGCTCCGGCTTCGGGATCCCGACGCTGCGCAGCGCCTCGATCCCCCGCAGTCTTGCCTCCTTCCGGCCGACCGCGTTGTGCAGCATGATCGCCTCGACGATTTGCGCTCCCACCGTATGCACAGGGCTGAACGAGGTCATCGGTTCCTGGAAGATGAGACCGATGTCGCCCCCTCGGATCGAACGAATCTCCCGGCCGTCGGCCTTCAGCTTGACGAGGTCGGTTTCCGTCCCGTCCTCGCGGGTGAGGATGATCTCTCCCTCGACGATCCGTCCGGGCTGATCGACGATTCGCAGGATCGACTGCGCGGTGACGCTCTTGCCGCAGCCGCTCTCACCGACGATGCCGAGGGTCTTTCTTGGAAAGACGTCGAACGAAGCCCCGTCGACGGCCTTCGTCGTTCCCTCGTCCTGAAAGAAACTGGTCTTCAGGTTCCTCACCGAGAGCAACGGTTTCACTTCCTTCTGCATCGTCAGTCCGCGCGTCCTGGATTCCGTGCTACAGGTAGGGATCCGCCGCATCGCGTACGCCGTCGCCCATGAAGTTGAACGCCAGCACGGCGACGATGACGGCAACGGACGGGATGAGCAGCCAGGGAGAAATCACCAGCGCCTGGATGTTCTGCGCATCCTGGAGCAGGACGCCCCAGCTTATCGCCGGCGGCCGGAGACCGAGCCCGAGGAAGCTGAGCGACGTCTCGCTGATGATGATCGCGGGGACCGCCAGCGTCGTCGCCGCAATGATGTGACTGATGAACGACGGCACCATGTGGCGGAAGATGATCCGCGACTTGCTGCAGCCGACGAGCTCGGCGGCCATGACGAAGTCTTCCTCCTTCAGCGAAATGAACCTGCCGCGAACGACCCGCGCGAGCTCGGTCCAGCCGATGAGGGAAATGATGATGGTGATCGCGAAGTAGATCTCGATGATGTCCCAATCGTTGGGGACGGCAGCGGCAAGGCCCATCCAGAGGGGAATGGTCGGGATCGAGCGCAGGATCTCGATGATCCGCTGGATGACCGTATCGATCAGGCCGCCGAAATAGCCGGAGATGCCGCCGAGGACGACGCCCAGCACGAGGGAGAGCGCCACGCTGACGAGACCGATCGTCATCGACGTCCGCGTTGCATACATGAGCCGGGACCACAGATCGCGGCCCTGCATGTCCGTTCCCATCAGGAACAGCGATTCCGCCGCCTTCGCGCCTTCGACCGTGAATAGATGGCGCTCCATCGGGATGAAGCCGAGCAGCGAGTACGAATCCCCCTTGCCGAACAGCCGGACCGGGATCTTCGTGCTGGTGTCCGGGACGTAGACCCGCTTGAATGTCATGGGGTCGCGCGTTCCCTTCAATGCATACACGTACGGCGCGAAGCTTCCGTTGTCGATCCAGTGGATCGACTGCGGCGCCATCAGCGATCGCTGGGCGTCGGACTCCTGCGGATCGACATAGGCGAAAAAGTCGGCGAACAGCGCAACCAGATAGAACGCGACGAGGACAAGCGTTCCACCCACCGCGAGCTTGTGCTTGCGGAACCGCCACCACATGAGCTGCCACTGGGTGGCAACCGCAATTCGCTGCTCGGCAAGGCTCCGCGTTTCGGGAGCCGCATCGAGTTCCGCCATCACTGCCGTCCCAGCCGGATTCGCGGATCGACCCACATCAGGAGCAGGTCGGAGATGAATGTCCCGATGACGGTCATCACCCCGAGCAGCAGCACGATGGTGCCGGCGAGGAACATGTCCTGGGCGATCAGGGCCTTCAGCAGAAGCGGACCGACCGTCGGCAGGCTCAGCACCAGCGACACGATGATGCTTCCCGACACCACATAGGGAAGCAGGTAGCCGATCGTGCTGATGAACGGATTGAGGGCGACGCGGACCGGATACCGCATGATGACGCGGTACTCCGGAAGGCCCCGGGCCCGCGCCGTCATGACATAGGGCTTGCGCAATTCGTCGAGCAGGTTCGACCGCATGATGCGGATCAACTGGGCGGTTCCCGCAACGCCGAGGACGATAGCCGGGATCGGCAGGTGCTTCGTCAGGTCCCACACCTTCGCCATGCTCCAGGGCGCTTCGGCGAGATCGGGCGAAAAGAGGCCACCGACGTTCGCACCGAAGTACGCGAATCCGAGGTACATGACGATCAGCGCCAGCAGGAAGCCGGGAATCGCGAGCCCGATGAAGCCGACGAACGTGAATACGTAGTCGAGGAACGAATAGCGGTACACCGCGGAGTAGATGCCGATGGGTAACGCCAGCGCCCAGGTGAATATGATCGCCGCCACCGAAATGACCATCGTGAGCGTCAGACGGTCGCCGATGACGTCGGACACGGGCCGTCCCCATTCCATCGCCATGCCGAAATTGCCCTGGAGCATCAGACCCATCCATTTCACGTACTGGATCGTCACCGGCTTGTCGAGCCCGAGCTGCTCGCGCAGCGCCATTGCCTCGCCTTCGGAAACCGCGCTTCCCGACGCCGACATCGAGGCGATGTAGGAGGTGACGTAATCGCCCGGAGGCAGGTGGATGATGATGAACGACAGCACTGAAATGGCCCACACCGTCAGCACGGCAAGCAGCAGGCGGCGAACGACATAGGCCAGCATGGGTACCCCCGGAAAAACGGACGGTCGAGCGCCCGTCGGCGCCCGGATGGAAAGCAGCCGCCCGCCCCGCGGGCGGCCGCTATCCCGTTACTTGAAGTAGAACGTGATCGGCATCGACGTGTGCGGAGTCCGGGCGTGCTGGGCGTTCACCTGCCGTTCGGGAACGTTGCCCATGTTGTTCTTGACGATGCGCACCCCCATGAACGCCGGCGATTGACCGACCGTTCCGATGCTCCACGTCTGCTCGACGATGATCTTCCAGATTTCCTTGCCGTTGTTGACCCGGTCGGCTTCCTTCATGCCGAAGGCGTCACGGAACAGGTCGAAGGCGCGGATCATCTCGGGATCGTCGGGTTTCTTTCCGGCGGATCCCTTGGACGAATACCACTTGGCGAACGCCATGCCCATGTGGCTTTCGGCGGCGTCGACGGGCAGCGCGTGGCGCGGGAACAGGAAGAGCATTTCCGAGCCGTCGTTGGCCCAGGTGATCATCTGGTTTTCGCTGGCGTTGTCGCGGGTGAAGGCGAGATTGCGCTCCAGCTCCTTGATGTCGACGTCGATCCCGATCTTCTTCCACTGCTGCTTCACCATTTCCCCGACCTGGGTGTAGGGAACGAACTGGCCGCCGACGGTGACCATTTCGAGACGCAGGCGTCCCTTTCCGTCGTTGCGCAGCCGGTACCCGTCGGCATCTTTCTTGGACAGGCCGACCTTGTCGAGAAGCTCGTTGGCCTGCTTGACATCGAGGACGCCCCACTTCTTGTTCCACTCGGCGCCCGGGCTGTAGATGGTGTCCGGCGACGGCGCGACCGATCCGGCCGTGCCCACGCCGAGCCAGAACGCTTCGTTGAGCTGGTCGCGGTCGATGCCGAGCGCGAGCGCGT
>JBDTVU010000103.1:0-11960 GCA_040007035.1 Betaproteobacteria bacterium | reverse complement strand
TCGAGCGAGTCGAACGTCACCCGCTCCGGCGCCCGCGGCGCGGCGTTCACGGCGGCGGCAGCGGCGAGGGCGGCAGCGGCGGCGGCGGCGAGCATCCACGCCGTGACACCCGCGCGCAGGGCACGCCCGCGCGTCATCGCGAATCCTCGAGGAAGGCAGCGATCGCCCGCCACGCCGCCAGCTTCTCGGCGAGCGGCCGCGTGTACGCCGGACTCGTCGACGGCAGCACCAGCGTCGCATAGCCGGCGTCACGCCAGACCAGCGCCGCGCGGGCGGCGGTCTGCCCGTTGAAGCCGACTAGCCGCAACGCCGGTGCCGCTCGCCGGACGCGCGCGACCTCGCCGCGCTCGGCATTGCGGATCGCGCCGTCCAAGCTGCCGCGCCGCTCGCAGGCGACGATCGTGTCCCACAGCGCGACCCGATGCGCCCGCAGGCGCGCGAGCCGCTCGCGGTACGGCCGCTCCGCGAGCGCTTCGTCGAGAATGGCGCCCATGATCGTCCAGAAGTGGTTGCGCGGATGCGCGTAGTACTGCCGCGCGGCGAGCGACGCCTCGCCGGGAAAGCTGCCGAGGATCAGCACGCGCGCATCGCGCGGGAGCACCGGCGACAGGCCGCGCTTAATGGGGTCAGAGTAATTTATCAAAACGGATAAAGTAAGCTGACCCCATTACCCTGAATCGCTAGCGTAACTGCGGCCACGCATGCAGCCGCACCGCGTAATCGACCGCGATGCCGGCGAACACGGCGAAGCCGAGCCAGTGGTTGTGCAGGAACGCGCGGAAGCAGCCGTCGCGATCGCGGCGCCGGATCAGCAGGAAGTGGTACAGCGCGCAGCCCGCGGCGGCGACGAGCCCCGCATAGTAGATCGCGCCCATCCGCTGCACGGTGCCGATCCACGCCATGCCCGCGATGAACGCGACGTAGCACGCCATCACCGCGGCGACGTCGAAGCGGCCGAACGCGATGGCCGACGTGCGCAGGCCGAGCCGCAGGTCGTCATCGCGGTCGACCATCGCATACTCGGTGTCGTAGGCGACGACCCAGAACAGGTTGACGGCGAGCAGCCACCACGCGAGCGACGGCACCTCGTCGTAGCGGGCGCCGAACGCCATCGGGATCCCGAACGAGAAGGCGAAGCCGAGGAACGCCTGCGGCAGCGCGAAGAAACGCTTGGTGAACGGGTAGACGATGGCGATGACGACGGCGGGCAGCGACAGCAGGATCGTCGTCCGGTTCGTCGTCAGCACCAGCAGGAACGCGCAGAACGCGAGCGCTGCGGCGACGGCCAGCGCCTCCCACCCGGGAATCTCGCCGGTCGCGAGCGGCCGCGCCGCCGTGCGCTTAACGTGCGGGTCGAACCGGCGGTCGGCCCAGTCGTTCATCGCACAGCCCGCCGAGCGCATCAGCAGCGTGCCCATCCCGAACACGATCAGGTGCGCGACCGACGGCCTGCCGACCGTGGCGAACCACAGCGCCGACAGCGTCGGCCACAGCAGCAGCAGCGTGCCGATCGGCTTGTCCAGCCGGACGAGACGCTCGTAGGCGTCGAGCCGGGCGGCGATCGCGTCGCGTCGCGAGCGCGGCGGGCTGCCGCCGGCATCGGCGCCGGTCATAGCGGCAGGCTGAGCTGCTTCCTGAGGTCGCGCGGCGCGACCTCCGCCAGCAGCGCGTGCGGCGTCGGATAGCGGAGCCGCACCCGCAGCTCGCGCTTCATCCGCGCGTTCGACAGCCGCCGCGACTCGCTCATGAAACTGAGCAGCATCGGCGCGATCCGCTGCTCGGCCTCCTCCCACGTCACGCGCGGCGGCCGCGGCAACTTGAACGCATCGGCGACGACGTCGAACCAGCCGCCCATCTTCATCTCGGCGTCGTCGGTGACGTTGTACGCGCGGTTGGGCTTCGCCCGGAACAGCGCGGCGACGGTCGCCCGCGCGAGGTCGTCGGCGTGAATGTGGTTGGTGAACACGTCGTCGTCGGGTGCCAGCACCGGCGTGCCCTGCCGGATCCGGTCGAGCGGCAGCCGCGTCTCGGCGTAGATCCCCGGCACGCGCAGGATCGCCAGCGCGACGCCATAGCGCTTCGCCCAGGCACGCAGCCGATCCTCGGCGGCGACGCGACGCTTCGCCCGCGGCGTCTGCGCGCGCCGCGCGCGCATCTCGTCGACGCGCGCACCGGCGCAGTCGCCGTACACGCCCGACGTCGAGAGGTAGACGAACCGCTGTGGTATGCTTCGCGCCCGCGTCAGCGCTGCGATCAGCTTCTGCGTGCGCGGGTCGTCACGGCCGTCCGAGGGCGGCGGCGCGAAATGCAGCACCGCCCACGGCGCGGCGTTGAGCCGACGGAGGCTGTCGATCCGGTCGAGATCGCCGATGAGCGGGACGATGCCGTGGGCGCGCAGCTTCGGAATGTCCTCGGCGCGTCGGGTCAGCCCGTACAGCCGAACCTTCGAGCGGAGCAGGTCGGCCGTGCGCAACGCGACGTCGCCGCAGCCAATCAACAATACCCGGATCACGCGCCAGAACCCATCTCGTCGCCATCCGCTTCCGTCGCGCCGGCCCCCGGCGTCGATCGCGTTGCCGATGCCCGGCGTCACCGCCAGATCGCGTTCGACATGCCGCACCAGATTACCATAAAGCCCAGCGACCACTCGTTCGCCTGCCCCGACGGCGACACGGTGCTGGAAGCTGCCACCGCGGCCGACCTGATGCTGCCCTACGGCTGCCGCAACGGCGCCTGCGGCACCTGCAAGAGCCGGATCCTCGACGGCCGCGTCGACTACGGCCCGCATCAGACGTCGACCCTCACCGCGGAGGAGAAGGCGCAGGGGCTCGTGCTGCTGTGCTGCGCGAAGCCGCTGACTGACCTCGCCATCGAGGTGAAGGAAGTGCGCCGCGCCGGCGACATCCAGATTCGCCGGCTGCCGTGCCGGATCGAGTCGATCGACAAGCCCGCCGCCGACGTCGCCATCGTGAAGCTGAAGCTGCCGGCGAACGAGCGGCTGCAGTTCCTCGCCGGTCAGTACATCGACCTGCTGCTGAAGGACGGCCGCCGGCGCAGCTTCTCGCTGGCCACGCCACCGCACGACGACGCGCTGCTCGAGATCCACGTCCGTCACGTTCCGGGCGGCTTCTTCAGCGATGCGCTGTTCAGCGAGTACAAGGGCCGCGAGATCCTCCGCTTCGAGGGGCCGCTCGGCTCGTTCCATCTGCGCGAGGATTCCGACAAGCCGGTCATTCTCGTCGCCGGCGGCACCGGCTTCGCGCCGATCAAGGCGATCGTCGAACACGCGCTTTTCCACCGGCTGGACGAGCATCGCCCGATGGTGCTGTACTGGGGCGTGCGCTCGAAACGGGACCTCTATCTGCCCGACCTGCCCGGAACGTGGCAGCAGGCGAGCCGCAACTTCACGTTCATCCCGGTGCTGTCCGAGCCGGCGCCGGACGATGCGTGGCCGGGTCGCACCGGCTTCGTCCACCAGGCCGTGCTCGACGACTTCGACGACCTCTCCGGCTATCAGGTGTATGCCTGCGGCGGACCGGCGATGATCGACGTGGCGCGCGCCTCGTTCGTCGCGACGCGCGGGCTGCCGGCCGACGAATTCTTCGCCGACAGCTTCACCTACGCGGCGCAGCTCGAGCTCGCGAAGTAGACACACGCTCCATCCGACGATCATGACCGGATTCGACGCTTCGCTTTGGGTCGGCCCGCTCCGCCACGCGGAGTTCTTCGCCACCGACCTCTTCGACGAGGGCTTCCGCGCCGCGTTTCCGGTGCCGCGCGACAACTGCGGCCTGTCGATCCCGACGCCACCTTCGAACTGGCGCCAGTACTGCGCGCTGTACAAGTGGCCCAACGGCCGGATCGAGACGGTCGGCTTCTGCAACTGGATCAGGCACGACGACGTCTATCTGCTCGGCGGGATCGTCGCCCGGCGCAACTTCTACCGCCGACTGCCGGCCGACCACTGGGCCCGCTGCCGCGAGCGCGGCGGCGTCGCGCAGATCCTCGCCGAGACCGGCGCCGCCGAGCTCACCGACTGCAGCGCGTGGTTCGGCTACACCGGCGACCGCAAGTCGTCGCTGCTCAGCCTGCGCGTCGACTTCCAGCCGACGCCGCACCGCTATCTGATCGTCAAATGGTTCGCCACGCTGGCGCCGGATGCGCAGGCACGCCTGTTCGACAGGATCGCCGCCATCGGGCCGTTCTGACCCCGCCGTTGCTCAGGCGAGGATCGCGGCGAGCTCGTCCGGCGAGCGCCAGTGGTGGCCGCATCCGTATCGGGCGAGGCGCCACGGCCCCGACGCAGGGTCGACCGGGCCCGGGTCCGCGGTGACGGCGCCGACGAAACCGTACTGCGCGCGCGCCGGGAAATAGCGCTCGGCGAGGAAATCGTTGTAGTGGCCGAACGGGTACGCGAACACCGGCGCCGCCCGTCCGCCGGTGCGCTCGGCGATGTACGACTGCGCGCGCAGGATCTGGGCGTCGGCGTCGGCGAACGTGACGACGCGGCTGAAATCGCCGCGCGCATTTCCCGAATGCGCGACCTCCGCCAGCGCCGGATGCAGGTGGTCCCAGCTATGGTTGGCGATCGCGAGCAATCCCGTGTTCGTGGCCGCCGCCCACCACGACTCGTCCAGCGCGCCGGGCGCGAGCCACGTGTACTCGCGGTCGAACGAGGACTCCATCGCCGCGCGGGCCGCGGGTGACGCGATGACGAACGACGTCGCGTGCAATCCGGGCTGCGCCTGCCCACCATGGCGGTCGCGGAAATCGCGCAACGCGTTGAGGAAGCTCCGCTGCGGCCCGTACGCCGGATGGACGAAATCGTCGACGTCGTAGACCGGCCCGTCGTCGAACGTCAGCGCGACCAGCTTGCGGCCATCGTCGTCGTTCTCGCCTACGGCCGCGACCGCGGCGATCAGCTCGGGGAGCGGAACGATCCGCCATCCCGCGGCGGTGATCACGTCGAGATCGGCCGGCAGCGCGACATGGTCGTTGCGCGCATAGTCGTCGCCGACGACGTGGTGCGCGTGATAGCCGAGCAGGACGGCCTTCAAGGATCGGCCGTGGTCAGCGAGTGACGTCGAGCTCGGCCAGTGCGAGCTTCAGCGCCGCGGCGAGGTGCGCACTCGCCTCGTCGTGACGGCCCTGCCGCGCGAAGAGCTCGCCCAACGCAACGCGGGCCCGCGGGTTGTCGTCGAGCGCGAGGCTTGCCTCGAGATACGTCTGCGCCTTGCCCCAGAGCTGCTGCCGCTGGCACAGCAATCCCAGCGCGTACAGCAGCACGGCGTCCTGCGGATGGTCGGAAAGCCAGCGCTCGGCCTCGCCCAACTGCTTCGTCGCGTCGGGCAGCCGGCACTCGGCGTACAGCAGGACCAGGTCCGGCTCCCAGTGCCGCTCGAGGCTCCGCACGAGGATGTCGGCCGCCTCGCGGTCGCCGCCCTGCACGAGGAAACTCCGGGCGGCGGCGCGCGCAACCTTCGGCAAGCGCTGGTCGGCGTCCGGCAGCCGGTTCCAGTACGCGCGCAATCCCGCCGAATCGTTGCGGCGCGCGCCAAGTTCTTCCGCATGCGCGGCGGCGCGGACGTAGTCGCCCTCCACCGGTCCGTAGACCTTGCGCTTGACGAGCTGGTCGACCAGCGGCGGGATCTCGGCGTAGCGGCCCGCGGCCTGCAGCGCGCGCAGCTCGAGCCGCAGCGCCGCCGTGTGCGCGCCGGCTTCCTTGCGCAACTGCTGGACCAGCACCAGCGCGTCCTGCGGCAGGCCCTGCTCCTGCTTCATCTCCGCTTCCAGCATCAGCCGCGGCACGGTCAGGCTGCCGACCTGCGCATCGGGACGAGCGAGCAGCGCCAGGGCAGCGGCGAACTCGTGGGTGTCGATCGCGGCGCGCGCACCGACCAGCGCCGACAGCCCGGACGAGTGCGGAATCGCCAGCGCCTCCTCGGCGTACTGCCGCGCCTTGCCGTAGCGGCCCTCGAGCAGCGCGACCGTCGCCGCGTCGTGCTTGCTCCGCGCGCGCTCCTCCTGCTGCCGGCGACGGAACAGGCGCACCTGCTGCGGCAGCCCGAGCGTGTGGCGGACGAGCCGCACGACGAGGTAGCCGGCGACGAACGCGGCCACGAGCAGCAGCAGGAAAAAGTTGAGCGAGACCTCGACCCGGTACGGCGGCGAGACGAACAGCACGTAGCCCGAGGTGATCCTCACGGCAAGCGCGACGGCGACGGCCGCGGCGGCGAGGAGCAGGAACCGGAACAGGATGCGCACGGCGGATTACCGCCCGGGCTTGTCCGCGCCGCGCGCGGGCGCGCGTTCCTGCGCGAGCTTCAGCACGCGCAGCGCTTCGAGGCTCCGCGCGAGGTCGGGCAACTCGCCGGGCATCGCCGTCGCGGCGACCTGCTTCAGCGTCGCCTCCAGCGCCTGCACCGGTTTCGCACGCGCATCGAAGTATTGCCGGACCCACCCGTCGGCAGCGGCGACGTCGGCCTTGAAGCTCGCGTCGTCGCGGTTGAGGAGCGCGATCCGCGCCGACAGCAGCCGCAGCTTCAGGTTCTCGCGCAGGAAGTACTGCTGCGGCGGCGGCACCAGCGGCGCCGCGGGCCGGTCGGCGACCTCGATCCGGACCAGTTGCCGCACGTCGGCCCACGCGTCGCGCAGGAAGCGCCGCCACGCCGGCTCGTCGGCAGCCGGGCCCGCCGCCTTCTCCGGTGCCGCCGGCGGCAACCGCTCGTCCATCGCAAGCGGCAGCGTGGCGACGCCGGCGAGCGCCTGGTCGAGCTTCAGCGACAGCCCGGCGACGTCGACGAACGGCATCGCCCGCAGCCGGTCGATGTCGCGGGTGAGCGCCCGACGCAGCGGCACGTATTGCGGCCGGTCGAGCCGTTGCAGCTTCGCGTCGGCGAGCTGCAGCGCGGTCAGCGCGGACGGGACGTTGCCGGCGAGCTGGAGCTGCTGGTTGGCGACGAGCAGCACCTGCTCGATCTCGGTCAGCGCGATCTCGTCGCGTGACGGCGCGAGGTCGCGGTACAGCGCCTCCAGCGCCGCCTGCTGCGCCTGCGACTCGGCGACACGGGTCTCGAGCAGCGTGATCTTTGCCTGCGCGTCGCGCAACTCGGTCGCGACGTCCGTCTGCGCACGGCCGGTGGCCTGGGCGGCCGTCTCCAGCGCGCCGAGCCGCTGCGCCACTTCGCCGCGCAGTCCCTGCTGCATCCGGCGGGCGTCGAGCCAGACGGCCAGCGCGGCGACGACCGCCAGCGCCATGGCGCCGGCGAGCATTGCACGAGTCACGCTGCGTGCCGGGCCGGCAGCCGCGGGCGGGCCTTCGTCGGCGACGGGCGTTGCGGGGCGCAGAGGGGAATCGGACACGGCGGTCACCCAAGGGGAATGCCCCTCGATTCTAGCAGGGGGCGCTCGCTTCGCCGGCCGGACGGATTGGCCGGGCGCGCCGCGCTCGACTACAATGATCGATTGTCCGGGGCGCATGCAACGCCTCGTGAGCGTGCCGCTTCGTTCAGCCGACGTTTCCTCCCCCGTGCTTCTCGCCCTTGCCGTCGCAATCGCCGTCGTCGCCGCATTCGCGGTAGGGTACTGGCTCGGCAGAAACGGCCGGGTTGCTGCACCGTCCGCAGCGCCTGAGGCACCGGTCGCGCCGGCGATCGAAGCGCCCGCACCAGCGCTGCCGCGCATCGACACGACGTCGCCCTCCGCCGGTGACGGCGCCGTCGCCGACCGCGCGCGCCTCGTTCGCAGCTACGAAGCCGAGGCGGCATCGCTGCGCCACGACGGCGCGTCCCGTGACGCCGAGCTCGTTCAACTGCGCGAATTCGCGATCGACCGCCGGCGGCAATTTTCCGAACTCGGCGACGCGCGTGCCGAAACCGCGCGCTATCGGCAGCTCGTCGTCGACCTCGAGAACAACGCGCCGTCGCTGCTGTTCGGCACCGGCGCGCCGGACGACCTCAAGCTCATCGTCGGCGTCGGCCCGATCCTCGAGCGAATGCTGCACCAGCTCGGCGTCGCGACGTTCCGCCAGATCGCGCACTGGTCCGAGCGCGACATCGACGAGTTCGACGCCAAGCTTCCCGAGTTCCCCGGCCGCATCCGCCGCGACGCGTGGGTGACGCAGGCGCGCGAGCTGCATCTGAGCAAGTACGGCGAAACATTGCCCCTGCGCGGATCATGACCCTGCAACGCACGGCGGCTTCGGAGCCGTGAGCGCCCCCCGTACCGCCGTGGCCGCGTCGCAGAACATAACCGCCGCCGCGCTCCTCCCCGTCGCCATCCTCACGCTGGTCTGGGGCTGCAACTGGCCGGTGCTGAAGATGGGCGTCACCGAACTGCCGCCGCTGACGTTCCGCTCGCTGACGCTGCCGTTCGCCGCGCTCGGGATGCTGCTCGTGGCGAAGCTCTCCGGCGACGCGATCCGCGTGCCGCGCGCGCTGTGGCCGAAGCTGGTCGCGCTGGCGTTCCTCAACATCACCGGCTGGAACGCCCTCGTGCTGTTCGGCGTGCAGCAGTTGCCGGCCGGCCGCAGCGCAATCCTCGCCTACACGATGCCGGTGTGGACGGTGCTGATTTCGCTGGTGCTGCTGTCCGAGCCGCTGTCGAAGCGCAAGGTCGTCGGGCTGCTGCTCGGGATGGCCGGGATGGCGCTGCTGCTGCGCGACGAGTGGAAGCACTTCCAGCGCACGCCGACGGCGGCATTGCTGATCCTCGGCGCCGCGATCGCATGGGCATTCGGCACCGTGCTGCTGCGCAAGTGGAAGGTGCCGATCGCGCAGAACACGCTGTCGGGCTGGATGATGCTGCTCGGCTGGGTGCCGATCGCGATCATGGCGCCGTTCTTTTCGCCGGGGCTGCCGGTCGTGAACACGGGCGTCGCTTGGTTCGCTATCCTCTACAACATCTTCCTCGCCGGCACGCTGGCGCACTGGGCGTGGTTCACGCTGGCGCGCACGCTGCCGGTGGCGATCTCGTCGATGTCATCGCTGCCGGTGCCGATCGTCGGCGTGTTCGCCGGCATGCTGGTGCTGGGCGAGAAGCCCGGCGCCGGCGAGTGGGCGGCGCTGACGCTCGTCGTCGCCGCGATGGTCGCCGTGCTGTGGGACCCGAAACCCGCGCCGGCACCGATGGCGCCGGACGACTAGGCGACCCGCTGCGCGTCAGGCGAGTTCCGGAATCAGCGTCGGCAGCGGGCGGCCGGCGAACCACGCGTCGAGGTTCGCCTTGCACAGGTCGCCCATCGCCTGCCGGGTCTCGCGCGTCGCGCTGCCGACGTGCGGCAGCAGGACGACGTTGTCCATCGCGAGCAGCGCGGGCGGAATGTTCGGCTCGTGGGTGAACACGTCGAGGCCGGCGCCCTTGATCGTGCCGTCCTGCAACGCCTTCACCAGCGCCGCCTCGTCGACGATCGAGCCGCGCGCGATGTTGATGAGCGTCCCCTTCTGGCCCAGCGCAGCAAGTACCTCGGCGTCGACGATGTGCTTCGTCGCCGCGCCGCCGGGGCAGGCGACGACGAGGAAGTCCGCCGCCGCCGCGAGGCCTTTGAGATCCGGCACGAAGCGATACGGCACGTCCTGCGGCTTGCGGCCGGTGTAGGCCACCTTCATTCCCATTGCCGACACGCGCTGGGCGATCGCCTTGCCGATCCGGCCGAGGCCGAGGATGCCGACCGTCCTGCCGCCGAGCTTCATCGTCAACTCCGGCCCGCGCTTCACCCATTCGCCGGCGTGGACGAAGCGGTTGAGCCGCACGAAGCCGCGGCCGGTCATCATGATGAGTGCGACGGCGACGTCGGCGACGTCGTCGGTCAGCACGTCGGGCGTATTGGTGACCTTGAGGCCGCGCTGCCGGCAGTAGTCGATGGGCACGCCGTCGTAGCCGACGCCGAACACCGAGATGATCTCGAGCGCTGGCAGCGAATCGAGCAGTGACGTCGGCGTGACGGTGCCGCCGCCCTGGACGAGACCGCGGATCTTCGCGCCGACCGCGGCCAGCAACGCCGGCTTGTCGGCCGCCTGCGCGTAATCGTGGCAGCGGAAGTCGGCCTTCAGCGGGTCGTAGAGGAACGGCGGCAGCGGCGCGGTGACGATGATGTCGGCGGACATGGGGTCAGGCTTTCCGGGTCGGGTGGGTGGCGGCCCATTCTAGCAATCCGGCGATCAGGCCCGCGTCGCCGCCGGCGGTCTCGATCGCCAGGAGCCCGAGGGCGCGCGCACATGCGGCGATCCGCGGATGCGGGACGAACGTCGGGCGCGCGCGCCACGCGGCGCGCACCGCGTCGTCGGCAATCGCCCATAGGTTGTCCTGCCCTTCGCTCGACGTGATCGTCACGGCGTCGATGCGCCCGTCGCGAAACGCCTCGGCAAGTCCCGCGGCGCCGCTTTCGGGCCGCGCGCGCCGGTAGCACGCGACGTAGTCGACGACGGCGCCGCGCTCGCGCAGCGTGTCGCCCAGATGCTCGCGGCCGCCGTCGCCGCGGAAGATCACGATCCGCTTGGCGCGGACGTCGGCCAGATCAGGCAGCGCGAGCAGCCCCTCGCTGTCGAACGTCGTCGCCGGAATCCGCGCGTCGGCGATGCCGACGGCGGCGAGCGTTTCGGCGGTACCGGGTCCCGGCGCGAACGCGGTGAGGTGCGCGGGCCAGCGGCCGGCCTCCGGCGCGCCGTACTCGACGGCGTTTGCAGAGACGAAGACGGCGGCATCGTAGGTCGCAAGCTCAGCGTGGACGCGCGCGAGCGGCGCAGGATCAGCCGGCGGCAGGATTGCGATCGCGGGAAAGATCACCGGCGTCGCGCCCAGCGCCGCGAGCTTCTGCGCGAAACCGCCCGCCTGCCGTGCCGGACGGGTGACGAGCACGCCGAGGCCGGCGAGCGGGCCCGCCGGGGCGGGCGGAGGCGTCAGCGGATGGACCATCGCGGGGGGAAAGTAGGGTCAGACTCGACTTCTGGATCGCGGAAAGTAGCGGAAAGTAGGGTCAGGCTCGCCTTTTGGAATGCGCAACCGCGGCCGCAATCGCCGAGCGAAAAGTCGAGTCTGACCCTACTTTCCGCAGAGCCGCGCGGCGCCGCGGGCGAGGAAGTCCTGCGCAAGTGCGTGGCCGAGCGCGTCGGCGTCGGCTGCGGTCGCGACCGGCGCGCTCTTCTCGCCGCGCATCACCTCGGCGCCGTCGGGGCTCGCGAGCAGTCCGCGCAACCACAGCTCGCGATGCCGGATCACCGCGTGCGCGGCGAGCGGCGTGTGGCAGCTCCCGGACAGCGCGCGCGAAAACGCGCGCTCAGCGGTCACTGCGAACGTCGTCTCGACGTCGACGAGGGGCGCCAGCGCGGCGGCGACGTCGGCGCGATCGGCGCGGCATTCGAGCGCCAGCGCCCCTTGGCCGACCGCCGGCAGGCTCTCCTCCGGGTCGAGCGCCGACTTGATGCGATCGCCGAACCCCAGCCGCTTCAACCCCGCGGCGGCGAGGATGATCGCGTCGTATTGACCCTCGTCGAGCTTGCGCAGCCTCGTGTTGACGTTGCCCCGCAGCGGCAGGATCTGGAGCAGCGGATCGCGCTCGCGCAGTTGCGCCTCGCGCCGCAGGCTCGACGTGCCGATCCGCGCGCCGCCCGGCAGCCCGGCGAGGTCGAGGTAGTGGTTCGAGACGAGCGCGTCGCGCGGGTCCTCGCGCGCGGTGATCGCAGCGAGCGCGAATCCGTCCGGCATGTCCATCGGCACGTCCTTCAGCGAATGGACGGCGAGGTCGGCACGGCCTTCCGCCATCGCGACTTCGAGCTCCTTGATGAACAGCCGCTTGCCGCCGATGTCGGCGAGCGGCTGGTCGAGGATCTGGTCGCCCTGCGTCGTCATGCCCAGCAGGCTCACTGTGCACGCCGGGTACATTGCGGCGAGGCGGTCGCGGATGTGCTCGGCCTGCCACAGCGCGAGCGCCGATTCCCGGGTCGCGATGACGAGCTTCGACGGAA
>JBDTVU010000102.1:0-12230 GCA_040007035.1 Betaproteobacteria bacterium | reverse complement strand
AGCGCCTTGTCGGACGACGGCGGACCTTCGAGGCGGGTAAGCGGCGCCGAACCGGAAGCGGCGAGCTCGCCGGTTGCGGTGACTTTCGGCAACGTCGCCAGCGCCTTGTCGGAGGATGGCGGGCCGTCGAGGCGTTTCATCGGCGCGGCGCCAGAGGCCGCGAGTTCGCCCGTAGCGGCGACCTTGGGCAGTGTCGCCAATGCCTTGTCGGACGACGGCGGGCCGTCGAGGCGTTTCATCGGCGCGGCGCCGGAGGCGGCGAGCTCGCCGGTCGGTGCGACCTTGGGCGGCGTCGGAAGCGCGCGGTCGATCGTCGGCGGTGCGTCGACGCGGCCGAGAGGCGTGGCGGCGGCGAGTTCGCGCGGCATTTCAGCTTTCGGCGGCGTGGCGAGCGCGCGGTCGACCGCCGGCGGTGCCTCGAGCCGGCGCAGCGGCGAGTTCGCGGCCGTGAGTTCGCGCGGAACTTCGGGCCTCGGCTGTGGGGCGATGGTCTTCTCGATCGCGGGCGGCGCGTCGAGTCGCGGCAACGGTGCAGTGGCGGCCGCCAGTTCGTGCGGCCGCTCGATTCTCGGCAGCGGCGTCAGTTCATTCGTGACCTGAGGCGCGGGCGCAAGGCGCGGCAGCGGTTGCGCGCCCGTCGCCGGCAGCTCGCGGGGCGGCTCGAGCTTCGCTACCGCGGCGAACTCACGGTCGACGCTGGGCGGCGCGTCGATCGGCGTCATCGGGCTCGCCGGCGCGACGAGCTGCTCGGGGGACGGTGTCGGTCGTGCCGATGCATCGGCGGGTGCGGGCGCCGGTGCGGCCGCAGTCGCCGCCGCAGTTGCTGCGCGGGCGGCGCGCGCGTCCGGCCGTGGCGCTGCCGGGCTGGCCGCCGGCGCGTTGGCCGCGACCCGCGCAGGCACCGTCGGCTGCAATCGCACGTCGAGGCGCGCCATCTCGACGACGTCGGGCAACAGCATCGGTATCCAGCCGGCTTCGCGCAGCGCGACGAGCACCAGCACGTGCAGCAGGATCGACAGCACGACGAACTGCGCGAGCGTCGGCTGCTCCCGCGGCGGGCGCGGCAACAGGTGCCGGAGCATGCGCCGGGCGAACGGCCTCGGACGGCGCCGGCCGCGCGGATCGGATCGGTGCGTGGTGCGCGTCAATGCAGCGGCCTCGAGCGGATTGCGTGGCGCCGGTCACCCGGAGCGTCCGGTGTCGCAGGGGACGAACGGCGGATCGAAGTGCGCGGCGGCGGGCGGACGATGTGTAGAGACATTTGACGTCGATTCTTCGGCGACGACCGGGCGTCGCACTGCGCGCGCACGCGCTTGGTCGGTGGCGCCCCGAAGACGAATCGAACGTCCGACCTGTCCCTTAGGAGGGGACTGCTCTATCCACTGAGCTACCGGGGCCCGCAGGTGCCTCGCTTCACGCGGGGCACGTTGATTTTACCGGAACGCCCCGGCAAGCCTACACTGGGCGCGACCTGACCCGCCTACGCCCTCGATGCTCAACCGCCTTCTGACGCTGCTGGCCCCCGCCGACTGGGCTGCGCTCGCGTTCTTTCTCGCTGGCTGGATCGGTTACAGCTATCACGCCGATCGCGCGGCGCGCAGCGCGCGCGGCCTGCGCGGCGTCACCCACGGCTTGCGGCTCGACTGGGCGCGGCAGATGGTCGGCGCGAGAACCGGATCACCGATGCGGCGCTGACCGGCAACCTGATGACCAGCGTGTCGTTCTACGCGAACACGACGATCTACATCGTCGCCGGCCTCATCGCGGTGGCCGGCACGCTCGACAAGCTGATCAGCTTCACCGAGGACCTGCCGTTCGCCCGCGTGCAGTCGAAGGAGCTGGTCGAGGCGAAGGTGTTCCTGCTCGTCGGCATCTTCATCTTCGCCTATTTCAAGTTCACCTGGGCGCTGCGGCAGTTCAACTTCCTATCGATCATGATCGGAGGCGCGCCCGACCGCAACAGCCCGACCGACGTCCTCGATCGGCACGCGGAGAAGTGGGGCACCGTCAATACGCTGGCCGGCGACGAGTTCAACCGCGGCATCCGCGCCTACTATTTCGGATTCGCCGCGCTGGGGTGGTTCGTCTCGCCGTGGACGTTCGCCGCACTGACCGCGGTGACTCTTGCCGTGCTGTGGCGTCGCGACTTCCGCTCGCACACGCTGCGCGCGCTCGAGCGCTGACCGCCGGCTCCGCGGCCGTCAGCCGCGACCGACGAAGGGCATCTTCGTCGCCATCACCGTCATGAACTGGACGTTCGCGTCGAGGGGCAGGCTCGCCATGTAGAGGACGGACGAGGCGACGTGGGCAACGTCCATCAGCGGCTCGATCGCGATGCTGCCGTTGGCCTGCGGGACCCCGGACGCCATCTTCGCCGCCATTTCCGTGTGCGCATTGCCGATGTCGATCTGGCCGCAGGCGATGTCGTACTTGCGGCCGTCGAGCGACGTGGACTTGGTGAGCCCGGTAATCGCGTGCTTGGTCGACGTGTACGGTGACGAGTTGGGTCGCGGCGCGTGTGCCGAAATCGACCCGTTGTTGATGATCCGGCCGCCGCGCGGATCCTGGCTCTTCATCATCCGGAACGCCTCCTGCGTGCACAGGAAGGCGCCGGTCAAGTTGATGTCGACGACGTTCTTCCACTGCTCGAACGTCAGGTCCTCGAGGTTGATCGGCGGTGCGCCGACGCCGGCATTGTTGAACAGCAGGTCGAGCCGGCCGAACGCCTCTTTCGTCCGTGCGAACAGCGCGCGCACCGAGTCCGGATTGCTGACGTCGGTGGGCACGACCAGCGTGCGATCCGCGGCGGCGCCGGTGCCGGCGACCGTCTGCGCGAGCGGCTCGCGGCGCCGTCCGGCGAATGCGACGCGATAACCTGCGCCGAGCAGCGCGACGGCAACAGCCTTGCCGATGCCGGTGCCGGCGCCGGTGACGATCGCGGTCCTGTTGGATGGGCTCATCGTTCGTTCTCCTCGAAGGGCGGGTGAAAGCGCACATGGTATCGTGAGTCCGGCTGCGGCGGATCGCGGCCGCCGTGCGACCGCACCGATCGCTTCCCGATGCCACGATCTCCCCGCAACCTCGTCATCGTCCGCGCCGGCGACCGTTCGCTGCACCCGGCGTGGACGACGTCGCTCGCGTCGCGCGACTGGGACCTCGTCGTCAGCTATTTCGGCCGTGACGAGCAGCGGTACCGCGGCGACGGCGCGCGTCGCATCGACGATCCGGGTCTCAAGTTCCCGGGGCTCCACGCGCTGTTGTCGCGCGAGACGTTCTGGCGCGACTACGATCATGTCTGGCTGCCCGACGACGACCTGATGATCGGCCAGGACGGGATCTCGCGGCTGTTCCGCATCGTTGCCGAACTCGAGCTCCAGGTCGCGCAGCCTGCGCTTTCGTGGACGAGCTTCTACAGCCACCGGATCACGCTCAAGTATCCGAGCTTCCGCGCGCGTTTTACCGATTTCGTCGAAATCATGGCGCCGTGCTTTCGCCGCGAGTTCCTCGAGCGCTGCCTCCACACGCTGGGGGAAACGCAGAGCGGATGGGGCCTCGACTGGGTGTGGCCGAAGGTGCTGGCAAACGGCCCGATGCGGTGCGCGATCCTCGATGACGTCGAGATGACGCACACGCGTCCGGTCGGCGGCCCGACTTACGGCGCGCTGCGCGACCGCGGAATATCGGCGGCCGACGAGGGCGCTGCACTGATGCAGCGGTACGGGATCGCGCGCGGGCAGGCCCCGAGCGTCATCGCCGCGATCGCTCGCGATGGCCGCCTGCTCGCCGCGGCAACCCCGGCCGACGTGGTGCTGCTGCGCGAACGGATCGCGCACGACGAGCAGCTCTTCCTCGCGTCGCGTTCGCGCGTCGAAACGGCGCCCGTCGTGCTGGTGATGCCGCCGGCAGAGCGCGGACGGCGCTGGGGACGCTGACCGCGCACCGGCAGCGGATCAGATCGGGATCGGCGCCGGAAAGATCCGTTCGATCAGCGGCCGGTAGTCGTCGATCCGCCGCGCCGGCACGTTGTACGGCGACTTCGTTCCGTGATCGTAGCGCGCGAACGGACGCAGGTAGCGCTCGAGGTACTCGCGGTCACGCACGTCCATGTACGGCTCGCACTTCGTGATGTCGATGCTGTGGTAGCGGATGAGCCACGCGATGCCGTCGGGCAGGTGGTCCTTCAGCCGCGTCCACGCGAACTCGTCGTGATTCCACTGCAGCGTGCAGCGGTCGAGGCCGGCGCCGGGCACAGCGGCGCCGATCGGCTCGTTGAAGCAGACGACGTTCTCGGGCCCCTCGCCGGCGAGCAGCAGCACCTTGCCGAGATCGTGCAGCAGCGCCGCGAGCACGAATTCCTCGGTCGCCGCCCCTTCGGTTTCCATCGCGTCGAGGATCTGCAGCACGTGCAACTGCTGGCTCGCGCCGAACAGGCGCAGGTCCGACGGATCGATGCATCGGGCAAGCATCTCGATTGCGGTCCAGACGGGCAACCGGCCGAACACCGGCACTGCGTACTTCGCACGCAACGTGGCGACCGTGGCCGCCGTCTGCGCACGGTGGCGCTCCTCGATCGCAACGGCGCGGGCGCCGAACTCCGCTGCCAATGCCGAGGCCGCCGGAACCGGCGGCAACGATCGGGCAAGTGACGGCGGCGCCGGACGCGTCGATCCGGTCGTCGACCATCTGTGATTCAGCTCGATCTTCATTGCGATTGCGCGTCCGGATTCCGGTGACTGCTTCATGCTAGCATCCGGCGCCGTCGTCGGGGTGGCGTGACACCGACGCCGCCATCGCGGGCGCGAGGGATGCCGTGGAGCAATTGGATGTGCTCGTCGTCGGAATGGGCTTCGCCGGGGCCACCGTCGCCCGGGTCGTCGCCGACGTAGGGTTGCGTGTCCATCTCGTCGATCGCCGCCCCCACATCGGCGGCAACGCCTTCGACGAATTCGACGCCGCCGGCGTGCGCGTCCATCGCTACGGGCCGCACATCTTCCATACGAACTCCGATCGGATCCTCGCATTCCTCTCGCGATTCACCGAATGGGTTCCGTACGAGCTGCGCGTTCTCGCCCGCGTCGACGGGCAACTGCTGCCTGTCCCGATCAACCGGACGACGATCAACCGGCTGTACGGACTCGACCTCGACGAGGCCGGTGTCGCCGCCTTCCTCGAACGCGTCCGCCTTCCGCGCGATCCGATCGTCACCAGTGAAGATGTCGTCCTCGGCAGCGTGGGCGCGGACCTCTGCGATCGCTTCTTCCGCGGTTATACGCGCAAGCAGTGGGGCCTCGACCTCGCGCAGCTTGCGGCCGGCGTCGCCGCGCGCATCCCGGTGCGCAGCGGTGATGACGACCGGTACTTCACCGATCGCCACCAGTGCATGCCGGCAGCCGGTTACGCGGCGCTGTTTGCGCGGATGCTCGACCATCCGCGGATCTCGACCGCGACCGACGCCGAGTTCGACACCGTCCGCGGGACGCTCGGCGAGCGGCATCTCGTCTACACCGGCCCCATCGACGCCTACTTCGACCATCGGTACGGGCGGCTGCCGTACCGGTCGCTCGAGTTCCGGCACGAGCACCTGCCCGCGACGCCGCGTTTCCAGCCGGCAGCCGTGGTCAACTTCCCTGGGGACGAGCCGTTCACCCGCATCGTCGAGTTCAAGCACCTGACTGGCCAGGCGCACGCGGGAACGTCGATCCTGCGCGAATACCCGCGGGCCGACGGCGAGCCGTTCTATCCGATCCCGCGCCCGGAGAGCGAGGCGCAGTACAAGCGCTACGAGGCGCTGGCGGCAACGTGCGACGACGTGACGTTCGTCGGCCGGCTGGCGCAATACCGCTACTACAACATGGACCAGGTCGTCGGCGCCGCGCTCGCGGCGGCGGCGCGGATCGTGGAGCGGCTGGGCGCGCGCTGAAGTCCGGGTGCCCGCATCGCACCCGCTCAATCTGCCGGCAGCAGCAGCGCCTGCCGCGCGAACATCCGCAGGTAGTCGTCGACGAACGCCTGGGCGTCGCGGCCCGGTAGCGCGGGCGCGAGCGCGGCCGCGAGCTGCGCCCGGTCGCGACTGCCGTCGAGCGCAGCGAGAAGCTGCCGCGCCACGGGATCGGCGAGGCGCACGCCTTCGTGGCGCAACGTCGTCAGTTGTTCCTGCCGCTGCGCCTGCCAGCGCGCGACGGGACTCGCCTGCGGATGCCGGCCGGGAACGCCTGCGATCGCGCGCGGCTCGACTCCCAGCTCGAGGGTGCCGCCGAACCAGGCGTCGGCGATCATCGTCTCGACCGGTCGCGGCAACGGGCCGCGCCCGTGCAGGAAGCGGGCCGCCTCGGCGAACGTCATCGCGCGCGGGGAGTCCTCGGCCAGTGCGCACAGCAGCGCGTGGATCGCGTCGCCGCCGCCAGCCTTCGCCGGAAGCCGACCTTCGTCGATGGCGCGGACGAGTGCGCGTGGCGCGCCGACCTGCATCGTCGCGGCCCGTGCCGGCACGATCTCGACGCGCGTGTCGCCACCGGCGCGGCAGAGCAGCGAATGGCGGATGCGCCGGAAGCGTGCGAAGTCGAGGTACTGCTCGCGACGTAGCGGATCGAGGCCGGCGACGTACTGGCGCATCCGCGGCGCGAGTCCCGCCGTCGACATCATCCACGGCTGTGCCTCGGCGACGAAGGCGAGGCCGTGGCGTCGGGCATGCGCGATGAATTCGTGGAAATGGACCGGGTCGTTCGGCGCGGCGAGGTCGTCGTGGAAGAGCAGGCTGTCGGTCCTTGCGGCGATGTCCCGGAACTCGGAGCGCAGCAGCACATCGGTGTCGACTTCGGTCGCGCCTTCGTCGGCGAGCAGCGACGCGATCTCGCGCGCCGCGGCGAGCCGCGCTCGCGGGTCCGGCAGGGCGTCGACGTGGTGGTGCAGGATGTCCCATGCCGCACGCCGGACGTGGCCGCCGGGGTACGTGTTGTAGCTGACGTACAGGATGCCGTCGGGCGAGAGCCTGCGCGCGGCGAGCGCCAGCAGCGCGTCGCGCACCGGCGCCGGCACCCACGAGTAGACGCCGTGGGCGACGATGTAGTCGAACGTGCCGAGCGCTTCGGGCAGGCTGCGCAGGTCCTGTTCGTGCAGCGTGACGTTGGCGAGGCCGAGATCGGCGATCATCCGCCGGCCGGCCGCGATCGCGCGCGGGGAGAGGTCGCAGCCGACGAACGACGCCGCCGGGAACGTCGCCGCGATCGGCACCAGGTTGGCACCGTCGGCGCAGCCGAGCTCGAGCATGCGGCAGGCCGCAGGCGCCACCGCCGTGTTGCCGAACATCGTCGCCACCGTGGCGATGTGGTCCGGATGCGTCAGCGGCAGCGCCCGGCTGTCGTAGGCGACGGCGTCGTACTTGCCGGCGAGCGCAGCATTGGTGGTCGGATCGGTCATGGGTGCGGGATCGGGCAAAGGGATGGTTGCGCGCAGGGAAATGTCGGCAAAGTGTAGCCTGCGGTGGCGGGCCGGCCGCCGGCGCGCGCGGAAATGCAGCGGGGCTTCCGCTTCGGCCGGTAGCTCTGCACCTGCATGGCGGCCGGCCCCCCTTTTTCTGCCGCCGGTGCTATGATGACATCGTCATAACCCTTCCGTGGTGGCCTGACGGGTCCGTCCGATGGTTGATATGGCTTTTTCCCTCTTTGCGCCCGAGCGGCGGACGGCGAAGTGCTCGATCTGCGGGCACGCCGCACGTCCGGGGGCGAAGCTGTGCTCGCAATGCAAGGCGGCGCTGAAGCGGGTGCGCCACGAGACGGTATCGCAGCTCGAGCCGCTGTTGCGAAAGCCGTCGGCCACAAAAAGGCACGCGGACAGGAAGGGTCGCTCCCAGTCGATGGCCGGTCGCGAATCGACCGGTGCGCCAGAGCACCGGCGCAGGCGCATGCCGTCGATTCTTCTCGTGGTCGGCCTTGCCGTCGCGGCGCTGGGCGTCGCCGCGACGATCGTGCGCCACGATGCCGGCCTGGTGCTGCCGATGCACGAGCCCGCCGCGCCGACCGCAGTACCGGCCGTTTCCGCCGTTCCCGCGCCGTTGGCGCTGCCTCCGTCCGAGCCGCCGCCGGTCGCAGCGATTCCGGACGCGGGCGCGAACGTTCCGGCAAAGGTCGACGTCCGCAATGCGGCACCGACTGCGAACGCCGGGCGCATGGCGCCGCGCACGCCGCTGCCGATCGCGGGCAGCGATTCGATGGCCGAATTCGGCCCGGTCGCCGAACCTCCGGCCCCGGCGCCGACGATCCCGCCGCCATCTCCGCCGCGCGAGGCGCCGCCGCCGGACCGTTGGCAGCAATTCGCCGAGGCGATGGCGACGTGCGGGGGAGAGGCGTTCATCGGCCGCGTCGTTTGCGAGCAGCGCGCGAGACTTTCGGCGTGCGACGGCTACTGGGGGCAGGTGCCGCAGTGCCAGACGGTGAACCGGAACGACTACGGGCAGTAGCAGCGGCAATGGCGCGCGCGCCGATCGCGCGCGAACCGGTCGTCAGCGTGGGTCACGCGCCACGGTGGAGCGCACCGACAGCCGCTCGATGACGAGTGCCGCCACCGACGCGCCCAGCGCGCCCATCACCGTCGCGTCGCGCGCGAGCGCCGCCAGCGCCTGGGCGACGACGTCGGGGTTGCTCTGCTCGACGTAGCGGACGAGCTCGAACACCTGCGACGACGTCGCTCGCGCAGCATCTTCCAGCGAGACGGCGAGCGCCGGCCACCGCGGCTCGCGCAGGTATTTCGCGAAGGCACCGCCACCGACGACGGCGAGGGCAAGCGGACCCACTGCGGCCAGCAGCCGGCGCAGCACGTCGATCCTCAGCGCAAGGCCGGCGCGGGCGAAGGCGCTGGCGACGATCGCGGCGAGTGGGCGAGCCTCGAGCGGCGCAGCAGCGAGCACGGGATCGAGTGGCGCGGTCGCGGCCGCTCGTCGCCGCGACGTTCGAATTCCGCGTAGGTTCATGGGGTACCTCCTGCAACAGGGCGCTGCGACGTGCAGCCGGGGTTCCGCGACCGTCGACAACGGCGCAGGACCACGATCCGACCCGGGGGCGCGGGGCAAAGTTCCGCGCCGCCGATGAGGAATCGAGATGATGCGCGGCGCGGCAGCGGAGTGCGGCCGCCGCGCGACCTGTGGCGACGACCGTAGACGCGCGGTCAGCGACCACCCGCGCGGAGCAGTCGCTCGGCCAGCGCGTCGAGATAGGAGGCGAAGCGGTGCATGTCGTTGTGGCCGGCACCGGGAACGACGACGAGTTCCGCCGGCGACCGCGTGAGCGTGACCAGCCGCTCGCTGTCGGCGAGCGGGATCAGCGTGTCCTGCGCGCCGTGCAGCAGCAGCATCGGGCTGCGGACGTCGCCGATGAGCGCGTCGGTGCGCAGCGGGTACCTGAGCAGCCACTCGGGGGTCAGCGGGTACGCGCGCTTCGCCGCCGCGGCGAGGCTCGTGTACGGCGTCACCAGCACCAGCAGCGCCGGGTCCACGTCGCGCGCGAGCCGCGCGGCGAGCCCGGTGCCGAGCGAGCGGCCGAAGACGACGATCGGCTTGCCGCGATACGCCGGTGCGATCGAATCCCACGCGGCGCGCACGTCGGCATTGAGTTCGTCCTCGCTGCCGATCCGGCCGGTGCTCTTGCCGTAGCCGCGGTAGTCGAAGATGAACAGGTCGTAGTTGACCTGCCGGTAGAAGTCGAGGCCGGTGGTCCATGTCTCGAGGTTGCCGGCGTTGCCGTGAAGATAGAACACAAGGCCACGCGGATCGGGCTGCCGGAAGTGGAGCGCATCGAGCGACGCGCCGGACACCGGGATGCGGACCTCCTCGAATCGCGTGTCGAAGTAGAACCGATGGTCGGCGGGCAGCGGTATCCCGCGGAAGATCAGGTGCTCCTGCGCGACGTAGAGGACGCCCAACAACGCGACGTACCCGAGCGCGAGCAGCGCGACGAGAAATTTCGCTGCGACGAATCCGGCACGGGCGAGGCGGTGCGACATCGGAGTCGTGGTGTCGATGGGGAAGGCGGCGGGTACGTGGCGTGCGCCTCCGGAGGCGCGAAAACGGCGCCGGCGACGGGCGCCGGACAGCGGATTATCGGCGCTTCCGGGCGGCGCTTTCGGGCGGCGATTCGACGCGATGCCGGTGCCGGAGGTCGCCGGCGACGCTGTGCGCGCTTGACCGTCGCCGCGGCGTCGGCGGAGAATGGCCTGTACCGCCAACCAAGGGACGGCCAATGAAACGTATCCTGAGCCTCGGCCTGCTGCTCGTGTCGACGACGGCGTTTGCGCAAAGCAACAGCGTGGTGTTCGTGCAGTCGGTTCCGGCGCTGGATGAGATCGGCGTCGCTGGCCTGATCGTGCTCGTCGGGGCGATCGGCGGCTGGATCGCGCGCCGGCGCAAGTAGCCTCGGCGGCACGCCCGGCGGACGTGCGCGAGTCGCCGGCGTGGCGAACCTGCAGGCGGTCCTGCTCGAAGCGGTCCGCGTCGGCTACCCCGGGCTCACGCTCGGCGGATTCCTTTTCCTGCTGATCTGGGAGGGCGGTCGCCCGCGGGTGGCGTTTGCCGACCGGCGTCGGCACGTGCTGCGCAACGTCGGGCTGTTCGTGGTGATGGTCGTGTTCGCCGACGGCGTCGTCGGCGGCGCGCTGTTCGGCATCCGGGCGCGGCTGCTCGACGCGCAGTCCGGCCTGCTGACGGCGCTCGACTGGCCGCTGTGGGCGCTCGTCGTCGCCGGCGTGCTCGCGACCGATCTGGCCTCGTACGCATACCACAGGCTCAGCCATCGCATCCACGCCCTGTGGCTGATGCACGCCGTCCACCATTCGGATCCGCACCTCGACTTCACGACCGGACTGCGCTTCCATCCTCTCGACATGGCCGCCTACGTCGCCGCCGTCGCCGGGATACTGGTCGTGCTCGGCATTCCACTCTGGGTCGAAGGGGTTCGCGCGTTGCTGCTGAACCCGCTTTCGATGGCGCAGCACGCGAACGTCGTCTGGCCGGTGTGGGTCGAGCGCGGCTGCCGCTGGCTGCTGGTGACCCCGGCGATGCATCGCGTCCATCACTCCGCCGATGCTCCCGGCATCGACGCCAACTTCGGGCAGGTCTTTTCCTTCTGGGATCGCGCATTCGGAACGTATCGCGCGCCGGCCGCGGCCGACCCGCCGCGCATCGGCGTGCCGGTACTCGCGGCCGATCGCTGGCAGACGGTCGGCGGCATGCTGGCGACGCCGTGGCGCGCGCGCTCGGTCCTGCCCTGACGTCCGCGTGTCGCCGCCGCGCGGACGACCTGCACCACGGACGGCCAACGGGCGTCCTCTGGCGCAGGTGCGGGTTCCGTCCGTAAGATAGGCCCCGTTGTTCACGATCATCGGAAGGAAGATTTCATGGCTGCTCCCCGCAAGACCACCGGTCGCAAGTCCGCCGCTGCGCGCGGCGATCGTGCGGGCGCACCGCCGGCCGCCGAGTCCACGCTGGTCGGGCTCGCCCATCAGGTGCGCTCGTGGACGGATTCGGTGCTCGGCATCGCCGGCGCCGCTGCCGACGTGTCGATCGGCGCCGCCAAGGCGATCCTGGTGAAGCCGGAGCAGCGCTCGGCGCTGGCGAAGACCGGGCAGGTGCTGCGCGGGATGCGCGAGGCGGCCGGCCTGAGCCTGAGGGAAGTCGGCGACGCGATCAGCCTCAAGGACCCCGCGCTGCTTGAGCTCGTCGAGCACGGCAAGGTCGCGCTGCCGTTCGAGATCATCCTGCGCCTCGCCTCGGTGCTCGGCCGCAACGACCCGGTGTCGTTCGTGATGCGATTCACCCGCTCGTACAACCCGGAGGTCTGGCACACGCTTGAAAACCTCGGCATCGGCCGCTTCGCCGTGCAGGCCGGACGCGAGCGCGAGTTCGCCAACATCTACCGCGGCAGCGACAGCGCGCGGCGGCTGTCCGACGAGGAATTCGCGGCGGTGCTCTCGTTCGTCAAGGCGGCGTTCGAGCTGGCGCTGACCTTTCGCGGTGCGCCCGCCGCGCCTGCCGCCGAGGCGAAGCGGCGCGGCGCCCGCGCCTGACCCCGGAGCCGCCGCCGATGCACCGCTATCCGCTGGACATCTTCACCGGGCCCGAGCCGGACGTCGACGCACTTGCCAATCTCGGGCCGCTGGCGCCGATGGCGAATCCGCCGTACCTCGCGGCAGGCAACGAGGTCGGCGCCGACTGACGGCGGCGAATCTCCTGGGGGCTTCGATGA
>JBDTVU010000101.1:0-12438 GCA_040007035.1 Betaproteobacteria bacterium | reverse complement strand
GCTGCACGTGATCGAGCTGGCGATGCCCAGCCTGCGCGAGATGCGCGAGGACATTCCGCTGATCGCCAACGCGATCCTCGCCAAGCTGTCGCGCGGGACGCCGGCCAAGCTCGACGCGGACGCGCTCGCCGCGCTGGAGCGTTATCCGTTTCCCGGCAACGTCCGCGAGCTCGAGAACATCCTCGAGCGCGGGCTGTCGCTCGCCGCCGATCCGCTGCGGATCACCGCCGACGACCTCCACCTGACCCCGGTCGCCGACGACGCCGACGCCGCACTCGCCGGCGGCGACAAGTGGCCGCTGCAGGATTACCTCGACCGCGTCGAGCGCGCGGCGATCAACGAGGCGCTCGAGAAGACGCGCTACAACCGCACCGCTGCGGCGAAGCTTCTCGGCATCACGTTCCGCGCGATGCGCTACCGGATGGAGCGGCTGGGGATCAAGTAGACCGCCCCGATGGCCCTGCATCGGACCGCCCCGCTCGGCCGCGGTGGTGCTCCCCGCCGCCTCGCCATCGACGACCGGGGTGTGGCCAACCTCGCACGCCAGGTCCGCTCGCCGAATTGCGACCCGCGGCCGGCCGACGCCGGGATCACGCTGCTCGTGGTTCACGGCATCTCGCTGCCGCCGGGCGAATTCGGCGGCGACGGCATCCTGCGGCTGTTCACCAACCGGCTCGACCCGACGGCGCACCCGTATTACGCGACGATCGCCGGGCTGCGCGTGTCGGCTCACTTCCTGATCCGCCGCGACGGCTCGCTGATCCAGTTTGTCCGTTGCTCTGAGCGTGCGTGGCACGCAGGTGAGTCGGCGTGGAAAGGGCGCGCAGGCTGCAACGACTTCTCGGTCGGCGTCGAACTCGACGGCGCCGACGACGTGCCGTACGCGGCGCCGCAGTACACGATGCTGGCGCGGCTGGCGAAGGCGCTGCGCCGCCGTTATCCGATCGCCGACGTCGTCGGCCACAGCGACATCGCCGCGGGCCGCAAGACCGATCCCGGCCCGGCGTTCGACCGGGCACGGCTCGCGCGCCTGCTGGCGCCCGCTCGCGGGTAAGCGGCCGGGGAGCCGGGCCGCGGGCAAAAGCGGTATAATAGTTGGTTATGCAACTGCTCGCGGACTACTTTCCGCTCCTTCTCTTCTTCATCGCGTTCAAGTGGCAAGGCATTTTCGTCGCCACTGCCGCCGCGATCGCCGCCTCGGTGGTCCAGATCGGCTGGATGCACTGGATGCGCGGCCGCGTCGAGGTCGTCCACTGGCTGTCGTTCGCGATCATCGCGATCTTCGGCGGGGCGACGCTGATCCTCCAGGACGAGACGTTCATCAAGTGGAAGCCGACGGTGCTCTACCTGCTCTTCGGCGCCGTGCTGGCGGTCGGCCGCCTCGCCCTCGGCCGCAACCTCCTCACCTACCTGATGAAGGGCATCGCCCTGCCGGACGCCGTGTGGACGCGGCTGACCTGGGCATGGGTGTCGTTCTTCGCGGCGATGGCAGCGGCGAACTGGTACGTCGCCTTTCATTTCCCGACCGAGACCTGGGTGAACTTCAAGGTCTGGGGCGGGATCGGGCTCTTCCTCGGCTTCGCGCTGGCGCAGGGACTCTGGCTGTCGCGCTACATGACCGAGGAGGCGTCGTGACGGCTGCGGCGCCGGACACCGCTTCGGCGCTGAAGGCGCGGCTGCTGCCGCTCGCGCCGTCCGTGCTCGAAATCGACGACGACAGCGCGGCGCACGCCGGACACGCCGGCGCGGCCGGCGGCGGCGGGCACTTTTCGCTGCTGATCGTGTCCGAGCAGTTTGCCGGGCTGTCGCGGCTGGCACGTCACCAGCGGGTGCTGGACCGTGTCGCCGACCTCCTCCCCCATCCGGTCCACGCGCTCTCGATCCGCGCGCTGACCCCGGAAGAATTTCCTTCCTAACCACAAAGGACTGTCACCGATGATGAAGCAATCCCTGACCCTCGCCGTCCTTGCCGCGCTCGTGGCGCTGGCCGGCGTTCCCGCGGAAGCGCAGGACAAGGCCGCGCCGGCGAAGGCCGCCGCGGCGGCGCCGGCCGGCAAGGCGTTCTACACGATGGGGCAATTCGACGCGCTGCTGAAAGACCGTCTCGCGCAAGGCCAGCCGGATTCGCCGGAAATGCGCGCCGCGATCCGCGAGGAGCTCAACACCCGCGAGCTGCTGGTCCGCGAGGCGAAGAAGAAGGGGCTCGACAAGAACGCCGACGTCAAGACCCAGATGGACCTGGCGGCGCAGACGATACTGGTGCGCGCCTACATCTCCGACTGGGCGAAGGCGAACCCGATCCCCGACGCGGCGCTGCGCAAGGAATACGACGTCATCAAGTCGCAGATCGGCGACAAGGAGTACCACGTTCGCCACATCCTCGTCGACAAGGAAGACGACGCCAAGGAGATCATCGTCCTGCTGCAGAAGGGCGACAAGTTCGAGAAGCTCGCCGAGCGGTCGAAGGACCCGGGCTCGAAGGCCAAAGGCGGCGACCTCGACTGGAACGCGCCGGCGAATTTCGTCAAGCCGTTCTCCGAGGCGATGGTCAAGCTCGAGAAGGGCAAGTTCACGGCAACGCCGGTGCAGTCGCAATTCGGCTGGCACGTGATCATGCTCGACGACGTCCGCGACGCGAAGGTGCCGAGCTACGACGAAGTCAAGCCGCAGCTCCAGCAACGGATGCAGGGCCAGTACCTCGACGCGTACCTGAAGGATCTCCGCGCGAAGAACGGCGTCTGACCGGCGCTGCGCAGGCAAGCATAGGGCAGGCCGCCGGCCTGCCCTTTTTTCTCGGCCGCCGCCCGGCGCGCTCCGGCAGTTCGCGGACGAGCGTGCGGCCTCGGTGCTATTCTGTGCCGCGCGCCGCCCTCGGCCCGGTGCGACGCGGCCACGCCCGACAGAGGAGTGCATGAACCGGATCCGCCACCCCAAGGATTTCGTTGCCGGCCTGCTGTTCATCGGGTTCGGCATCGGTGCGATCGCGATCGGCAGCAACTACGCGCTCGGCACCGCGGCCCGGATGGGTCCCGGATATTTCCCGCGCATTCTCGGCATCCTGCTGATCGTCCTCGGCTCGGTGCTGGCGCTGCGCGCGCTGCGCCTCAACGGCCCGCAACTGCCCGGATGGCCATGGAAGCCGACGGTGATCGTCCTCGCCAGCGTCGCCGTGTTCGGCGTCCTCCTCAACTACATCGGCATCGTGCTGTCGACGATCTTCCTGATCGTGGCGGCGAGTGCGGCGAGTCACGAGTTCCGCTTCCGCGAATCGCTGGTGAGCGGCATCCTGCTTTCGGCGCTCGCGGTCGGCGTGTTCGTCGTCGGCTTGAAGCTGCAGCTTCCGATCTGGCCGGCCGGGTTCTGAGGGCGCGCCGTGGAACTCCTCAATCACCTCGCGCTCGGCTTCGGCGTCGCCACGCAGGGGATCAACCTCCTCTACGCGCTGGTCGGCGTGATGCTCGGCACGCTGATCGGCGTGCTGCCCGGCATCGGCCCGGTGGCGACGATCGCGATGCTGCTGCCGACGACATACGCGCTACAGCCGGTGTCGGCGCTGATCATGCTGGCCGGCATCTACTACGGAGCGCAGTACGGCGGCTCGACGACGTCGATCCTGCTCAACATGCCCGGCGAGACGTCGTCGGCCGTCACCTGCCTCGACGGCCACCAAATGGCGCGCAAAGGCCAAGCCGGCGCAGCGCTGGCGACCGCAGCGCTGGGATCGTTCTTCGCCGGCACGGTGGCCACCGTGATGGTGGCCACCGTCGCCATTCCGCTGTCCGAGCTCGCGCTCAAGTTTGGTCCGGCCGAGTATTTCTCGCTGATGATCCTCGGGCTGATCGGCGCCGTCGTGCTCGCGCACGGGTCGGTGCTGAAAGCGATTTCGATGATCGTCTTCGGCCTGTTGCTCGGCATCGTCGGCACCGACGTCAATTCGGGCGCCGCGCGGTTCGCCTTCGGCGTGCCCGAACTGACCGACGGGCTCGGCGTGGTCAGCGTCGCGATGGGGCTGTTCGGGTTCGCCGAGATCATCAGTAACCTGGAGTCCACCGAGAAGCGCGAACTGGTCACGGCCAAGGTCCGCGGACTGTGGCTGACGAAGGAGCAGTTCAGAAAAGCATGGCCGGCGTCGCTGCGCGGTACCGCGCTGGGATCGATCCTCGGCCTGCTGCCCGGCGGCGGCGCGATGTTGTCATCGTTCGCGTCGTACGCGCTCGAGAAGAAGGTGGCGAAGAACCCGGACGAGTTCGGCAAGGGTGCGATTCAGGGCGTGGCGGGGCCCGAATCGGCGAACAACGCCGGCGCGCAGACCTCGTTCATCCCGCTGCTGACACTGGGCATCCCCGAGAACGCGGTGATGGCGCTGATGGTAGGCGCGATGACGATCCACAACATCCAGCCGGGCCCGCAGGTCATGACAAGCAACCCGGGACTGTTCTGGGGGCTGATCGCGTCGATGTGGGTCGGCAACCTGATGCTGGTGGTGCTCAACCTGCCGATGATCGGGATCTGGATCAAGCTGCTCAAGGTTCCCTACCGGCTGCTCTACCCGGCGATCCTGCTGTTCTGCGGCATCGGCGTCTACTCGATCAACAACACGAATTTCGACGTCAGCCAGACGGCGGCGTTCGGCCTGCTCGGCGTGATCTTCATGAAGCTCGAGTGCGAGCCGGCGCCGCTGCTGCTGGGCTTCGTGCTGGGTCCGATGATGGAGGAAAACCTTCGCCGGGCGATGCTTCTCTCGCGCGGCGATGCGACGGTCTTCTTCACCCGGCCGCTGTCGCTCGTGATGCTGATCCTCGCGGCGCTGCTGCTGCTCTTGATCATCGCCCCCGCGTTCCGGAGGACGCGGCAGCAGGCATTCCAGGAAGAGGAATGAAGCAGCCCCGTTCGTCGCGCGGCGCGCTCAACTACGCGTCGTCGGGCAGCGGCACCATCGTCCACCTCACCGCCGAGCTGTTCCGGTCGATGGCCGGCATCGACACCACTCACGTCCCGTACAACGGAACGGCGCTGTCGTTGGCCGACCTGATGAGCGGCCAGGTGGCGATGCTCTTCGACAGTCTCGTGTCGGCGTTGCCGCACGTGAAGTCGGGCAAGCTGAAAGCGCTGGCGGTCACCGGCGCGAAGCGCTCGCCGCTCGTGCCGGAATTGCCGACGGTGGCCGAGTCCGGCGTCCCGGGCTTCGTCAGCGACACCTATTTCGGCGTGTTCGTGTCGGCGGGGACGCCGCCGGAAGTCGTCGCCAAGCTCAACGCCGAAGTCAACGCCGCGCTGAAGGCGCCGGATTTCCGCGAGCGGCTCGCCGGCCTCGGCGCCGATGCGGTCGGCGGCACGCCCGCCGAGTTCGCGGCGACGGTGAAGAGCGAGACGGCCAAGTGGGCAAAGGTGATCCGCGAGTCGGGCGTGAAGGCCGAGTGAGCCGACGCCGATGTTGAGCTTCGACTGGTCGACGCCGTACCCGTCGCGCCGGCAGCCGATCCTGGCGCGCAACGCGGTCGCCACATCGCAGCCGCTCGCCACCCAGGCGGGCCTCGCAATGCTCCAGCGCGGCGGCAATGCCGTCGACGCGGCGCTCGCCACCGCGATCGCACTGACGATCGTCGAGCCGTGCAGCAACGGTCTTGGCAGCGACCTGTTCGCGATTGTCTGGGACGGTCGCGCGCTCGTCGGCCTCAACGCGTCGGGTCGCGCGCCCGCGGCCGCCACGCCGGCCCGCTACGCCGGCATGGCCGCGATGCCGAGCCGCGGCTGGGAGCCGGTGACCATCCCCGGCGCCGTATCCGGCTGGGCCGCGCTGTCGCAGCGCTTCGGCGCGTTGCCGTTCGCCGACCTGTTCGCGCCGGCGATCCGTTACGCGCGCGACGGCTTCCTCGTCTCGCCGGTCGTCGCCGACAAATGGGCGGCGGCGGCGAACGTGATGCCGAAGGAGTTCGGCTTCGCCGAGCATTTCCTGCCGCGAGGCCGCGTGCCGCGCGCCGGCGAGCGCTTCGCGTGCCCGGCGATGGCGGCGTCGATGGAACGGATCGCCGACACCCACGGCAACGCCTTCTATCGCGGTGAGCTGGCCGAAGCGATGGTCGCGCACGCACACACGCACGGTGCGCTGCACGCACTGGCCGATTTCGCAGACCACACGCTCGACTGGGTGACGCCGCTGGCGCTCGACTACGGCGGCGCGACGGTGCACGAGATCCCGCCCAACGGGCAGGGGATCGCCGCGCAGATGGCGCTCGGCATCCTGCGCTCGCACGACCTCGTGTCGCTCGCGCCGGACTCGGTCGCGAGCCAGCACCTGCAGATCGAGGCGATGAAGCTTGCGTTCGCCGACGCCCACCGCTACGTCGCGGACCCTCGCAGCATGGAGGTCACCGCCGCCGCGCTGCTCGATCCGGGTTACCTCGCGTCGCGGGCGAAGCTGATCGACCGCCATCGCGCGCAGGATTTCGGACCCGGCACGCCGCCAAAGGGCGGCACCATCTACCTGTGCGCCGCCGACGAGCGCGGGATGATGGTGTCGCTGATCCAGTCGAATTACATGGGCTTCGGTTCCGGCGTCGTGGTGCCGGGAACCGGCATCAGCCTGCAGAACCGCGGCGCCGGCTTCTCGCTCGCGACCGGGCATCCGAACGAGATCGGCGGCGGCAAGCGTCCGTTCCACACGATCATCCCCGGCTTTCTCACGCAGGACGGCGGGCCGCTCGCCGCGTTCGGCGTGATGGGCGGGCCGATCCAGCCCCCCGGCCACGTGCAGACGCTGGTCCGCCTGCTGACCTACGGGATGAGCCCGCAGGCGGCGCTCGACGCGCCGCGGTGGAAGGTCAATGACGGCCTGTCGATCGACCTCGAACCCTCTGCCGCGCCCGGTCTGCGCGAAGGCCTCGCGATGCTCGGCCATCAGCTGAAGTCGGTCGACGATTCCTACATGGACTTCGGCGCCGGCCAGTTCATCGTCCGCATCGACGGCGGTTACGCTGCCGCATCGGACCCGCGGCGCGACGGTCAGGCCGCCGGGTTCTGATACGCGCGGCAGTCCGCGCCGGCAGGCAGCGGCAGCGAACGACGGCCGGCGGTAATCGCGCCGGCGTCAGCGCTGGCGGGACTTCAGCACCGACAGCGGCAGAAGCTCCGGCAGCTCGAATCGCGGCCGGCCCGGTTCCGGTGCCGCGAGCGGCTTCGTCGCCCGCATCGTCGACAGCGAGCGCCGCGTCAGCTGCTCGTACGACTGCGTGCCTTCGACCTTCCACGCGAGCTCGGTGTCGGTGAGCGCGCGGATGACCTTCGCCGGCATTCCGGCGACGAGCGTGCGTGGCGGCACGACCATCCCGGCCTTGACGAACGCCATCGCCGCGACGATTGCCGACTCGCCGATCACCGCGTTGTCGTTGACCACGGCGTTCATGCCGACGAGCGCGTTTCGCTGGACGATGCAGCCGTGGAGCACGGCACCGTGGCCGATGTGGCCGCCCTCCTCGACCAGCGTGTCGTGACCGGGAAACGCGTGCAGCACGCAGGTGTCCTGGATGTTGGCGCCGGCGCGGATCTCGAGCCGGCCGAAATCGCCGCGCAGGCACGCCGCCGGCCCGATGTAGCAGCCGGCGCCTACGATGACGTCGCCGATGAGGATCGCCGACGGATGGACGAACGCGCCCGGGTCCACCACCGGCGTCACGCCGTCGATCGAATACACGGTCAGGTCCATCTTGCTCCTCCGTCTGGTTGCCGGCGGCGTTCCGGCGGAAACCGTGTCAACCGAGCCAGACGCGCGCGTTGCGGAACATCCGCATCCACGGCGAATCCTCGCCCCAGCTTTCGGGGTGCCACGACATCTGCACCGTCCGGAACCCCCGCTCCGGGTGCGGCATCAGGATCGTGAACCGGCCGTCGGCCGTCGTCAGCCCGGTGATCCCCTCCGGCGAGCCGTTGGCGTTCCAAGGATACCGCTCCGTCGGCGCGCCGGCACCATCGACGAAGCGCAGGGCGACGAGCGGGCGCGCCGCTTTGATCTGGGCGGCGTCGCCGAATTCGGCGTAACCCTCGCCGTGGGCGGTGGCCACCGGAATGCGGCTGCCCTCCATTCCCGCGAAAAACAGCGACGGCGAGGGGAGCACTTCGAGCAGCACGACGCGGGCCTCGAACTGCTCGGACCGGTTGCGGACGAAGTGCGGCCAGTGGCCGGTGCCCGGAATCAGCTCGTGCAGGTTGCTCATCATCTGGCAGCCGTTGCACACGCCGAGCGCGAAGCTGTCGTTCCGCGCGAAGAATGCGGCGAAGTCGTCCCGGGCGCGGGCGTTGAACAGGATTGACTTCGCCCAGCCCTCGCCGGCGCCGAGCACGTCGCCGTACGAGAATCCGCCGCAGGCGACGAAGCCCTTGAACGCCGCCAGCGAGCGGCGGCCGTCGAGGATGTCGCTCATGTGAACGTCGTACGCGGCGAAGCCGGCGCGGTCGAACGCCGCGGCCATCTCGACGTGGCCGTTGACGCCCTGCTCGCGCAGCACGGCGATCGCCGGCCGCGCGCCAGTGGCGATGTACGGCGCGGCGACATCCGCGGCCGGGTCGAACGTCAGCACCGGCACGAGGCCGGGATCGGCCAGATCGAGAATGCGGTCGTGCTCCTGGTCGGCCGTTTCGGGGTTGTCGCGCAGCCGCTGCAGCGCGTGCGTCGTCGCCGACCACGCACGATGGAGGTCGACGCGCGACTCGTCGAGCAACGTCTGGCCGTCCTGCGCGATCCGCACCCGTTCGTCCAGCGTCGGCCGGCCGAGCGGGTGGACGGTGAGGCCGGCCGCCGACAGCCGCATCGCCAGCACGGGGAAATCGCGCGAGCGGACCTGAACGACGGCGCCGAGCTCCTCGGCGAACAGCGCAGCGAGCGCGTCGCCGTCCCGCGCGAGGACGACGTCGAGCCCGCAACGCGACGCGAACGCCGTCTCGCACAGCGTGGCGAACAGGCCGCCGTCGCCGATGTCGTGATAGGCGAGCAGCGTGCCGTCGCGGGCGAGCGACTGCACCGCGTCGAAGAACACGGCCAGTTGCGCCGGATGGTCGACGTCGGGCGCCTCGTCGCCGAGCTGCCCATGCACCTGCGCCAGCGCCGAGCCGCCGAGGCGCTGCCGGCCGCCGCCCAAGTCGATCCAGACCAGCGTCGTCTCGCCGGCGTCCAGCGCGAGCTGCGGCGTCAGCACCCGCCGCGCGTCCCCCACCGGCGCGAATGCCGACACGATCAGCGACAGCGGCGCCGTGACGGCTTTCGCGACGCCGCCGTCGGTCCACGTCGTGCGCATCGACATCGAGTCCTTGCCCACCGGGATGCCGATTCCGAGTGCGGGGCACAGCTCCATCGCGACGGCGTGCACCGTGTCGTAGAGCGCCGCGTCCTCGCCGGGGTGGCCCGCGGGCGCCATCCAGTTCGCGGATAGCTTGACGTCGGCGAGCTTCGCGATGCCGGCGGCGGCGATGTTGGTGATCGCCTCGCCGACCGCCATCCGTCCCGCAGCGGGCGCGTCGATCAGCGCCAGCGGCGTGCGCTCGCCCATCGCCATCGCCTCGCCCGCGTAGCCGTCGAAGTCCATCAGCGTGACGGCGACGTCGGCGACCGGCACCTGCCACGGACCGACCATCGGGTCGCGCGAGCACAGCCCGCCGACGGTGCGGTCGCCGATCGTGACGAGGAACGTCTTGTCGGCCACCGCCGGGAATTGCAGCACGCGGTACGCGGCGTCCCTGACCGTCACGCCGGCAAGGTCGAGCGGCGCGAGACGGCGCGGCCAATGGACGACGTCGCGCGTCATCTTCGGCGGCTTGCCGAGCAGCACGTCGAGATCCATGTCGACCGGCGTATTGCCGAAATGCGGATCGGCGACGACCAGCTCCGCACCGGCGGTCGCCGTTCCGACCACCGCGAACGGGCAGCGTTCCCGCTCGCAGATCGCGCGGAAGCACTCGATGTCGGCGGCGGAGATCGCGAGCACGTAGCGCTCCTGCGCCTCGTTGCACCAGATCTCGCGCGGCGCCATCCCCGGCTCTTCCGAGGGGATCGCACGGAGGTCGAAGCGCGCGCCGGCACCGCCGCCATGGACCAGCTCGGGGAACCCGTTCGACAGGCCGCCCGCACCGACGTCGTGGATCGAAAGGATCGGATTGTCGGAGCCCTGCTGCCAGCAGCGATCGATCACCTCCTGCGCGCGGCGCTGGATTTCCGCGTTGCCGCGCTGGACCGAGTCGAAGTCGAGGTCGGCGGCGTTGGCGCCGGTGGCCATCGACGACGCGGCGCCGCCGCCCATCCCGATCAGCATCCCCGGGCCGCCCAGCTGGATCAGCAATGCGCCGGCGGGAATCGGCTGCTTGTGCGTGTGGTCGGCGCGCAGGTTGCCCACGCCGCCGGCGATCATGATCGGCTTGTGATAGCCGCGGACCTCGCCGTCGACGGCCTGCTCGAACGTGCGGAAATAGCCGAGCAGGTTCGGCCGGCCGAACTCGTTGTTGAACGACGCGCTGCCGATCGGCCCCTCGAGCATGATGTCGAGCGCCGACGCGATGCGGTCCGGCTTGCCGTACGGCACCTCCCACGGCTGCGGCAGGCCGGGAATGCGCAGGTGCGACACGGTGAATCCGGTCAGCCCCGCCTTCGGCTTCGCGCCGACGCCGGTCGCGCCTTCGTCGCGGATCTCGCCGCCGGAGCCGGTCGCAGCGCCCGGGAACGGCGCGATCGCCGTCGGGTGGTTGTGCGTCTCGACCTTCATCAGGATGTGCGTCGATTCGCTGTGCGCACCGTAGCGGCCGTCGGCCTCGGGGTAGAACCGCCGCACCGTGGCGCCCTCGATGACCGCTGCGTTGTCCTCGTACGCGACGACGGTGCCGGCGGGGCTTGTCGCGTGCGTGTGGCGGATCATCGCGAACAGGCTCTTCTGCTGCGGCACGCCGTCGACGATCCAGTTCGCGTTGAAGATCTTGTGCCGGCAGTGTTCGGAATTGGCCTGCGCGAACATCATCAGCTCGACGTCGGTCGGATCGCGACCCAGACGCCGAAAGTTCGCTTCGAGGTACTCGATCTCGTCCGGTGCGAGGGCCAGGCCCAGCTCCGCGTTCGCCGTCTCGATCGCCGCGCGACCGCCGGAGAGGAGCGGGATCGTCGTCAGCGGCTTCGGCGCGAAATGCGCGAACAGCGCGCGGGCATCGTCGAGCGCGGGCAGCACCGCGTCGGTCATCCGGTCGTGGACGAGCGGGAGCAGCGCCGCACGGTCGTCGGAGGCAAGCGCCGCGCCGCCGCGGCAGGCGATACGGTACGCCGTCCCGCGCTCGATCCGCTTGACGGCGGCGAGTCCGCAATTGCGCGCGATGTCGGTCGCCTTCGACGACCAGGGAGAGATCGTTCCCGGCCGGGGGACGACGACCAGCAGCGCGCCGTCATCGGTTGCCACCTCGTCGTGCGGGCCATACGTGAGGATCCGCTCGAGCGTCGACGTTTCGGCTGGCGTCAGCGCGCGGTCGGTCTCGACGAAATGCCAGAACGTGGCAGCGACGCCGGAAACGGTGTGGTCGGGACGGGAGGCCGCGAGCGCAGCGAAGAGCTTGGCGACGCGAAACGGTGTGAGCGCGTGACGCCCGCGCAGCGTGAGAAGGTGCGGCATGTCCGGCGCAGGGGACGTAAAGCGCGATTATACTCGCCGCGCCCCGACGACCCGGACGCCACCTCCACGACGCGTCACCGCGGCGGCATGCCTCCGCAACTGCACGCCGCGGCTACTTCGCGCTGGGGAAGAACATCTGCTCGCCCTCGACGCGGAATTCAGCGATCCGACGCTGGCCTTCCGGCGACGTGATCCAGCCGATGAAATCGAGTGCGCCGGCGTAATTCACGCCGGGATACTTCTTTGGATTCACGGCGATGATCCCGTACGGGTTGAACATCCGCGGGTCGCCTTCGACCACGATCGCGAGGCCGGTCTTCGCGCGGTACGCGGCGTAGGTCGCCCGATCGGTCAGCGTGTACGCGCGCTTTTCCGCCGCCATCGTCAGCACCTCGCCCATGCCGAGGCCGGCCGATACGTACCACGCACCTTGCGGCTTGATGCCCGCCGCCTGCCACCAAGCCTTCTCCATCTGGTCGGTGCCGGAGTTGTCGCCGCGCGAGACGAACGGTCGGCCGGAAGCCGCGATCTTCGTCATCGCCGCCAACACGTCCCTCATCCCCTTCACCCCGACCGGATCGTCGTCGGGACCGACGATGATGAAGTCGTTGTACATCACGTCGCGCCGGTCGACGCCGCTGCCCTCGGCGACGAACTTGTCTTCCGACGGCCGGGCGTGGACCAGCACCACGTCGACGTCGCCGTTGCGGCCGAGTTCGAGCGCCTTGCCGGTGCCCACGGAGATCACCCGCACCTTGCACCCGCACGTCGCCTCGTATGGCGGGAGCAGAACCTTGAGCAGCCC
>JBDTVU010000100.1:0-12632 GCA_040007035.1 Betaproteobacteria bacterium | reverse complement strand
CATGGACCAACTGGTCGCACTCGAAGCGTTGGGCTTCACCCTGCCCACCCCGGCGTACCTCGTCGGGCTGGTGCTGTTCGGCATCATCGGCTATGCCGGGTATCGGTACGGCAAGCGTGCTGAACTGCCGGCCGCCAAGTGGATCGGCGTCGCGCTGATGCTCTACCCCTATCTCGTCAGCGGGACCTGGCTCCTCTACATCGTCGGCGCCGCGTTGTGTGTCGCCTTGTACGTGGTCTTCCGGCAGGGACGGTAGCGTGACGGTGAGAAGTCGGGTCTGACCCTACTTTCCAGCCACCGTCGCGTTGAAGGTCGCGTTGATGCTGATCGGCTTCGTGAGCTTCGCAGCGGAAGGCGCTGCCTTCACGGTCCCCGCGAGCGTCTTGCCGGGCGTCCCGTCGAACGCGACCTGGAAGATCCCGGAGGTACTCGTCGGAAATTTGTCGACGAAGTATTCGGCGGTGTCGACCTCGTTCTGCGCGTCGATCCGGAAGACGAGGCCGACGATCGGCGCGGTGTTCCGGTGATAGGTCATCATGTCGGAGTGGCTCTTCCAGCTCGCTGACGGCACGGGCTGCTCGGTCAGGATCAGGACGATCCGCTTGTTCTTGTCGGTCTGGTCGACGAAGGCCGCGGCGTAAGCGAGCTTGACGGTCTTGCCCTCGGCCGTCAGCGTGCCGGAGGCCTGTCCGCTTGCAGCACCGGCGGCGGGCGCCTTTGCAGCCGGCGTTTGCGCCGTGCTGACGAAGCTGGTGGTGGCCATCAGTACGGCGATGCCGATGCTGGACAGGGCGACTCGGATTCTCATGGTCTCGATCCTTCGCGGTGGTGGTGGGAAGGTCATGGCGCGGCGGGTCGCATCCTGCGCGGCCTCGCGGCCGTCGCGAAGGTTACGCCAAACAATGCGCTGTATGCAGGGTCAGACTCGACTTTCCGCCCGCGCCGGTCCCTGGGGCCGATCGCGACAATCCCGCGACCGGAAAGACGACCCCGCAAGAAGTAGCGTCTGCCCCTGTTTTCCCGGTGCTATTTGCCGCAGGCAATCATCGTTGCGTAGCCCCCGACTACGCCAATGCCCACGCGGTCAACGCGCGGATCGAGCATGTTGCGGTCGTGTCCTGGTGAGCCGCGCCAGCCCTCGAACTGGCCTTCTGGCGACCGATAATTCCAGCCGACGTTCTCGACGCACAGGGCAAATCCCGACCGCCGCACGCGCGACGGGAAGTCGTCGTGGTGCAGTTGTCCTGCCTTTGCCATCGCCGCGCTGTGATCGCGGGCAAGGCCGGCAATGGTCGCATCGACCGCTAACGCGGGACGCCCGAGGCTTGCACGGTAATGATTCAACAGCGTCGCCAGGCGCTGCGAATAGTCGGCGTCGTTGTCGGCCGCGGCAGCGGAGCCGACCACGCCGATCGCGACGGCCAGGACGCGACAACAAAGGGGCCAAGCCCCTTTACGTGCCTTAACGTGCGCCAGCGTACAGACGCGATCGGGCATCGCACGTAAGTTTCGCATACCGCTCTTGAACCCAAGGAAATGTCATGTCCAAACTGATGATTGCACTATTCGTGTCCGCCGGAATCGGTCTTGCCGGCTGCGCGACACAATCGACTGCGCCGATCGCCGCCGCGAAGCCGATGTATCCGGCGGCGCCGATATCCAAGGACGCTTACGACACGGCGATCAAGAACGCCGAGACGCAAGGCAAGTTCAACAAGGACGCGTGCGCACCGCGAACCGCCAACGCCAAGGACATCTGCCTCGCGGAAGCCAACGGCAAGGAAATGGTCGCCAAAGCCGACGCGGAAGCCGCCTACAAGAATACGCCGGCGGCACGCGAGAGTGCGCGCGACGCGCGGGCCCAGGCAACCTACAACGTCTCCAAGGAGAAGTGCGACAACTTGGCGGGCAACGCCCAGGACGTCTGCGTGAAGGAAGCGGACGCCGTGCTGGTCAAGGCGAAGGCCAACGCCAAGGTCGACCGCGTCACGGCCGAGGCGCAGCAGGACGCCGCGACGAAGCAGGCTGAAGCGCGCAAGGATGCGGCCGCCGACAAGCGCAACGCGGATTACAAGGTCGCGCTCGAAAAGTGCGACGCGCTTGCGGGTTCCACGAAGGATTCATGCGTCAGCAACGCGAAACTGCAATACGGCAAGTCCTGAGATCCTGAACCTGCCGCGCTCACCCCGCCCTCGTGGCGGGGTTTGCACATCTGGAGCGCGGCAAAAGCGCGCATGGTCGGGGAAGGACATCGCACCGCCTACCCGGGCCAGCGGAGGCTCGCCAGCTCGATTCGCCAGACCGGGCCCGTCACGGTGACGGCCCTTCGAATTTCACGAACGCCGGCACATAAGTCCGGGCCGTAATCGCGCTCGAACTCTGCGCGGTAGGCCGTCCTGCCCGCCTCCGCCACAGTGCCGGCTTTTGCATGGGCTGCGGCGTGGTACGCATGTTCCTGGCGCCGCTTCGGATAACGCTGGTTCCTTCTGGGTTCCGTCATGAACTTCTCGTTCTCGTCCAAGCGCTCAGCTTGGCGCCGTAGTTATCGTGTTCTTGTCGTCCATGGCGCGCTGTTCGCTGGCGAACAGAGTGGGATGTGTGTGCCATCGCACAGACACGCGGAACCCAATTGCAGACACTGAATTGATCGCGTTGGACCGCAATGGCGGAACCGAAGGCGACCAGATCGGAACATCAATTGGAGACGACTATGACCAACAGCACTTTCGAACGCGACCGGAACAAGACTTTGGACCGCGACCCGACCTCGAGTACGCTCGGAGCGCATCCGGTTGGAACCGGCATCGGCGCGGTTGCCGGGGGCGCCGCAGCCGGCGCACTTGCGGGCACGGTGGCGGGCCCCGTGGGCACCGTTGCGGGCGCGTTGGCAGGCGCCGTAGCCGGCGGCGTGGCCGGCAATGAGATCGCCAAGCTGGTCGACCCGACCGCCGAGACCACTTACTGGCGGCAGAATTATTCGAGCCGACCCTATGTCACCAGCGGAGCGACGTTCGACGAGTATGGTCCGGCCTATCGCTACGGCGTGGATGCCTATGGACGATACGATGGCCGCACGTTCGACCAGGCGGAACCCGAGCTGATGCGTGACTGGGACTCCGCGAAGGGCACGTCAAAGCTGACGTGGGAGAACGCCAAGCACGCAACCCGCGACGCCTGGCAGCGTGTCAGCGACTTCGTCGAACGCGCGACGCCCGGCGATTCCGATCACGACGGGAAGTAATCGATAAACAGGGTCAGACTCGATTTTCTGCTTGTGGCGGTGGCGCACGTTCATGTACGCAGCCGCCGAGTTCAGTGCGGCGTGGACCTTCGTTGCCCAACTGCGAAAGTCTAGTCTGACCCTACATAATTCGGCAAAGAAATAGCTCGGACTCCGCGCGGGCCTTCGGCGCTCGACCGTGGAGCGCCGAAGGTGCGTCGCCTCGGTCGTGGCGGCCCGACCGGCGGGGTAGCGCGACCACCCTACATCTTCTTCGTCTGCCACAAGCCGAGCGTGGCGCCGGTCGGATCGACGATCAGCGCGAACCAGCCCATGCCCATGACCTCGGTCTTGTCCTTCGTCACGGTGCCGCCGTTCGCCTTGACCTTCGCGGTCGCGGCATCGACGTCGTCCACCAGGACGTAGGACAGCCACATCGACGGTGCGCCTGGCATCGGGTGCTTCATCAGGCCACCGCCGGTGCCCTCGCCGACCTTGATCATCGTGTAGGTGCCGCCCTCCATCGCGACGTCTTCCATCGTCCAGTCGAAAAGCTGCGCGTAGAATTTCTTCGCCTTGGCAACGTCGGTGGTGCTGAGTTCCACGTGCACGAAGGGATTGGCCATGTCGAGTCTCCAAGTGGTCGAGGATGCGGTTAACGGGAAAGATGGCTGCCGAGACGGTCGAGGCAGCCGTTCCAGCCATGCTGATGCTTGTCGCGCGCTTCGGTGTCCGCGAACCGCCGATGCGTCACCAGCAGCTCGGTGCCCTGCCCCGACGGCTTGAATTCCACCGTCACCAGCGACTCGCGCTCGGGCGTGCTCTCCCACGCCCAGGTGTAGACGAGCTTGCGGTTGGGAACGATCTCGCGAAACGCGCCGCCCACGCGATGCACCACGCCGTCGGGCGAATGCATGACGTAGCGATAGCGGCCGCCCACACGGACGTCGATGGCGACCTCGGTTTCGCCGAACGCGTCCGTCGGCCCCATCCAGCCCTTTATTTGCGCCGGGTCAGTCCACGCGGCGTAGACGGCGGCGACGGGCTGCGGGTAGATCCGCCGGATCTGGAGGCTGGTCTTGTCGTCGATTGCGATGTCCATTGTTCCTTCTCCTTTCGGTCCAGATGCGCGCCCAGACGGTCGAGCCGGGCATTCCAGAATTCCTCGTGCCGATCCAGCCACTCGAGCGCGCCCTTCAGCGCGCCTCCCTGCAACTGGCAGCTCACCACGCGGCCAACCTTCTTCCGTGCGATGAGCCCCGCATCCTCGAGGATCGCGAGATGCTTGATGAAGCCGGTGAGCGACATCCCGAACGGCTCGGCCAGCGCGCCGACCGCACGCTCGCCGTGACGGAGCCGCGCGAGCACGGCGCGCCGGGTCGGGTCGGCCAGCGCGCCGAACACGGCGTCGAGACGGGCAGGTGAATAGTGAACCATTTGGTTCACTGTACGCGCCGGATTTCCGGACGTCAAACAATAAGTAGGGTCAGACTCGACTTTCTGCGCGTGGTGCCTGGCGTCCGCCATCGTGGGCCGCTCGCGCGCACGGCGAACGGAATGGCGGACTCCGAAGAAGTCGAGTCTGACCCTACTTTCCCGGGTTACCATTCCGCTCCGCCACCCGGCAAGTCTTCCCTGGAGCGAACGATGCCCACCCTCGACCACGCCGCGATCCGCCGCCTGCCCGGCCCATTCGTTCCCTTCGTCGCAGCCGTCCTCGTCCTCGCCGCCGCAGCCGGTTGCGCGACGCAGCCCGCCGAAGACGCGGCGACCGCCGCCGCACGTTATCGCGTCGTCATCGCGAGCCCGATCCGCACCGACCAGGACCGGCGGACCGACGCAGCGCGGCGTCCGGCGGAGTTCCTGCCGTTCACGCAGGTCAAGCCAGGAATGCAGGCGATGGACATCTCGGCGGGCGGCGGCTACACGACGCAGCTCCTTGCACTCGCCGTCGGCCCGACCGGCAAGGTGTGGGCGCAGACGCCGCAGCCGAGCGTGGCGCTGAACAAGCGGCTCGCCGATCAGCCGCAGGCAAACATCACCGTCGTCGCGCGGCCATTCGACGATCCGGTGCCGGCCGAAGCGCCGAAGCTCGACCTGATCACGATCGTCCTCAACTACCACGACATCACGTACCTGCCCGTCGATCGCGCGCAGATGGATCGCCGGCTCTACGCGGCGCTGAAGCCCGGCGGCCGGCTCGTCGTCGTCGACCACTCGGCAGTGGCCGATGCCGACATCGGCGTCGGCAAGTCGCTGCACCGGATCGACGAGGCGATCGTCCGCAACGAACTGAAGCAGGCGGGCTTCGTCCTCGACGCCGAGGGCGACTACCTGCGCAATCCGGCCGATCCGCGCACCGATACGTCGAACCCGCCGCGCACGAGCCCGACCGACAAGTTCGTGCTGCGGTTCGTCCGGCCGATGTAGCGCCGCCGGCCCCGCGCCCGCCGCCGCTACCCGCGCGGCTCGCCCGCGCCGTTGACCCAGATCGTCGGTCCCGGCGCCGCGCTCATCTGCACGCGGTGCTGGATGCCACGGAAGTGATAGACGACGTCCCAGTACTCGGCCCGAGACGAACCCGGCACCGCCTCGCAGCGCTGGACGTCCTGGCCGTACACGGCGCTGCCGCCGCGGCCCGCGTTGGCGCCGATCGCGCCGCCGACCACCGCGCCGCCCGCGGTCGCGACATCCTGACCGCGCCCGCCGCCGACCTGGTGGCCGAGCACGCCGCCGATGATCGCGCCGACGATCGCGCCCGGCACGTTGGGCTGCGAGGGTTCGACGACCTGCTGCCGCTCGACCCAGCAGCGCTGCTCCGGCGGGCCCACGACCGCGCGCACCGACGACACCGGAACCTCGAACAGGCGCTCGCCCGGGACCCGGCGGTATTCGTACACGGCCACCGGAGGCGGAGGCGGCACTTCGTTCGGGTACCGTACGTTGTCGCTGACCGGCCGCGCAGAGGAGATGCGGTTGTTGAGGCCCATCGGTCCCAGCGATGAATAGTCGCCGGGCTGCAGGACGGTGCAGCGGCCTTGGAAGCCCGCGTCCTCGCACACTTCCCAGCTTCCGCCCTCAACGATCGCCGACGACGCGCGGTCGTTGAACCCGATCCGGTCGAAATTGCCGACCGCCTGTTCGGCGCGGAAGGTTCCACCGCGGAAGTGTTCGCCCTCGTAGAACGTGACCTGCGCCGCGGCTTGCGTCGCGACGATCGTTCCGGCGACGACCAGCATGGCTTTCAGCTTGGGTGTCATTTGATTGGCTCCTGTCTGTTGCCCCGAACGGGACGCGGGGTTCGCGCCGATGCCCTGCGAACCCTAACGCCCGGGACCGGTCCGGCGTTGTCACGGAAATGGGGGCGGTAACACTCCGACACGAATCCCCGCCGTGCCGATCCGTCGGCGTACCGGGTTCGACCGCGCCGGGCGTCGGCGGTTCAGTGCCGTCAGGCGTGCTAACCTGCGCCGATTCCCTTCGGCCCCCGGGGACCCGCATGAACCCGATCGGAATCGCTCTGTTCGTGTCGGCGCTCGCCCTCGCTGCGGGCATTGCTCCCACCGCCGCCGCGCAGGCGTGGCCGACGAAGCCGGTCAAGGTGATCGCCGTCTTCCCGGCCGGCGGATCGGTCGACCAGGTGTCGCGCATCCTCGCGCAGCAGCTCTCGGTGCAAACGGGCCAGTCGTTCGTCGTCGACAACCGCGGCGGCGCGTCCGGCTCGATCGGCACCGCCGCGCTGGCGAAGTCGGACCCGGACGGCTACACGATCGGCGTCGTGTTCGACACGCATGCCGTCAATCCGTCGCTCATTCCGGGCCTCCCCTTCGACACGCTGAAGGACCTGACGCCGCTGATGCTGATCGGCACCGGCGGGATGGCGCTCGTCACCCACGTCGACCAGCCGTACAAGTCGTTCCGCGACGTCGTCGCCGCGGCGAAGGCGAAGCCTGGCAGCGTGTCGTACGGGACGATCGGCGGCGGCAGCATCGGCCACCTGACGATGACGCAGCTCGGCAACCAGCCCAGCGTCGAGTTCAACCACATCCCGTACCGCGGCGGCGGCCCGCTGATGAACGACGCGATCGGCAATCAGGTGCCACTCGCCATCGGCTCCGTGTTCCTGGTGAGCCCGCACGTCAAGTCGGGCAGGGTCCGCGCGATTGCCGTGACGTCGGCCAAGCCCGACCCCGCATGGCCGGGCGCCGAGGCGATCGCGAATCAGGGCGTCCCCGGTTTCGAGGCGTACACGTGGTGGGGCGTCTAGGCGCAGGCCAACATGGCGCCCGCGGTGGCGAAGCGGATCTACGACGAGCTGGCCAAGGCGGTGCACACGCCGGCTGTCAGCGAGAAGCTATCGGCACAGGGCATCGACGTCAGCGGCGCCCCCGGCAACGAGCTCGATACCTTCGTGCGCAAGGAGATCACCCGCTGGGCCAAGGTCATCAAGGACAACAACATCAAGTCCGGCGACTGAAATCAGCCGCAACCCCAGGAAGGAACCGCCATGCGAGCTACGACAATCCGACCGCTTTTTTCGCAGTGCCTTCGCCTCGCCGGCGCCGCAGTCGTCACGATTGCGCTGTCGGCCTGCGGCAAGCAGGAGCCGCCGCCGGCCAACGTCGCGGCCTCGCCGCCGAGGGCAGTGGCGCCCGCGCCGCAACCGCCGCCGAAGGTCGTTCCCAAGCCCGCCGACGTCGCGATCACCGGCGTCCATCGCGGACTCGACCTCGGCAAGTACGAACACGTCGCGAAGGAGGCGAGCGTCTTCGCGCCGACCGATACGATCGTCATTTCGGTCTACTCGGACGGATCGGCGAAGACGGCGACGATCGGCGTGACGCTTCTGGCCGCCGACGGCAAGGCCGCGGCCGAGCAGTCGAAGAACGTCACCTACAACGGGTCGCTCGCGACGGCGTTTTCGTTCGTGCCGGCCGGCGGGTGGTCGCCCGGACCGTACAAGGCCGAAGTCCGCCTGAACGAGTGGCTGGCGAGCACCACCGCGTTCAACGTGCAGTAGCGTCTTCGTCCCGAAGCGAGGGGCGCCTCGCGGCGAGTCACGCCCGCGACGGGCAACCGATCACGATGACCGGCGGGCCTCTGCGGCCCGCCCGCCGGCGAACGCGGCGCCGCTCAGTTCGCCGCGAAGCAGTAGAGGTAGCCGTTTCCGCCCGTGGACTTCAGAGCAGCGACGCTGCATCCGTTCGACGGGTGCGACGAGTTCCACGACAGCGCCGGCGGCAACGTGTCGAGGCCGCTGCGGTCGTGGTGGCCGACGATCGCCGACCCGTCGCCGCTTTTCGTCCAGTTGCCGCAGGTCTTGTCGTCGACACCGGCGAACGCCGTGCCGTCCGGCTGCGTTCCGGTCAGGATGTCGTGCTCGTTCGGCGTGTCGCCGCGGCCGTTGCTCACCGTGCTCTTCTCGGTCAGCGCCGTCTGCTTGGTCAGGTTATTCGTCCCATGCAGCTCGGCGACGTCCTTCGCGATCACGACGCCTTTCACGTTCGTCCACGGGCCCTTGCCGATGCGGTCGCGAGCATTGACCGCCGGCGACGTCGCGGTGGCCGAGGCGCTCAGGTACGCGCGCCAGGTCTTGCCGCCGGCGCCAACCGCAGCGGCCAGCGCCTGGCAATGCTTGTCCGCGCCTTCGAGCCCGCCGAAGTCCGCGCCCTTGGGGGAGCCGACGCTGGTGACGAAGAAGCCCATGGCCGACTGCTGCGCCTGCACTCCTCCGGCCGATCCAAGCAGCGCGACCGCCGCAACGAGTGCCAATCCTGCTTTCTGCATTGCCGTCCTCCGTAGAATGTCCCGGCACTCCCGCGGACGCGGTGCCGGCAGTTGCCAACAGGGTTGGCGACCGCAATATTCCACGCATCGGGGCTACGCGCGCAAGGGGGGCGCGGGCAAACCCGAACGACCTTTGACCGGCGGGCGGGTTTCGCTGCGCTCAGTGCAACGCGCACCAGACGCCGCCGGTGCCGACGCCTTCCGGAATCCATCCCTGCGCGATCATCTGGCTGCGCGTCGCCGGCGACGTCGTGTAGCGGTGGTTGACGTCGGCCCGGTTGTTGAACAGCCGGTAGACGGGATCCGTTCCGACGGGACACGCGCCGGACGCCGCGGGGAGGTGCATCGAGAACAGCGACGTCGTCTCCAGCAGCCACGCGCCGGGGAAGCGTTCGATCACCTGCTGGCATTCCAGCGGTGTGGCGGAGAAGAAGTGCGAGTCGAGGCCCGCTGCGGGAAGGCCGTAGAACCGGCAGACCGGGAACGTGGCAAGAATCTGCTGCCCGGTGTCGACGAGCACCGGGATCGTGCCGCCGGTACGCGTCCACCCCGGGAAGCGTCCGCCGTCGAGCGCCTGGATCTCCGCCGGCAGCGGCGTGATGAAGTAATGATCGCGCGCGGGGTAGTAGTACTCGATCGCCGTCTGTCTCGGATCGACGTCGGACGCGGCCAGTTCGACGGCGCCCGGCGAGCAGATCGTGAAACCGCCGCTCGAAACACGGTTGCGGGGAGCGCCGCGCTGATCGTCTGGCTGGCAGAGCACCGGGACGCCCGCATCGCCGACAGGGCTGCCCGGCGCGAGCGGCGCGACGACGGTGTGGCCGCCGTAGTAGCCCGCAGGAAGCACGCGCGGATCGACGGTGGCGATCGTCGCGCCGCAGCCAACGCCGGGATGCTGGAAATTGCCGCCGCCGTCGACGACGACCGACGCGGCGCCCTCGGGCCGCGCCGCGGCGCAGTTTCCGTCCGGCTCGCCGCTCACGTTGCCGACGATGAGCGTGTTGCGCAGGGTGGCGCCCAGCGTGTCCGGCCGCGCATTGGCGAATGCGCCACCATCGGTCACCGCCCGGTTGCGGACGAACGTGCCATTGACGACCAGCCCGCGCGAAACGTACAGCGCGCCTCCCGAATCCGCACTGTTGCCGACGAATGACGTGTTGATGATCGTCATCTTCGCCGTTGACGACGCGAAGATCGCGCCCCCCTTCCCGGTCGTGCGGTTCTCGACGAACGCGCTGTTCCTGACCGTCAGCGTTCCGTTGTTGACGATGGCACCGCCGTTGACGACCGGCGCCGTCGGCGAGTCGGGCGTGCCGTTGCCCTGCAGCATCGAATCCTCGATCACCGTCGTGCCGTCGTTGCGGATCGCCGTGCCCGTCGCATCGGACAGCACGAGACCGGTCAGCGTCAGCGTTCCCGTCGTCGTGACGGAGAAGAACTGGGCGTCGGTGCAAACGTCGGTGCCACGCAGCGTGACGAGGCCGTTGCCATCGAGCGTCAGGACGGCCGAGACGGTGGCACAACGGTCGAACTCGATGACGACCGGATCCGGCCCGCAGTTGAACGTCGCCTTGCCGCCGGCGACGACCGCCTTGCGCACGGCCGCGCTCGTGCACGACGCGGGCGTGCCGGTGCCGATCACCGTCGCAGCCTGCGCAGCGCTCGCCACCGCCGCGCACAGCATGGCGGCACACGCGATTCTCCGGAGCATCATGGGGGTAATGGGGTCAGTGTAAGTTATCGATGGTCGGCTGACCGATGAGATCGTCCGGCCCCGTTGCTTCGGTCGTTCCCGTCAGCGTTCCGGCGTCCGCGCCAGCGGCTTGAGGAAGGTGACCACGTTCGAGCCCGGTGCGTTCTTGGTCGAGCAACTGCCCTCGTCGACGCCGCGATCGCGCTCGGCCTCGTGCAGCAGGTTGATCACGTCGACGTAGAATTTTTCCTTCACCATCATCAGCGCGGTCAGCCCGCCGTCGTTGCGGGCGAGGACGTCGGCGCCGGCGCCGAGGAGCGCCTGCACCACCGCCGCCTCGCCGTAGCCCGCCGCCAGCATCAGCGGCCGGATGCCATACCCGATCGGCGCCTCGACGTCGGCGCCCGCGTCGATCAGCATGCGCACGATGTCGGCAAAGCCACGATCGAGTTCGGCGTTGTAGACGGCCTTCGTCAGCGGTCCCCATCCGCGCGCGTCGGCGGCGTTCACGTCGGCACCGGCATCGAGGAGCGCGCGCACGACGTCGGCGTGACCGGCGTGGGCGGCACGCATCAGCGCGGTCGCACCGTCGGCGTCGCGGGCATCGCGATCGGCGCCGGCAGCGAGCAGGACACGCACGCGGGCCGAATCACCCGCATCGATGGCTTGCTGCAACGTCCCGGACATCGCTTCGGTCATTCCTTGCCCTCCTGCTCCTTGCCCCGAGGTTACCACCATGCAGGAATCATGCCGCCCCTACCCGATGCCAGGCGAGCGAAAGGCCGCCCGCCACCAGCAGCAACACGGCCGCCGCCGCCGCGAAGAAGACCGTGATCTCGGTGGGCTTGCGCTCGAGGACAAAGCGGGTGTTCAGCCCCTCGTACACCTTCCGCAGCTCGACCGCGCTGCCTGCCCGGAAGTATTCGGCGGCGGTCAGCGCGGCGACGGCCTTCAGCGTTTCCTCGTCAAAGCGCATGTAGACCGAGTAGCCGTCCATTTCCGCCATGCCGCCGTCGGCCTTGCCGAAGCCGACGGTGTAGACCTTGACGCCGCGCTCGGCGGCAAGGCGCGCGGCGTCGAGCGGGTGCGGCCCGATCGTGCGCCGCCCGTCGGTGAGCAGGATGATCGCCGCATGCGGATACGAGCCGGCCGGCACCGGCTTCCACTCCTTCGCCGGCGCGGCGCGCGGGGCGTCGATCGGCGTGCTGCGGGGGGCCTCCCACGTCGACCGGCCGCCGAATGGCGTGTCGAACGCCTCTAGGCCGTGGTCGGGGAACAGCGTCGCCAGCGCGACGATGATCCCGCTGCCGATCGCGGTGTGGATCTGCAGCTGGAGCTGGTCGATGGCCGCCGCGAGCGCCTCCCGGTCGCGCGTGGGCTTCTGCACCAACGTCGCCGACCCGGCGAAGGCGACGATGCCGATGAGCACGTCGGCCGGCTGCTCGGCGACGAATCCCTTCGCCGCTTCCTGCGCGGCGGCGATGCGGCTCGGCTCGACGTCGGTGGCACGCATGCTGCGCGAGACGTCCATCGCCAGGATGACCGTCCGCTGTTCGGACGGCAGCGTGATCGTCGCCCTCGGACGCGCCGCGGCGACGATCAGCGCGGTCAATGCGAGCAGCAGCAACAGCGGCGGGACGTGGCGCCGGAAGCGCGCCGCGCCGCCCTGCGCGTCGCGGACCATCGCCACGCCCGGGAAGCGCATCGCCACGCGCGAGCGGCGGCGCAGCAGCCAGAGATAGAACGCCACCAGCGCCGGCACGACCGGCACGAGCCACAGCACCTGAGGCCAGAGGAACGACATGCATCCGCTCGTCGCGTGAACGTCCGGTCATTCTCGGCGGAAATGGGGTCGGAGTAAATTATCAATCCTGATAAATTTCCCGACCCCATTACTTTCATTTGATAACTTACACTGACCCCATTACTTCA
>JBDTVU010000099.1:0-12980 GCA_040007035.1 Betaproteobacteria bacterium | reverse complement strand
ACACGGTGCCGCGGTCCATGCCGGTCACGCCGATGAAGCGGATGTTGAGCGCGTATTTGTTGGCGCTGATCTCCGGCACGCACGGAAGGTCGCGGCCGACGGTGAGACGCAGCAGCTGGGCGACCTTCGACGTCGTCAGCATCAGCTGGAACACGCCCCGGTAGGCGATCTGCCGGCTCGCACGGCCGTTGTCGCGCAACAGGCGCAGGATGATCGCCAGGCCGTCGTGGATCGGCAGGAACGGCTCGATCCAGGCGCGCAGGTCGTTCTGCCGCGCCTCGGGATCGGCGTTGAGCCAGTAGTGATAGGCCGGCAGGTCGAATTCGCAGACGCCGCCGGGGATCGCGGTGCGTTGCTTGATCGTCATCAGCCACTCGTTGTCGCGCAGGTGCGCGCCGACCTTTCCGGCCTGCGCGAGCAGCGCCGCGCCGGCATGGTCGATCTCCGCCAGCAGCGTCTCGAGCACGCTCGCCTCGATCGCCGGGTTGCCGCGCAACGGGGCGAGCAACTGCTTCTGCCGCTCGAGCTCCTGCAGGATGTCGGTCTTCAGATCGGCGCGCGCCGCGACGTCGGTGATCTCGAACAGCGCAAGCAGTGCTGCGTGGTGGTCCGGAGCGGCCGGCTGCGCGGCGAAGAACCGCGCGCGCTGATAGAGATCCTCGAGCCGCATCAGCGTGCGGATGCGCTCGTTCAGCGGATGCTCGTAGCGGATCACGGCGTGCCGGCGGCGGTGAGGAACTGCATCAGACCGCCATTCTGCCCCAATCGGGACCGCAATTCATGCGCCGGTGCCCGGATCGGCCGCGCGGCTCTCCGCCAGCTCGCGGTACACCCGGTCCAGCGCCTCGACCTGCGGGCCGATCGCCTCCGGCGACCCGCCGTTGTCGATGACATCGTCGGCCCGCGCGATCCGTTCCGCGCGCGGCAATTGCGCCGCCATGATCGCCCGCACGTCCGCCGCCGGGAGTCCGCTCCTGCGCGTCACTCGGGCAATCTGCTCGTCCTCGGGGCAGTCGACGACGACGGTGCGCTCGACGAACCGCGTCAGCCCGCCGCGCTCGAACAGCAGCGGCACGACGAGGAGGCCGTAGGGGCCGTGCCAGCCCGCGCATTCGCGCCGGGCCGCCGCGCTGATGAGCGGATGCAGCAGCGACTCGAGCCGCGCCCTCGCATCGGTGTCGGCGAACACGATCCGGCGCAGCGCCGCGCGGTCGAGCGCCCCCGCGCGGTCGAGCACGCCCGGGCCGAACGCGGCGACGACGGCGGCGAAGCCGGGCGCCCCCGTCGCCGTCACCGCGTGGGCGATGAGGTCGGTGTCGGTGACCTCGACGCCGCGCGCGGCGAACGCGGCGGCGACGGCCGACTTGCCGCTGCCGATGCCGCCGGTGAGGCCGACGACGAGCATCACTGCGAGTACAGCGCGACGAGCGCGGGGCCCCAGAACAACGCGATCATGCCGGCGACGGCGAGGTACGGGCCGAACGCGAGCGGCACGTTATGGTCGCGGCCCTTGAACGCGATCAGCGCGATGCCGACGATGGCGCCGACGACGGACGACAGCAGCACGATCAGCGGCAGCATCGTCCAACCCATCCAGGCACCCAGCGCCGCGAGGAGCTTGAAGTCGCCGTAGCCCATCCCTTCCTTGCCGCGGATCAGCTTGAACAGCCAGTAGACCGCCCACAGCGACAGGTAACCTCCGACAGCGCCGATGACTGCCGATGCCAGCGGCACGAATGTGCCCCAGAGGTTGACCAGGAGTCCCGCCCAGATCAGCGGCAGCGTCAGGTCGTCGGGCAGGAGCTGGGTATCGACGTCGATGAACGTCAGCGCCAGCAACGTCCACAAGAGCAGGCAGGCGGTGAGTCCCTTGGTCGACGCGCCGAAGCGCCAGATTGCGTACGCGGCGAGCGCGCCGCCGAGGATCTCCACGATCGGATAGCGTGCGGAGATGGCTGCATTGCACACGGAGCACTTGCCGCGCAGGAACACCCACGAGACGACCGGGACGTTTTCACGGGCCGCGATCCGATGGCCGCAGGCCGGGCACGCCGAGCGCGGGACGACGAGGTTGTACGTCGGCGCAGCGACGGGCTGCTCGCCGCGCAGCTCGGCGCACTGCACTTCCCAGCCGCGCTCGAGCATCCGCGGCAGCCGATGGATGACGACGTTGAGGAAGCTGCCGACGCACAGGCCGATGATGAGCGCGGCGACGGTGGCGAACGCGGGATCGAAGCTCATCGCGGCGAGCCGGACGCGCGGCGGGATCGGTCCGGCCGCGGCGCCGCCGCCGGCCGCCGGCCAGCCGTCATCCGACCGGAGCGGCGCTGCGCGCCCGCGGCGGCGACCGTCAAATCACGGAGCCGAGCTTGAAGATCGGCAGGTACATCGCGATGACGAGACCGCCGATCATCACGCCGAGGAACACGATCATGACCGGCTCCAGCAGGCTGGACAGCGCGGCGACGGCGTCGTCGACTTCCTGCTCGAAGAACTCGGCGATCTTCGACAGCATCCCGTCGAGCGAGCCGGACTCCTCGCCGATCTGCGTCATCTGCAGCACCATCGACGGGAAGAGGCCGGTGTTGCCCATCGCGTTGGTGAGGCTCGTGCCGGTGCTGACCTCGGTCTGGATACGCTTGGTGCCCGCCGCGTAGACCGAGTTGCCGGCGGCGCCGCCGACGGCGTCCAGCGACTCGACCAGCGGCACGCCGGCGGCAAACATCGTCGCCAGCGTCCGCGTCCAGCGCGCGATCGCCGCCTTCTTCAGGATGGGGCCGACGATGGGGACCCGGAGCGAGAGGCGATCGACCACATAGCGGAACGCCGCCGAGCGGCGGAGCAGCGTGAAGAAGGCGACCACCGACCCGACGATGATGATCACCATCAACCACCACCAGGTCACGAAGAATTCGGAGATTGCCATCACTATCAGCGTCGGCGCGGGGAGATCGGCGCCGAAGCTCTTGAACACTTCCTTGAACGCCGGAATCACCCAGATCATGATGACCCAGACGACGACAATCGCGACGACCATGACTGAAATCGGGTAGAACAGCGCCGACTTGATCTTGCTCTTGATGGCGAGGATCTTTTCCTTGTACGTCGCCAGCCGGTCGAGGATCCCGTCGAGCATGCCGGCGGTCTCCCCGGCGGCGACGAGGTTGCAATACAGCGCATCGAACTGCTTCGGATACTCGCGGAACGCCTGCGACAGGCTCGAGCCGGACTCGACGCGGCTCTTGATTTCCATCATCAGCCGCGAGAATCGTGCGTTGCTGTGGCCGCGGGCGACGATTTCGAATGCCTGCAGCAGCGGGACGCCGGCGCGCAGCATCGTCGCGAGCTGGCGGGTGAAGAACGTGATGTCGCGCTCGTTGACCGCGCGCCCGCCGCGGAAAGTCTGCCGCTTGATCTTGACGATCCGCACGCCCTGCCGGCGCAGGTTCGTCCGGACCACCGTCTCCGAGGCGGCCTTCGTCTCGCCGCGGACCTGTCGGTTGTTGCGGTCCACGCCCTCCCAGAGGTACGTGTACTCCTTGACGTCCTTGCGAAGTGCGCTGGTCGCGGTGGCCATGGTTCAGTCCCGTGGAACGGTCACTCGTTGGTGACCGCTTCGATTTCCTCGAGCGAGGTCAGCCCGGATTTCACCTTGAGCAGGCCGGACTGGCGGAGGTCGCGCACGCCTTCCTTGCGCGCCAGGTCGGCGATGTCGAGCGCGTTGCCGGCACGCATGATCAGTTGCCGCATGTCGTCGCTGATCGGCATCACCTGATAGATCCCGATGCGGCCCTTGTAGCCGGTGCCCTTGCAGTGGTCGCAGCCGATCGGCCCGTGGGGCTGCCAGCTGCCATCGAGGTCTTCCTCGCTGAAACCGGCGCGCATCAGCGCCTCCGGCGGAATGTCCTCGGGCTTCTTGCAGTGGACACACAGCTTGCGGCCGAGCCGCTGTGCCGTGATCAGGATTACCGACGAGGCGACGTTGAACGGCGCGACGCCCATGTTGAGCAGCCGCGTCAGCGTCGTCGGGCCGTCGTTGGTGTGCAGCGTCGACAGCACGAGGTGGCCCGTCTGCGCCGCCTTGATCGCGATGTCGGCGGTCTCGAGGTCGCGGATTTCGCCGACCATGATGATGTCCGGATCCTGGCGCAGGAACGAGCGCAGCGCGGCGGCGAAGGTCAGCCCCGCCTTCTCGTTCACGTTGACCTGGTTGACGCCCGGCAACATGATTTCCGCCGGGTCCTCGGCGGTCGAGATGTTGATCCCCGGCTGGTTCAGGATGTTGAGGCAGGTGTACAGCGAGACCGTCTTACCCGAGCCGGTCGGCCCGGTGACGAGGATCATCCCGTACGGCCGGCCGATCGCGTGCAGGAGCAGCTGCTGCTGGTCCGGCTCGTAGCCGAGCGCCTCGATCCCCAGCTTGACGCCGGCCGAGTCGAGGATACGCATCACGATCTTCTCGCCGAACAGCGTCGGCAGCGTGCTGACGCGGAAGTCGATCGACTTCGTCTTCGACAGCACCAGCTTCATCCGTCCGTCCTGCGGGACGCGCTTCTCGGAAATGTCGAGCTTCGAGATCACCTTGATCCGCGACGCGACCTTGTCCTTGATGGCCAGCGGCGGCTGCGCGACCTCCATCAGGATGCCGTCGAGGCGGTAGCGGATGCGGAAATACCTCTCGTACGGCTCGAAGTGGATGTCGGATACGCCGGCGCTGATCGCGTCGAGCAGGATCTTCTGGATGTACTTGACGACCGGCGCGTCCTCGACCTCGGCGTTCTCTTCGTCGGTCAGGCCCGATTTGGCTTCCTGGAACTCGACTTCCAGGTCGTCCATGTCGGCGACCTCGCGCAGCGTCACGCCGGAGGCCTCCACCAGCTTGTGGATCGCCTGCCCGAGCTTGTCGTCCTCGACGACGAGCGGCTCGACGACGAGGTTGGTCTTGAAGCGGACTTCCTCGAGCGCCTGCAGATTCGCAGGGTCGGAGATCGCGACATAGAGCCGATTGCCGCGCTTGTGCAGCGGCAGCACGCGCCGGGATTGCGCGATCTTGAGGTCGACCAATTCCTTCTGGATCTGGTCGAGGTCGAACGCACCGAGGTCGAGCAACGGCACGCCAAACGCGCGCGAGGCGAACGTCGCGAGCTGCGTCGACGAGATCCGCTTGCCGGAGAGCACCTGCTCGACGAAGCTGACGCCGCCCTGCTGCGCCTGCGTCTGCAGCGCCTCGGCCTCGTACTCGGACATCAGCCCGTGCTGCGCCATCGCGCGTGCGAGCCCGCTGATGTTGCGTGTCGCGGCGGCGTGGGTGGCCATGGGCGTGAGAGTCCGGATTCGTCTGCGTTTTGCGCGGAAGCCCGCGATCCGGGAAGAACAAGCAACTTGTGTGCCGTTTCCCGCCCGGGTGAACCTTGCTCCTTGTTTTTCCAACTGCATGAAACTTATCCAACCGATGATGCCTGTCCGTCCGGGCTTTGTAAAGACGGCGCGGACCGGCCCACCGGCGGGAGCAGCCGCACGATCTTCACCGCGCGGTCCTGCGTCTGGAGGATCTCGAGTTCCTGGCCGGCGACGGCGATCCGGGTCCCGGCGTCGGGAATCTCGCCCAATTGCTCCACGATCAGGCCGTTGAGCGTTTTCGGGCCTTCGAGCGGGAAAAGGGTGAGGAGCTTCCGGTTGAGCGTGCGCAGCAGCGCCATTCCGTCGACGACGACGCTGCCGTCGGCCTCGCGGGTGAACGACGTGGTGCCGTCCGGGGCGGCCGCCGCGAAGTCGCCGATGATCTCCTCGATGATGTCCTCGATGGTGACCAATCCCTGCAGCTCGCCGTATTCGTCGACGACGAGCCCGAGCCGCCGGCGGTCGGTCTGGAATTGCTGGAGCTGGGTGAGCAACGGCGTCCCTGCCGGAACGAAGTAAGGCGTGCGCAGGACCGTCCGCAGGTGCGGCGCGTCGATGTGGCTTTCCTGCTGCAGGTGCAGCACCTGTTTCAGCGGCAGCACGCCGACGATGTTGTCGAGCTCGTCCTCGTACGCGGGCAGCCGCGTGTGGTACGACGTCGCGACTTGCTGCGCGAGCACCGACGGCTTGGCGTTGAGGTCGATCGCGTGGATCTGGTTGCGCGGCGTCATCACGTCGTCGACGGTGAACGCCTCGAGGTCGAGCAGGTTGGCCATCATCGACCGGTGCTTGCCGCGGAAATACTGGCCTTCGAGCACCAGCGAGCGCAGTTCCTCCTGCGTCAGCGTCGTGCCCGACCCGCTCCCCGGCCGGATCCGCAACAGCCCGAGCAGCGCCTGCACGAACAGGTTGACGAACCAGACGATCGGCGTCGCCGCCTTCAGCATCGGCGCCAGCGCGTAGGCGACGACGGGCGCGATCCGGTCGGCGTGCGCGGCGCCGACGACCTTCGGCGAGATTTCGGAGAACACCAGGATCGCGAACGAGATCGCCACGGTGCCGAGGCCGAGCGCGACTTCGCCCTCGCCGAACAGCCGCTTGGTGATCACCGCCGTCAGCGTGGCCGCGGCGGCGGCAGTCAGCGTGTTGCCGAGCAGGATGACGCCGAGCAGCTTGTCGATCTGGCCGAGCAGCGCAACGGCGAGCTTCGCCCCGTGCGCGCCGCGCTGCGCCTGGTGCCGCAGCCGGTGCCGGTTGGCCGCCATCATCGCCGTCTCGGCGATCGAGAAGAAGCCGGAGGTGACGAGCAGCACCACGAGCGCGCTGCCCAGCGTGGCGAGGGAGATGTCGTCCATCGGAATCGGGTCGCGGGATTTGGCGATCGCCGCGCGCGGATCGTCCGCCGCTGCCCGGTCAGCGCCCCAGCAGGACCTCGAGCACGAACTTGCTGCCGAGGTAGGCGAGGAACACGAACGCCGTTCCGGCAAGGATCCACCGCAGCGCGACGCGTCCGCGCCACCCGTACCGGTGACGGCCCCACAGCAGCGCCCCGAACGTCAGCCAGCCCAGCACCGAGAACACGCTCTTGTGGTTGAACACGAACGGCCGGCCGAAGAGCTGCTCCGAAAACAGCATCCCGGAGGCGAGCGTGGCCGTCAGCAGCAGGAAGCCGGCCCCGACCAGCCGGAACAGGAAGCGCTCGAGCGTGAGCAGCGGCGGCAGCGCCGCGGCGCCCGGGTCCGGCAGCCGGCGGTGCAACCGCTTCTCCAGCCCCATCAGCACCAGCGCCTGCAGCGCGGCGACGAGGAACAGCGCGTATGCGGCGAGCGCGACGGCGACGTGGAGCGCCGCCCAGGGCTCGCCGGCGTACGGGAAGCGGTGCGGATTCTCGAAAAACGCCGGCAGCACGGCCGAGATCGCCGCCACCGGCAGCACGACGGTGCCGACCACCGGCAGCGTGCGTAGCAGGCCCGATCCCCACGCCACGGCCGCCACCAGACCCGCGACGGCGGACAGCGCATTGACAAGACTGATATCGAGGCCGTCGGGGGCGGCAATGTCGTGCCACACGGCCCACGCGTGCAGCGCGATCGCAGCCGGCAGCAGCAAGCCCGCCCAGGCGGCCGGGCCGGACGACGGCGCGGACGGTGAGCCTGCCGCGGCGGGCGGCGGGGGCACGAGCGCCCATGCGACGGCCGCGTAGAGGGCGGCGACGGCCAGGTGCAGTAAAATCATCGGTTCCGGATCGTAGCGGGCGCCGAACGCCAATCGCGGGCGGCGTCCGCAGTTTACATCAGCGCCGGCCTGCCCCTGCCGGCCCACCCCGACGAGCCTCCCGATGTTCGACAACCTCACCCAGCGGCTATCCCGCGTCGTCAAGGAGCTTCGCGGCGAAGCGCGGCTCACCGACGCCAACATCCAGGACGCGCTGCGCGAGGTCCGCCTCGCGCTGCTCGAAGCCGACGTCGCGCTGCCGGTGGTCAAGGAGTTCATCGGGCAGGTCCGCGACAAGGCGGTCGGCGCCGACGTCGTCGGCTCGCTGACGCCGGGGCAGGCGCTTGTCGGCGTCGTCCACCGCGAGCTTGCTGCGCTGATGGGGGGCGCCGCGGCGCCGCTCGACTTCGCGACGCAGCCCCCGGCGGTGATCCTCCTCGCCGGCCTGCAGGGCGCCGGCAAGACGACGACGGCCGGAAAGCTCGCGCGCCTGCTGCGCGAACAGAAGAAGAAGGTGCTCGTCGTGTCCGCCGACGTCTACCGCCCGGCCGCGATCGAGCAACTGAAGACGCTCGCCGCGCAGGTCGGTGTCGACTGGTTCCCGTCGACGGGGGACCAGCCGCCGGTGGCGATCGCCGAAGCGGCCGTCGACTGGGCGCGCAGGCACTATCACGACGTGCTGATCGTCGACACCGCCGGCCGGCTCGCGATCGACGAGGCGATGATGCGGGAGATCGCCGCTCTGCACGCCGCGGTGAAGCCGATCGAGACGCTGTTCATCGTCGACGCGATGCAGGGGCAGGACGCCGTCAACACCGCGCGCGCGTTCCGCGAGGTGCTGCCGCTGACCGGCGTCATCGTGACCAAGCTCGACGGCGACGCGCGAGGCGGCGCCGCGCTGTCGGTGCGGCACGTGACCGGCGCCCCGATCAAGTTCGTCGGCGTCTCGGAAAAGCTCGACGGGCTCGAGGTGTTCCATCCGGAGCGGATGGCGTCGCGGATCCTCGGCATGGGCGACGTGCTGTCGCTGATCGAGGAGGCGCACAAGTCAGTCGACCTCGAGGAAGCGCACAAGCTGGCGAAGAAGGTGAAGTCCGGCAAGGGCTTCGACCTCGAGGACTTCAAGGCGCAGATCGCGCAGATGCGCAAGATGGGGGGCCTCGCCGGGATGATTGACAAGCTGCCCGCCGAGCTCGCGCGCGCGGCGCAGGGCGCGGACGTCAATGAAAAGAAGATGGCGCGGACCGAGGGCATCATCAATTCGATGACCCGCGGCGAGCGGGCGAAGCCAGAGCTGCTGAAGGCGTCGCGCAAGCGGCGGATCGCCGCCGGCGCCGGTGTCTCGGTGCAGGAGGTCAACCAGCTGCTCAAGCAGTTCGAGCAGACGCAGAAGATGATGAAGATGGTCGCCAAGGGCGGCATGCAGAAGATGATGCGGGGGATGAAGGGGATGCTGCCCGGGCTGCGGTGAGCGGCGGCGCCCCGGTCCTGAATGCGGCGCCCCGTCGGCAACGGCGCGCAGGCCGGTTGACCGGCGGCCCGCCCCTTGGTCGGAAATGCCGCCGGACCCCGCCGGGACGACCGGTCCAACCAGGTTGCGGGCCGGACCGCCGCCGGTTGCCAAATACCGGTTTTTAATCGTAAAATGGCAGACTTTTCTGCGTAGATGCACAACCGGATCGAGGCAACCCCATGGTAGTGATAAGACTTGCCCGCGGCGGCGCCAAGAAGCGCCCGTTCTTCAACATCGTCGTTGCCGACTCGCGCAACCGCCGCGACGGCCGCTTCATCGAGCGCGTCGGCTTCTACAACCCGATTGCCGGCGAGCGCGAGGAAGCGCTGCGCCTGTCGATGGATCGCATCCAGTTCTGGCAGGAGCGGGGCGCGAAGCTGTCGGAAACGGTCGCGGGCCTTGTGAAGAAGTCGGCGACGCCCGCCGTGGCGGTGAGCCCCGCGGCTGCACCGGCTGCCCCCGCGGCTGCACCGGCCGCCCCCGCGGCTGCACCGGCCGCGCAATAGGGCCGGACGAACCGCAGGCCGTGCCGTCGGCGGACGGCACCCCGGACGACCTCGTCGTCATGGGGCAGGTGCTGGTCCCTTGGGGCGTGCGCGGCTGGGTGAAGGTCAGGCCGTACACCGAAGCGCCGGGTGGCCTCCTCGATTTTGCGACGTGGTGGGTTCGACCCGCGCGCGGAGGCGGGTGGCAGCCGATGGCGCGGCAGGACGGGCGGATGCACGCCGACACCGTCGTTGCGCAGCTCGCAGGTGTCGACTCCCGCGAGGCCGCGCTGGCGTTGAAGGGCAGCGAGATCGCGGTGCCGCGCGCGGCGCTGCCGGCGGCGAGCGCGAACGAGATTTACTGGGCCGACCTGGTCGGCCTCGACGTGGTCAACCGGGAGGGCGTCGCTCTGGGCAGGGTCGTTGGCGTGACGGAGCACGGCGCCCATCCGCTGTTGCGGGTCGCGCCGCCGGAGGGTGCGGCGGGCGCCGAGCGCCTGATTCCCTATGTGCCCGCGCACGTCGACCGGGTCGATCTGGCGGCCCGGCGGATCGACGTGGACTGGGGCGTCGATTTCTGACGATGCGCGGCCGGCAGGCGAGGACAGCCGATGAGGATCGACGTCGTGACGCTGTTCCCGGAGATGGTCCTGCACGCCGCCGCGTTCGGCGTGACGGGCCGGGCGCTGGAGAAGGGGCTGTGGCGCCTCGGCGCGTGGAATCCGCGTGAGTTCGCGACGGACAGTTACCGGACCGTCGACGACCGCCCCTATGGCGGCGGGCCGGGGATGGTGATGCTGGCGGAGCCGCTGGCGAAGGCGCTGGCGGCGGCGCGGGCGAAGCAGCGCGAGGACGGCTTTGCTGCGACGAATACGATCCACCTGTCGCCGGCCGGCGTCCCGCTGACCCACCGGCGGGTCGCGGAACTCGCGGCGGCGGCAGACGGCACGGGGTACGTGCTGCTGGCGGGGCGGTACGAAGGAATCGACGAGCGACTGATCGCGCGCGAAGTCGACGAGGAAATCGCGATCGGCGAATTCGTCGTCTCCGGCGGCGAGCTGCCGGCGCTGATGCTGATTGACGCCATCGTCCGCCAGCGGCCCGGCGTGCTGAACGACGCGGAGTCGGCGGTGCAGGAATCGTTCGTCGACGGCGTGCTCGACTGTCCGCACTACACGCGGCCGGAGCAGGATGGCGGCGGGCGCGTGCCGGAGGTGCTGCTGTCGGGCAACCACGCGGCGATCCGCCGCTGGCGGCTGCAGCAGTCGCTCGGCCGGACATGGGAGCGGCGGCCGGACCTGTTGCAGGGCCGGGCGCTGACGAAGGAAGAACAGGCGCTGCTGGCGGAATACCGGCGCGAGCAGCAGGAACGGCAGCAATCGCAGTGACGACGTGACGAAGCAGGCAATCGGGGCGGATAATTCGCCTTCGCGACAACAAACCGCGTGCATCAGGGGGCGCCCTGCGCTGCACGCAAGCCCGACGGGCATCGACTACGGAATGGAGAACACGCGATGAACCTCATCGAAACACTGGAGCAGGAAGAAATCGCCCGCCTGGGCAAGACGATCCCCGAGTTCGCGCCCGGCGACACCGTCATCGTCAACGTCAGCGTCGTCGAAGGCGAGCGCAAGCGCGTGCAGGCGTACGAAGGCGTCGTGATCGCCAAGCGCAACCGCGGCCTCAACTCGTCGTTCGTCGTGCGCAAGATCTCGAGCGGCGAGGGCGTCGAGCGGACGTTCCAGACCTACTCGCCGCTGCTCGCCAGCATCGAAGTGAAACGCAAGGGTGACGTCCGCCGCGCCAAGCTCTACTACCTGCGCGACCGCTCCGGCAAGTCGGCGCGGATCCGCGAGAAGCTCGCCCACACGCACAAGGAAAAGCAGGGCGCCTGACCGCCGGGCGAGTCGGCCACCGGACGAGGGCAGCCCGCGGGCTGCCCTTTTCGTTTGTGCGCTACGAACGCGCGCGGCGACGGCGATTTGGCCACAATCCCGGGCGCGGCGCGGAAATTGCTTACCCTCTCTTGCTTCGTGGGGGCTTTTCCCCGAAGATTCCATCTCCTAAACGCGCGCTTTCGCGACCGGATCGGATGAGAGCCACGCTCTACGAAGCGTTGGGCATTCCGCAGGCCGCCTCGGACGAGGAGGTCCGCGCCTCGCTGCGCCGGCTGATCCGGAAATATTATGCGAAGACCCGCGACGGCCAGGGCAACGTCGAAGAGGCGCTGCGCTTCATCAATCATGCCAGCCGCATACTGAGCGACCACGACCGGCGCGTTCGCTACGACGAGGAGCTCGCCGTTTCCGACGGCACGACCGAGCAGCGGATCGCGCACGTGGTCAGCACCGCGGTTGCCGGCGCCGGCGAGGGCACCGATGTTCCCCCGCAGCCCGAGGCGGAGATGTCGCCGGACGAGGCGCTGGAGACCGGGCTCGACGCGCCGCTGCCGGAGCCCGAGCGCAGCTTCCACCATCCGGGCCTGACCGAGCGCGTGGCGTCGTTCGGCCGGTCGACGATCGTCACCGCGGGGCTCTGCGCGCTGTTCGGCGCGTTCATCGCCGCGGCGATCGTGTTCGTCACGCCGACCGACACGGTGCTCGTGGCCAAGCAGGTACTCGTCTGGCTCACGCTGACGCTGCTCGCGCTGACGCTCGTCTACGGCGTGGTGCACGCCATCGCCTGGACTCGCCGTCGCCGGGTGGCACCAGCGGCGGGGCTGGTTCCGCAGACTGATCTCGCCATCCTCAACTGGCGGCGCGAGAAGAGCGTGTTCCTCGGCACCAACCAGCCGCAGGAGGACGCGAGCTGGATTTTCCAGCTTCGGATGGCCGAGCTCGAGCGGGCCAAGTCCGGCCGCACCAGCGAGGCGCGGCCGTGGAACCGGCTCGGCGCGCGGCTGTTCGACTACGCGATCTGGGGGCTCGTGCTGGCGCTGCTGATGTCGGAGTTGCGCGGCGTCGGCCTGGTGCCGGAAGGCCTCGGGTTCTGGCTCGTCCACCCGCTGGTCGCGCCGATGCTGATCACCGGCTCGTGGGTGCCGATCGAGACGCTGCTGATCGCGTCGCTGCAGACGACGCCGGGCAAGTGGCTGTTCGGCTGTTATCTTCAGTTCTCGATCTCCGACGCTTACGCCGCGCGCGACACCCGCGCGCAACTCGAGCGCGGCGTCCGGCGCGCGTTCCGCGTGTGGTGGGAAGGCGTGGGCTGCGGCTTCCCGCTGCTGGCGCCGATCCTGATCGCCGTCGCCTACGAGAAGATCGCCCAGAACCAGGAGACCGACTGGGACTTCGCGCAGGACTGTCTCGTCACCCACGGCCCGCCGGGCGTGCTCAACACGGTGACCGGCGTCTGCGGCCTCGCGGCGA
>JBDTVU010000098.1:0-13126 GCA_040007035.1 Betaproteobacteria bacterium | reverse complement strand
CGCGGCGCCGATCAGCGCACCGACGACGAGCACGGCGACCAACACCAGCAGGAACCCGATCCAGTAGCGGGAGGTGGCGGCGCCGCCGAATGCCGGCAGCATCGCCGCGACCGGCGTGGCGAGATCGAGCGCGACGACGATCGCCGCCAGCCACGAGACGAGCCCGACGACGGCGCGGACGATCCCGCGCACGAAGCCATGCAACGCAAACAGCACCAGCACGATCGCGACGGCGAGATCCAGCGCAGTCATGGCGAGAGAGCGGCGATGCGTCCGGCGGATCCGCCGGCGGCGTCATTTCGCTGCGGCGACGATGCCGCTGTAGCCCTCGCCCTTCAGCTTCGCGCGGGCGGCGTCGGCATCGACGCGCGCCGCGTAGCCGCCGACGCGGACGCGCCACAGCGTGCCGCGGCTCGTCTGCACCGGCTCGACATAGGCGGCGTAGCCGGCCTTCTTCAGCTTGTTGGCGAGCGCGTTCGCACCCTTGTCGTCGGCGAACGCCGCGAGCTGCACGACGAAACCGTTTGCCGCTGCGGGCGCGGTTGCCGGCTCCGCCTTCGCCTTCGTTTCGACGGGGGCCGCGGCCAGCGGAGCAGGTGTTGCCACGGCCGGCGCCGGCTTCGCCGCGACGACCTCCGGCTTGGCGACGGCCTGCGGCTTTACGTCCGGCACGGGCATCGGCTTCATCGTCGGCGCCAGCACGCGCTGCTCGGCTTCGGCGATCGGTTTCTTCGGCGGCGGTACAACAGGCGCGAACGACGGCGCGGTGGGCGTTGCGGATTCGGGTGCCGGCGCGGTCGCCGACGCAACCGTCGGCGCGGCCTGCGACGCGTCGCGCTTCGGCTCCGGCTCGGCGGCGGGCGCTTTCGATTCGCTCCGCGCTTCGGGCTTCGGCAGCGCCTTCGCGGGCGCCGACTTGCCGGTCAGCCGGCTGATGAACCTGCCTTCGTCGACCGGCGGGATCTGCACCGACACGTCGTCGCCCAGCGGCCGCGGATCCTGTTCGAGCAGCAGCGGCACGACGACGGCGGCCGCCAGTGCGAGCACGATCGCGCCGACGAGCCGGCGGCGGCCCTTGCGGCGGAGCTCGTCGACGGCGAGATCGGCGTTGTCGGAAGTGCGGTCAGCCATGCCGTGGCGGGGAATGGGTTCGGGCGCGGATCGCCGCGAGCGCAGCGGCGACGGTCAGGAACGAGCCGAAAACGATGATTCTATCAGCTTCGCCTGCCTCGCCCTGCGCGGCACCGAGCGCGGACGCGACGTCGTCGAACGTGCGGATGGCGTTCGCCGCGATGCCGGCGCGCACGAGAGCCTCGGCGAGCGCCGAGGCGCCGGTTCCGCGCGGCCCGGGCAGCGTCGCGACGAACCATCGGTCGACGCGCGCGCGCATCGCGCCGACGACGCCGGCGATGTCCTTGTCGGCGAGGATGCCGAATACGGCGAGCGTCGACGGATGGTAGCTCATCGCGCCCAGCGTGTCGGCGAGGGCGCGCGCGGCGTGCGGGTTGTGCGCAACGTCGAGTACGACCGTCGGCCGTCCCGGCAGCACCTGGAAGCGGCCGGCGAGCTCGACGATCGAGAAGCCGTCGCGGATCGCACCGGCGGTCACCGGCAGCCGGTCCGCGACGAGACCCAGCGCCGCCAGCGCCGTCGCCGCATTCGAAAGCTGGTAGGCGCCGCGCAGCGCCGGGTACGGCAGGCCGAAACGGCGGCCGCCTGGGCCGTGGTACTGCCACTGCGTGCCCTCGGCCCGGAATCCGTAGTCGCGACCGATGAGGTAGAGCGGCGCGCCCTGCGCCTGTGCGTACTCCAGCATCGCCGTGGTCGGCGCCGGATCGGCGCACACGACGGGCCGCCCGGCGCGGAAGATGCCGGCCTTCTCGCGGCCGATGTCTTCGCGCGTGGGACCGAGGTAATCCATGTGGTCGAGGTCGACGCTGGTCACCACGGCAACGTCGGGATCGACGATGTTCACCGCATCGAGGCGGCCGCCGAGACCGACTTCGAGCACGACCGCGTCGAGGCGCTCGCGCGCGAACAGCGACAGCGCCGCCAGCGTGCCGAACTCGAAATACGTGAGCGGCGTCGACGCACCGTCGGCGTCGACGGCCGCGGTGCGCGCGTCCTCGACGGCGTCGAGCGCGGCGACGAGCTCGGCGTCGGTCGCCTCGCGGCCCGCGATCCGCACCCGTTCGTTGTAGCGCATCAGGTGCGGCGACGAATAGGCGCCGACGCGATAGCCGGCGCAGCCGAGAATCGACGCCAGCATCGCGCAGGTCGAGCCCTTGCCGTTGGTTCCGGTGACGGTGACGACCGGACAGGCGAACGTCATCTGCGCGCCCATCCGCGCGGCGACGGCGCGCACGCGGTCTAGCCCGAGCGCGATCGCCTTCGGGTGCAGCGTCTCGAGATAGGCGAGCCAGGCGGCGAGCGTCGTCGGGCGGAAAGCAGGGTCAGACTCGACTTTCCGCGACACGCTCAGGAACTCCCTCTACCTGTCAGGAAAGTCGAGTCTGACCCTGCTTTCAGGTCGCCGGCGCCGGCTGCCGCATGAGTAGCGCCAGCAGCCGCGCGAGCTCGTCGACGAGCTGGCGGCGGTCGACGATCATGTCAATCGCGCCTTTCGTCAGCAGGAACTCCGCCCGCTGGAAGCCTTCGGGCAGCTTTTCGCGCACCGTCTGCTCGATGACGCGCGGTCCGGCGAAGCCGATCAGCGCGCCGGGCTCGGCGATGACGAGGTCGGCGACGAACGCGAACGACGCCGAGACGCCGCCCATCGTCGGGTCGGCGAGGATCGACACGAACGGCAGCTTCGCCTTCGTCAGCTCCTGCAGCACCGCCGTCGTCTTCGCCATCTGGAACAGCGAATTGACGCCCTCCTGCATCCGCGCGCCGCCCGACGACGAGATGCTTACGAACGGCATCCGGTTCTCGTACGCGACGCGGACGCCGCGGACGAAGCGCTCGCCGACGACCGAGCCCATCGAGCCGCCCATGAATTCGAACTCGAACACGGCGAGCACCAGTGGCACGCTCTTCACGCTGCCCTGCATCACCACCAGCGCGTCGGTCTCGCCGGTCTCCTCCAGCGCGGCAGCGAGGCGCTCCGGATATTTCTTCTGGTCCTTGAACTTGAGGCTGTCGACCGGCACGACCTCGGAGCCGATCTCGAACCGGCCCTCGGGATCCAGCAGCTGCTCGATCCGCTCGCGCGCCGGCATCCGCGCGTGGTAGCCGCACTTCGGGCAGACGTGCAGGTTCTTCTCGAGGTCGGTGCGGTAGAGCACGGCCTCGCACGCGGGGCACTTGATCCACAGCCCTTCCGGCACCGCGTTCCGCTTCTCGCCCGGCGTGCTCTTGATCCGCGGCGGCAGGAGCTTCTGCAGCCAGCTCATCCGGCCTTCCCGATGGGGTCAGGTTCAATTACCGGTGATCGCGGCGACGCTCCTGGAATCGGAGTCGCTGATTGAACCTGGCCGCGAATCCGACTCACGGTCCTGGAATCGGCGTCGGTAATTGAACCTGACCCCGAATCCAGCGCGGCGCGGATTCCCGCGAGCCACGCGCCGGCGCGTTCCGGCGCCGCTGCCGCCGGGCCGCTCTCGATTTCCTGGATGATCCGGCTGCCGATGACGACGGCGTCGGCATGGGCGGCGATCGCCTGCGCGCTGGCGGCGTCGCGGATGCCGAAGCCCACGCCGACGGGCAGCGCGATGTGGCGGCGGATCAGCGCGAGCTTCCGCGCAACCTCTGCGGTGTCCAGGTGGCCGGCGCCGGTGACGCCTTTCAGCGCGACGTAGTAGACGTAGCCGCGGGCGAGCTTCGCCACCGTCGCGATCCGGGCTTCCGGCGTGGTCGGCGACAGCAGGAAGATCGGCGCGAGGCCGCGGGCGTCGAGCAGCGCGGCGAATTCGCCGGCTTCCTCCGGCGGATAGTCGACGACGAGGACGCCGTCGACGCCGGCAGCTTGTGCGCGGTCGGCGAACGCCTCGACGCCCATCGCCTCGACCGGGTTCGCGTAGCCCATCAGCACCACCGGCGTGACGTCGTCGGTCGTGCGAAACGCAGCGACCATCGCCAGCACGTCGGTGAGCCCCACTCCCTGCGCCAACGCGCGCTCGGAGGCGCGCTGGATCACCGGACCGTCGGCCATCGGGTCGGAGAACGGCACGCCGAGCTCGACGATGTCGGCGCCCGCAGCGACCAGCCGATGCACGATCGGCACCGTCGACGCCGGCGACGGATCGCCCGCGGTGACGTACGGGATCAGCGCCGTGCGGCCGGCGGCGCGGAGCCTCGCGAACGTCGCCTCGATGCGGTTCATCACGGGCGCCGCGCCGGATCGCACTCGGGCCGGCAGTGGAACTTGAGTCCCGACCGCAGGGCGACGGTGTTCATGTCCTTGTCGCCGCGGCCCGAGAGATTGACCAGCAGCACCTTGTCCTTCGCCATCGTCGCCGCGAGCTTCGTCGCGTAGGCGAGCGCATGCGCCGATTCCAGCGCCGGGATGATCCCCTCGGTACGGCAGCATTCGTGGAATGCGGCGAGCGCCTCGTCGTCGGTGATCGACACGTACTCGGCACGCTTGGTGTCCTTCAGCCACGCGTGCTCGGGGCCCACGCCCGGATAGTCGAGCCCGGCCGAGATCGAGTGCGTCTCGACGATCTGGCCGTTCGCGTCCTGCAGCAGGTACGTGCGGTTGCCGTGCAGCACGCCCGGGCGGCCGGCGATCAGCGACGCCGAGTGGCGGCCCGTCGCGAGCCCCTCGCCCGCGGCCTCGACGCCGATCAGCTTGACGTTTTCGTGCGCAATGTACGGATAAAAGATCCCCATCGCGTTGGAGCCGCCGCCGACGCAGGCGATCACCGCGTCCGGCTGGCGGCCGATCGCCGCGGGCATCTGCGTCATGCACTCGCGGCCGATGACGCTCTGGAAGTCGCGGACCATCATCGGGTACGGGTGCGGGCCGGCGACGGTACCGATGATGTAGAACGTCGTCTCGACGTTGGTGACCCAGTCGCGCATCGCCTCGTTCAGCGCATCCTTCAGCGTCTTCGAGCCCGACTCCACCGGCACCACGGTCGCGCCGAGGAGCTTCATCCGGAACACGTTCTGCGCCTGGCGCTTGACGTCCTCGGAACCCATGTAGACGACGCACTCCATCCCGAAGCGCGCGGCGACCGTGGCAGTGGCGACGCCGTGCTGGCCGGCGCCGGTCTCGGCGATGACGCGCGGCTTGCGGAGGCGCTTGGCGAGCAGCGCCTGGCCGATGCAGTTGTTGATCTTGTGCGCGCCGGTGTGGTTCAGGTCTTCGCGTTTCAGCCAGATCTGCGCGCCACCCGCCTTCTCCGACAACCGCTTCGCGTGGTAGACCGGCGACGGCCGGCCGACGTAGTGCGCGAGCTCGTCCTCGAACTCAGCGACGAACGCGGGGTCGTGCTGATAGCGCGCGTACTGCAGGCGCAGCTCGTCCAGCGTCGCGATCAGCGTCTCGGCGACGAATACGCCGCCGTACGGACCGAAATGGCCGCGGGAATCGGGCAGGTCATACATCTGCATCGCGCACTTCCTCGATGAACGCGGCGATCCGCGCCGGGTCCTTGATGCCTTTCACCGGCGCCCCGTCGGCACCGATGGCTTCGACGCCGCTCGACACGTCGACAGCCCACGGCCGTACCCGTCGGATTGCCTCGCCGACATTGCCGGCGTGGAGCCCGCCCGAGAGCACGAGCGGCCGGCCGGGCGCTCGCGGCAGCCGGTCCCAGTCGAACGTCCGTCCCGTCCCGCCAGGCAGCCCGTCGGCCGGCGGCGCGTCGAACAGCCACCCTGCCGCGCCATCATAGCGAGCCGCATATTCTAGCAAACCGGCCTCGTTCGCCTCCGCGGCGACCGGGATCGCCTTCAGGTAGGGCCGCCCGAACGCGCGGCAGAATTCCGGCGTCTCCCGGCCGTGAAACTGGAGCATGCCGAGCGGCACCGCGGCCAGCGCGGCACGCACCTCGTCCGCCGCCGCGTCGACGAAGAGGCCGACCGTCGTCACGAACGGCGGCAGCGCCGCGGCGATGGCGCGTGCGCGGTCCGGCGCGACGACCCGCGGCGTGCCGGCCCAGAACACCATCCCGATCGCGTCGGCGCCCGCGCGCGCGGCGGCAAGGGCGTCGTCGACGCGGGTGATGCCGCAGATCTTGACGCGGGTGCGCATACGTCGGCTGCCGTCGCTCACGCCGGAATCGGGAGCGCGATCGGCCGCCGCGTCAGCGGCAATCCCCACGCAGCGGCGTAGTCCGCGCCGGTGAGATAGAGGCCGGTGGCAGCGAACGTCGGCGCCGCGCGCGTGCGGTCGCGACCGGCGAGCAGCGTCGCGATCCACGTTTCCGGTTCCTTGCCCGCACCGACGTACACCAGCGCGCCGACGATGTTGCGGATCATGTGGTGGAGGAACGCATTGGCGGTGAACTCGAAACGGATGGCCCCGCCGGCGGCGGCCACGGCGACCGTCGACAGCGTCTTCACCGGCGATTTCGCCTGGCAACCTGCCGCGCGGAACGCGGAGAAATCGTGGGTGCCCGCGAGCGCCGCCGCCGCGCGCGCCATCGCCGCGGCGTCGAGCGGACGATGGTACCAGCCGACGCGGCCGGCGAGGAGCGCCGGGCGCACCGGACAATCGACGAGCACGTAGGTGTAGTGGCGCGCGGTCGCCGCGAAACGGGCATGGAAGTCCGGCGCGACCGGCAGCGCCCACTGGACGGCGACCGCCTCGGGCAGATGCGAATTGACGCCGCGCACCCATGCGGTGTCGGGGCGCATGACGTCGGTGTCGAAGTGGGCGACCTGCATCGTCGCATGGACACCGGCGTCGGTGCGCCCCGCGGCGATCGTCGCGGCCTTTGTGGCCGCGATCGCCGCAAGCGCGCGCTCGAGCGCGTCCTGCACGCTGCGGCCGTCCGGCTGTGACTGCCAGCCGGTGAAGGTGCTGCCGTCGTATTCGAGGCCGAGGGCGATTCGCATGGAAGGCTCGGTCAGCAGTGGGCGCGCATCGCGCTCCGGAAAACGACAGCGGGCGGCGGATTGGCTCCGCCGCCCGCGAGACGTCGGTCGTTCCGGGTCAGCCGAGCTTCGCCATCAGCGACTGGGCTTCGGCTTTCTGCTGGTCGTCGCCTTCGTGCAGCACTTCCTGCAGGATCTCGCGTGCGCCTTCGACGTCGCCCATCTCCTGATACGCCTTTGCCAGGTCGAGCTTGGTCGCCGCGTCGTGCCACTGCCCGTCGAGCACCGAGGGCGTCGGATCCTCGAACGTCGTGCGTTCCGGATCGAACGAGAGGTCGAGCTTGTCGAGCTCGATCGCCGCCTGCGGCCGTGTCAGCGACGGCGCTGCTCCGGCTGCCGCTCCGGCCATTGCCGGTTCGCGGGTCGCCGCAGGCCGGATCGGTGCCGGCTTGTCGGCAGCATCGAGATGGAACTCGAGGTCGGACTTGGCCGTGTCCATCCTTCCGGACATCGCCGTCGACGCACGATCGGCGGCGCCGTGGCCCATCGCCAGCGCACCGGCGGCAGCGGCCGCACCGCCGATGCCTGCAGCGGCGAACTTGGCGCGGTCGCCTGCGGCCTCCAGCGCCGACATCGTCGAGGCGGTCGTGCCCTTCGCCGTCCTCTGGAGCTCGGCCTCGGCGCCGGCGAGGATGTCCACCGGTGACTTCGGCCCCGCGCCGGACGACGGCGAAATCGAGATTTCCTCGTCGAGCTTGAAATCGAGGCTGCTCTCGTCGGCGAGGTTGCCGGCGACGTCGGCCGGAACCGGCGCGCCACGCGGCGGTTCCTGCGCCTGCGTCGGCTCGGCCGGCGCGGCCTCTGCCTCGCTGGCAGCAGCTGCCGCAGCCGCGGCCGCAGCGGCCGCAGCGGCACCGCCGCTCTCGCCGAACATCGGGTTGTTCGGATCGAGCTGGCGCCCGAGCCCGACGGCCTTCTGCCAGGTGTCGCCCTGACCCTGCGACACCGAATACAGCTCGGCGGCGACCGTCTCGAACGCCGACGGCTTGTTGTGCTGGGCGTGGATCTCGAGCAGCTTGAGGTAGACCTCCTGCCGCTGCGGATCCTTCTTCAGCGCGTCCTTCAGGATTTCCTCGGCCTGCGCATCGCGGCCGTAGGCGAGATACACCTCGGCTTCGGCGATCGGATCGACTTCGTCGGTATCGATGTTGCCGAGACCTTCGCGGCTGAAGTCGCTGGCGAGCGAGTTGTCGCCGGTGTTGACGACGCCGCCACCCGTGGAACCGAACACCGTGTTGGTCTTGATGTCGGTGCCCGAGATGATGCTGTCCTCGAACTTCGTCGTCTTGCGACGGCGAGCGGCGATCAGCGCGGCGATGCCGCCCAGCAGTGCAAGCGCGCCGGCGCCCACGGCCCAGCCGGGCGTGTTCGCCATCACGTCATCGAAGAACGACGGCGGCTCCGGCGCCTTCACCGGCGCCTTCGGCACGGCCGGTGCCGGCGGCGCTGCCTTCGGAGGTTCCGCCTTCGGAGGTTCCGCCTTCGGAGGTTCCGCCTTCGGAGATTCCGCCTTCGGAGGCTCCGCCTTCGGAGGCTCTACTGCCTTCGGGGGCTCGGCCTTCACCGGTTCGGGCGCCTTCGCGACGGGCACGGGTGCGGCTGCGATCGGCGTCGGCTTCGGCGGCTCCACCGCCTTGCCCTTGGCCGCGTCGGCCTGCGTCTGCATCTGCGCCATCGGCTGGCTCTTCAGCTCGACGGCCCGCTGCAGGTCCTTCAACGTCTTCTCGAGTTCGGTGATCCGCTGCTGCGCGTCGCGCAGCGCCTTGTCGCGCGCGACGGCATCTTCGGCGACGCCGCCCTTGCCCTGGCCGGCCTCGCGCGAAACCTTGAGCTGGTCACGGCCGGCGGGTGCTGCCGGCGTCTTCTCTTCGACGGCCGTGCCGATCCTGCCACCCGCCGCGCGCCCGCCCGCCCCTTCGGCGACGGGAGCCGCCACGGCGACGCGATCGCGATACGTGCGCCAATCGGCGGCCTGGACGCGGACGACCTTCGCCGCTTCCGTCGCCGGCGCCGCGCCGGCATCGTCCGCCGCCGGAATCGTCATGATCGCGCCGGTGCGCAGGCGATTCATGTTGCCACCGTCGAACGCGCCCTGGTTGCTCCTGAACATCGCGACGAGCATCTGCTCCAGCGTGACGCTCGGGGCCTTGTACTCGGCGGCGATCTTCGACAGCGTATCGCCGCGCTTCACCGTGTAGCCCTCGCCCGGCGCAGCCTTGGGCTCGGCCGCCGCGCGCGCGCCCGGCGCCGCGGCAGGCCGCGAGGCGGCGGTGCCGGGCCGCACCGGCGTCATCGGCTCGACCGCAACGACGGGAATGGCGGCCCCCGGCGGGTCCAGCAGGAACGTGTAGTCGCGGACCACGCGGCCGGATGCCCAGCTGATCTCGACCAGCAGATCGAGATACGGCTCGTTGACCGCGGCCGGCGTCGTCACCTTGAGGTAGGCCTGGCCGTCGGGGCTGCGCTCGACGGCGATCCGCGCCCGGGCGAGCACGCCGTAATAGGCAAGGTTGTTCTGGCGGTACAGCGACGGATCGGCGACCTTCGCTGCCAGCGAATCGAGCTCCTCCTTCTGCGCCGACGTGAGTTCGATCGTCGCGGACAGCGGCTGCCCGAGCGACGATTGGACGGTCAGACGGCCTAGGCCGAGCGCGGACGCCGTGCCCGAGATCGCGAGCGCGCTCGCAATCAGGCTCAAACTGAGGATGGGTTTTGCTCGCATGCGGACCCCTTCCGAGTGATCGGATTTTGCAAGCAAACATAACATCATGGATTTAGGCGCGCAAGCTAAACCTCGGTATTAGCTTGGCTTTTCCGGGCGACGGTGGCGCGCGGCCCCGGAGATTCATGCCGCCGTGCTAACGACGAGCGCAAGCGCTTGCGCCGGCGCTCACGGCAGCTACAAGATGTTGTAGCGGAGCGGCCCACGGCGTGGGGATTTCAGGCGTTGTTGCATCCGCGTCGCATTGCGCACGCCGGGCCGTCCTCCGGCAAGGGCGGGCGGGCGCGGGCCGGCGCATAAAACTTGCGCAAAACAGTGGCCGCGGCAACCGCGCGACCGAACGGCAGCAAAAGAGCAGCGACGGCGCCGGAACCGGCGCCGGCCGCCGCCCCGGCGCTCAACGCTCCAGCAGGATCCGCACCATCCGCCGCAGCGGCTCGGCCGCGCCCCAGAGGAGCTGGTCGCCGACGGTGAACGCGCCGAGGTACTCGCCGCCCATCGCCAGCTTGCGCAGCCGCCCGACCGGGACTTCGAGCGACCCGGTCACCGCCGCCGGGTTAAGCCGCTTGATGCTCTCGTCGCGGGTGTTCGGGATGACGCGCACCCACGGGTTCGCCGACGCCAGCATCTGCTCGATCTCGGGCAGCGGCACGTCGCGCTTCAGCTTGATCGTCAGCGCCTGGCTGTGGCATCGCATCGCGCCGATGCGCACGCAGATCGAGTCGACGGGGATCGCGGCCTTCGCCCCGCCGTTGCCGCGGCCGAGGATCTTGTTCGTCTCGGCGCCGCCCTTCCACTCCTCGCGGCTCATCCCGTTGCCCAGGTCCTTGTCGATCCACGGGATCAGGCTGCCCGCGAGCGGGACGCCGAAATGCGCCTTCGGGAACGACGGGTCGCGCAGGATGCCGGCGACTTCGCGGTCGATGTCAAGGATCGCCGATGACGGATCGGCGAGCAGCCCCTTGGCCGCCATGTGCGCCTCACCCATCTGCACCAGCAGCTCGCGCATGTTCTGCGCGCCGGCGCCGGACGCCGCCTGGTACGTCATGCAGGTCATCCACTCGATCAGGTCGCGCTGGAACAACCCGGCGAGGCCCATCATCATCAGGCTGACCGTGCAGTTGCCGCCGACCCAGGTCGTGATGCCCTTGGCCAGCGCGGCGTCGATGACGTCGCGGTTGACGGGGTCGAGGATGATGACGGCGTCGTCCTTCATCCGCAGCGCCGACGCGGCGTCGATCCAGTACCCCTTCCAGCCGGACGCGCGGAGCTGGGGGAAGATGTCGTTGGTGTAGTCGCCGCCCTGGCAGGTGACGATGGCGTCGAGGGATTTCAGCGCGGCGACGTCGGTGGCGCTCTTGAGCGGCGGCGTGTCCTTGCCGATCGACGGGCCCTTGCCGCCGACGGCGGACGTCGTGAAGAACTCGGGCTCGATCGCCGCGAAGTCATGTTCCTCGAGCATCCGCTGCATCAGCACGGAGCCCACCATCCCACGCCAACCCACGAACCCGACACGCATTTTCTTCACCTGTTGTCTGCCCCGCGTCTCTTCGGTGTCCCCGACGCTCGCGGGGACGAAGCGTGGCGACAGCGACCCGGTCAGGTCGTCTTGATCGTCGTGATTTTCGTCGTGCCGGTGAAGCCGGCAGCGGCCGCGCGCGCGTCCGCCGTCGCGACCGACGACACGGGGCGGGGAGGGAATTCGGCGCTGCAATCCATGAGGCGGAATTCTACCACGGGCCGGGGCTCAGCCCAGCGCGGCGACGACCGCGTCCCCCATCGCGCGGGTGCCGACGACACGCTCGCCGGGCAGCGCGATGTCGCCGGTGCGCAGGCCCTGCGCGAGCACGCGCCGCACCGCCGCCTCGATGCGATCGGCGACGTCGGCGCGGCCGAACGTATGGCGGAACATCATCGCCAGCGACAGGATCGTCGCCAGCGGGTTCGCGCGATCCTGCCCGGCGATGTCGGGCGCCGAGCCGTGGATCGGCTCGTAGAGACCTTTGCCGTTCGCGTCGAGCGAGGCGGAGGGCAGCATCCCGATCGAGCCGGCCAGCATCGACGCCTCGTCGGACAGGATGTCGCCGAACAGGTTGCCGGTGACGATGACGTCGAACTGCTTCGGGTTGCGCACGAGCTGCATCGCGGCGTTGTCGACGTACATGTGCGACAGCGCGACGTCGGGATACTCGCCGGCCATCCCCGTCACCACCTCGCGCCACAGGATCGACGTGTCGAGCACGTTGGCCTTGTCGACCGACGTCAGCTTCTTCCCGCGCCGGCGCGCCGCCTCGAACCCGACGCGCGCGATCCGCCGGATCTCGGAGACGCTGTAGTGCATCGTGTCGAAGCCCTCGTCCTCGCCGGCGACGCTGGTGCGGCGGCCGCGCGGTTGGCCGAAGTAGATGTCGCCGGTCAGCTCGCGGACGATCAGGAGGTCGAGGCCCGAGACGATGTCGGCCTTCAGCGTCGACGACGCCGCGAGCTCGGGGTAGAGCAGCGCGGGTCGCAGGTTCGCGAACAGCCCCATCGCCTTGCGGATGCCGAGGATCCCCTGCTCCGGCCGCAGCGCGCGCGGCAGCGTGTCGTACTGCGGCCCGCCGACCGCGCCGAGCAGCACGGCGTCAGCGGCCTGCGCGAGCTGCAGCGTCGCGTCGGGCAACGGATGCTTCGCCGCGTCGTAGCCGGCGCCGCCGATCGGCGCCGATTCCGTTTCGATCGGCAGCCCGGTGCGGGCGAGCGCCGCCAGCACCCGGGCGGCTTCGCCCACGATCTCCGGGCCGATGCCGTCGCCGGGGAGGAGCGCGATCTTCATGCCAGCCACGGCTCTTCGGCGAAGCGTTTCGCCTCGAAGGCGCGGATGAGGTCGGCATGGCGCAGCGTGAGGCCGATGTCGTCCAGGCCATCGAGCAGGCAGCGCTTGCGGAACGGCTCGACGTCGAAGTCGAAGGTGATCGAGCCGTCGGCGGTCGCGACCGTCTGCCGCTCGAGGTCGATCGTCAGCGCGAAGCCGGGGAACGCGGCCACCGCGGCAAACAGCCGGTCGACCTGTGACTCGGTGAGGACGATCGGCAGCAGCCCGTTCTTGAAGCAGTTGTTGAAGAAGATGTCGGCGTACGACGGCGCGATCAGCGCGCGGAAGCCGTAATCGGCGAGCGCCCACGGCGCGTGCTCGCGCGAGCTGCCGCAGCCGAAATTGCGCCGCGCGAGCAGGATCTGCGCACCACGGTATCGCGGCTGGTTCAGCACGAAATCCGGATTCGGCGGCCGCCGGGTGTTGTCGCCACCGGGCTCGCCGCGGTCGAGGTAACGCCACGCGTCGAACAGGTTGGGGCCGAAGCCCGAGCGCTTGATCGA
>JBDTVU010000097.1:0-13266 GCA_040007035.1 Betaproteobacteria bacterium | reverse complement strand
CGATTGTCGACATCCCACTTCTGGATCTGAACCCTCCACTCGCCTTTGCTCACGTCGTCCAAGAACGCGTGGCGAGTCGGGTTTCCATGTACATAGTCCCGGTGATAGGCCTCAATTAGCGTCGGCCCTGCCTTTGGATCCGTCGGCATCAGGAACCACCCGTCGGCGTCGGACACCGCGCTCTCGACCCGATTGCACGACCCTCCACCCCACGAGATGCCGCCCATGTACTGCGCCACCACGATCGCGTCCGCGATTCCCTCGCCCGTATCCTGATCGATCGCCCGGCCGCGGGTCTCCGTCGGCGGGGCATCGGCCGCCGAGCAGCCGGCACCCGCCACCGCCATCAGCAGCGCCAGCGCGGCGGCGCGCGTCCACCGATGTCTCATATGCTTTCCAGACGCCATATGCCGTCGCCTCCGCGAATCAGATACATCATGAAGACCCGCTGACCTTCCGGCGTGTCGCGCAGCAGGGTCAGCTCCGCCCACTCCTCCGTCACCACGCCGTCGATCAAGGTCCCGAGCTTGCCCGCGATGGTTGCCAACGGCTCGGCAAGGTTGTCCAGCACGTCGGCATAGCGGCTCCGTGCTTCACCGACGAACACGTTGACCGCGCCGGCCGGATTGTTCGCGGCGAGTCGACCGACGAACGTGCGGTAGACACCCACGATCGTTCTCGCCAGTTCACCCGGCGCGATTGCCAGCACCCTCCGCGTCGCCGTGTAAATCAGCACATCCGCCGGATCGTAGACCTTCACGACCAGCGAGTACACGCCCGGCTCGGCATACGGCACGGTCATCGTCACCTGCCCGCCCGGCAGTTCGGTCAGCGTGGTCTCGGGGCTGCCATCGCCGTTGGTGTCGATGGTAATCCTCTTGAACGGGACGTTTCCGCGGTTGACGATCCGCAGCGTGGTTGTGAGGGGCGCCAGGCCCTGCGCTGGATCGACGTCGACCTGAAACGGCTTGGCGCCCGTGCTGGTCATCGTGATCGTCCGGGTGATCGGCGCGGCATCCTGCGTGTTAAGCACCAGCGTCAGCGTGTTGGTGCCTGCGGTCAACAGCAGATTGTTGACGAAGAACCGGCCGTCCGGGGAGAGCGACGCCAACTGGCCGTCGACGATCACCGCGGAGTTGGCCGGCGCCTGGACGGTGCCGGACAGCGACACGTTGTCGTCGGCGATCGTGGCGCCAGCGACGCCGGGCTCGACATCGATCGTCGGCGCGCCGACGACGCTGACCGGAACGGTCGGGGAATCGGACGTCAGACCGGCGGCGTCCACCGCCCGCGCCATCACGGTGTGCATCCCGGCGACTACGGGGCTCCACAGCCACGAGTAGGGTGCCGCTGTCGAGCTTCCGAGCAACGCGCCGTCCGCATAGAAATTGACACGGGCGACGGCGCTTCCTGTTGTTGCCGGGGACGCGCTGATTCGGACATCTCCCGGGGCAACGTATGTCTGCCAGGTGTACGGCTCGGCAAGCGTCACCGCCAGATCGCTGACGGTGATCGACACATTCGAGGATGCGAGCGTGTAGCCGTCGGTCGCAACGGCCTTCGATGAGAGCACGTGGCTGCCGACCGCAGCGCCGGTCCAGTTCAGCGTCGCCGTGGCGGCGGAGACGCTCCCCGGGATTTGCGCGGCTCCGAGCAACGCGCCGTCCGCGTAGAACTCGACGCGGGAGATTGTCCGGCCGGGCGCGCTTGCCTGCGCCGTCACCGCGATGGCCTGACCCGCGCCGAATCGGGCATTGGCTGCGGGCTTCGTGATCGCGATCGCGGCCGGCGCAACCACTGTGATCGTCACCGCCGCGGACGTCGTGACCGCTCCCTTGTTGTCGGTTGCCTTTGCCACGATCGCGTATTCGCCGGCCGCAACGTTGCTCCACGTTGCCGCGTACGGGGGGCTCGTCGCCGAGCCGACGAGCGTCGAGCCGGTGAAGTATTCGATCTTTGCAACCGTACCGTCGGGGTCGCTGGCCGTGGCGGAGAGCCCGATCGACGCCGGTGCCTGGAACGAGGCGCCACCGATCGGCGCGGTCACCGCTACGCTGGGACTGGCGTTGTTGCTCGCGAACCTGACCGTGATCGGGCTCGACCCCCGCTGCCGGCCGCCGGTATCCACGGCCACCGCCGTCAGTATCGCCGTGGGCGACGTCGGATTCGACCAATTGATCGCGTAGGGCGCCGTCGTCGCGGTCCCGAGCAGCGCCGAGTAGTTGTAGAACTCGACCCGGGCCAGTTGGCTGCGGCGATCGAGAACTTCGGCGGCGATCCTGATCGGGACGCTCGCCGGATAGGTGTTCAGCGCTGTCGGTTCGGTGAGCACGACGGCATCGACCCCTGCTGCGATCGTCACGCCCGGCACGACGAAGAAGACGGTCGGCGACGTGGTCACGTGGCCGTTCACGTCGACCGCCTGAGCCGTGATCGCCTGCCGCCCGGCGGGCGGGCTGGTCCATGACGCAGCGTAGGGTGGCGTCGCCGCCGAAGCGACGACCGACCCAATCGCGTTGATGAAGTCGACCCGCGCAATCGGCGCGCCGCCACCGGAGATGGTGGCCGCCAGCGGCAGCGCGCCGTTGACGAACTGTGCCGCCCCGCTGGCAGGTTGCGTCAACGCGATCGTTGTCGGTACGTAAGCCGCCACCACGCGAATGGTCGCTGAAAGACTGTCCCCGGTCACGCCGAGCGAGTCGGTCGCGCGAACCGTGATCGTGTGCGTGCCGATCGGCGGATCGCGCCAGACCCAGACGTAATCGCCCATGCTTCCATTCGGCGCCGTGAACGACGCGAGCACGCTGGCGCCCGCGAGGAACTGGACGGTGGCGACCTTCTCGCTCGCCACGATACCGATGTCGTAGTCGGCGGCGTTGGCGACCAGCACGATCGTCGCCGGCGCGATGAATACGACCGGACTCGGGAATGGCTGCGCAACCTGCGCCAATGGCGCGCGATCGAGGGTGACCCAATATTCCAGCTCCGAGGACGCCGTGGCGGCGCCGAGATTGTCGACGGCCTCCGCGTAGAACCGGAGCGATTGGGTCCATTCACCCAACGGCGGCGCGCCCCAGTCGAGCACGTACGGCGGCTGCGCAATGGTTGCGATCGGGTTCCAGATGGACGCCACCTCGTCCCACACGTAGAAGCGCACCTGTGCGACGGTGCCGTCCGGATCCGAAGCCGTTGCGGTCAGATGAATCGTCGGCGCGGTCAGCAGCAGCATGCTTCCCGGAGGCGGCATGCCCACCAGCGCGATCGTCGGCTCCTGGTTCGGCACCAGCGTGACGGTGACCGGTGCCGAGACGGTGACGCCCCCCTTGTTGTCGGTCGCGCGGGCGGTCAGCTGGAAAGTGCCTTCGGTGTTTGCGTTCCACTGCAAGGTGTAGGGCGACGTCGTGTCGGTGCCGAGCAGCGCGGCGCCGCTGAGGAACTCGACCTTGCTGACGGTGCCGTCCGCATCGGTGGCTGTCGCGAGGATCGGGACCATTGCCGGCGCCACGAACGTCGCGTTGTTGGCCGGACTGGTGATCGTGACGGTCGGCGTCTTGTTCGAATTGACCGTCACGCCCACAGCCTTCGACGTCGTCGTCGCCCCCTTGTTGTCGGTGACCTTCGCCGTAAGCGTGTAGCTGCCGACCGGCACGTTGCTCCAGACATAGCTGTACGGCGACGTGGTGTCGGTGGCGAGCAGCGCGGCGCCATTGAAAAATTCGACCTTCGCGATGATGCCGTCGGCGTCGGCAGCGCTCGCGCCGAGCGTGATGTTGACCGGCGCGACCAGCACCGCACCGTTCGCGGGCGCCGTGAGGCTCACCGTCGGCGGCTTGTTGACCGTGATCGCGACGGCAGCCGACGTCGTCACCGCGCCCTTGTCGTCGGTGGCCTTCGTCGTCAGCGAGTAGCTTCCGCCGGCGACGTTGGCCCATGTGTACTTGTACGGCGCCGCTGTAACGGTGGCGAGGCGCGTTGTGCCGTTGTAGAACTCGACCTTCGCGATGGCGCCGTCGGAGTCGGCGGCGGTCGCGGCGAGGCTGACGGTGGCCGGCGCGATAAATGCGGCGCCGTTGGCCGGCGAGGTCAGCGCGACTGTCGGTGCGACGTTGGCCTTGACCACGACGGCGACAACGGCCGACGTCGTCGAGCCCCCGAGGCTGTCGTATGCCTTTGCAGCCAGGCTGTAAGTGCCCACGGCGACGCCGCTCCACGCGTAGCTGAACGGCGCTGTCGTGTCGGTCGCGAGCAACGTGCCGTTGCGCAGGAACTCGATCTTGGCGATCGTGCCGCCGGTCTCGCTCGCCGCCGCAGCAATCGTCATCGACGCGGGTGCGACGAACGTCGCGTTGTTCGCGGGGCTCGTGATGCTGACCACCGGCAGCGCCTTGGCGACGACCTTCCCCGGCAGCAGGCGACCGTCGAGTCCGACCACGACGACCAGTCGGCGTTCGTCGGAGCGGTTGCCATACGCATCTTCGAGCGCGACGTCGAGCACGTGCTCCGCGCCCGTCCGCAGCGCGCCGAGGACGATCTCGAGCGCGACACCGCCGCCAGCCCACCGAACATCTCGAGTCGAAACCGGAACGCCGTCGATCGACGCGACAACAGTGACCCCGGCCAGCCACGCGTCGACGGCGCCGCACGCCGAATCGGCACAGCGGACCTGCGGCTCGATCCAGGCGCGCACGCCCGTTGCATCGCCGTCGAAACCGGCCTGCCCGATCGTCGGTTCCACCGGCTGACGCGCCGTCACGACGAGACCGCGCTCTCCACCGCCGAAATCGCCACGCAGGTCGACCGGTCCGGCGACCGCGGGCGCGACCGACGGTGAGGTCGCGCCACGTCCGAGCCGGATGACGCCGGTCGACCCGCCGCGCATGACGTCGTCGACGGCCGAGACCGGCGACGTCGACGGAGCATCGAGCCGCCGCCAGCGCGCATCCACCTCCACCATCGGGTCGCCGGTGGACGTTTCGATCGCGACTGCACGCGCGGCGGGCGGCAGATCGCGCCGCGGGACGACGACAAACTCGGCGGCGATGTCGAGGCCGATGACCTCGGTGCCGCTCACCAGCCACAGCCTCGCGCGCAGCGGATCGGCCAGCAGGCCGGCCACCGGAAGGCGGATGCCGAGCGTCGCCAGCGAGATCGCCCGGATGCGCGCGCCGCTCGCGTCGAACTGAACGAGCGACGCGTCGGTTGCGACCCAGATGGCGCGCGGACCGCCGACGGCGATTCCGCGCACGCGGGCGTCCTGCGGCCATGCCGATGCGAGCGCGAGGCGGTCGTCGAACCGCAGGACCTGCGCTCCGACTGCGACCCACAGCGCGCGCGTTGCCGGATCGCGCACCATCGCCGCGCCCGCCTGCGGCGCCGCGCCCAGCCCGACGCGCAGCGACAGCGAGAGGTCGGGTTCGACGCGGACGATCTGCGCACCAATCCGCACCCACGCGCCGCCGTCGGCGTCGGGCTCGAGCGCGTCGGCGCGCGGGAAGCCGGCCAGCACCCGGACCTCGGCCGAGTCGGCGTCGATGCGCGTGAGTCCGTCGGCGTCGCTGCGCCACAGAATCGCGGCCGCCGCCGGCCACGTGCCGACCAGCGCGCCGAGCAGAAGCGCCCCGCGAGCAAAGGCGGCGGCGATCGTCATTGCGTGGCACTCGTCTGCTCGACGACGAGATCGACGTCGGACGTGGAATGTCCGTCCCACGGAGCAGCGCCGCGCACGACGGCCCGCAGCCGGTGAACTCCCACCGGCAGCACGATCGACTTCGCCGCGGCACCGCCGACGATCGGCACCGTTGCAAGCACCGCGCCGTTGTCCCGAAACTCGACGGAACCCCCGAGCAGCGGGTCGAAGAAGCGTGCCGTCAGCATGACCTGATCGCCGACCCGTCCGGGAGACGGCGAGGCGACCAGCGTCAGCGGCGCCGGGGCCTCGTTGATCCGTGTGACGAACGAATACCCGTATTGCTCCTGGCGAGAGATCCCGCTTGCGTGGACAATCGGGAAGCCGGGCCCATTTCCGTAGCCGGCCACGAACGCGTTTCCGATGGCATCGGCCGCGACGCCGGTGGCTAGGCCTCCGCCGAGCTTTCCGCCGAATCGCGAGCCGTACACCAGCGACACGTCGGGCAGTGTCCGGATGATGAACGGACGGGTACTCGGGCTGGAGCCGGCGTCGAGCGCCGAATCGGGAACCACGGGATTTAGTGTCGGCAACGATCGGCCGGATTCGGTCGTCCCCGCGACATAGATGCCGCCGACCGCATCGACGGCGATCCGCAACGGCATCGGCTGCTCGCCGGTTGGCGATCCCGAATCCAGATTTCCGCCGGTGGCCCCGAGGATCGACAGGGACAGTGCTCGGGTGCCGTCCTCCGACAGCGTGACGAGGAATCCCTCCTCCGGCGGAATGATCGACTCGCAGCCGCTTCCCCAGAGGTGCTGGTAAGCGACCGAGAACTGGAATCCGGGCGCCGAAGTCCTCCACCCCGACCGCAGCGACTTGCCGACGACGGCGATTGCGCCGCCCGCAGTGAGCGCGATCCCCGTCGCGCGATCGTTGTCGTGGCCGCCGATCCGGGTGACAAAGCGAAGCGCTGTTCCGATCGGATCGAGTTTTGCCACGAATGCGTCGCGAAACGCGGTGTCGCCGGTGTCGAGCGCGCCCGCTGTCGGGGGAAAGTCCTCGGGCCGCGCCTGCCCGGCAACGTACATCGACCCATCGCTGCCGACGACGATCGCGTCGGCCGTGGATTCGTCGTCGTCGGGATCGCGACAATCCTCGGAGTTCGGGTTGGCGGGGCGGCTGTACGGCACCGTCAGGAACGTCGAAACCACGGTGGTCCGGCTCGTCGCATCGAGTTTGATCACATAGGGCGCGGCCCGCACGCTGTCGTGGCTGGACGCATACACGGCCGCGCCGGCGACCATCGCGCCCGGAGTCGTCGCCAGCGACGACGTTGCCCGTCCCGTGAAATACACGCTGCCCTTCGCATCGACCGCAATCGCGCGAATGGTCTGGATGGCGGAATCGAGCGGCCCCGCGTGAGGCGTCACGTTGCCCTGCCCGTCGATCCGGAAGATGTACTTCGCGCCAGCGCCGCTCGTGAACGTGTCGCCAGCGGCCGGCACCTGCGTCGACGACGAATACGCCGCGACGAAGACGGTCCCGTCGGCGCCGACGGCAAACCCCTCGACGCGATCGGGATCGACGCTCCGGTAGAGCACATTGCTCAAGCGCTCGGCCGATCGCCTGCCGACGACGGCGACGTACTCGATCGCCAGCGTGTCGGGCCGCAGCCGCGCGACGAAGACCTGCCCCTGGCCGCCGTTGGCGATTTTCGTGGTGTCGATTCCGGGAAAATTTGCCGAGTTGATCGTCCCGTACGCATAGAGGCGGCCGTCGGCGCCGAGCGAGAGGTTCTCGATCCGGTCGTAGCCAACGACGCCGTCGGTGCCGACGCCGCCCACGAGCCGCGATGCCGCGATGAACGGATCGATGACCAGCGTGCGGCTGCGGTCGTACGCGCCGACGTCGAACCGGATGCTGCCATCGTCGACGAGCACGTAGCGCGTCGCGACCGCGACCTGTCGGCCCGCCACCGATTGATACGCGAAGGGTGCCGCGTGGCGGACGACGTGGAACCCGGCATCGATCAGGACGTTGCCACCGTCGTCGATCCTGACCGAGTCGGCTCCCGCAATCTTCAGCGTGACTGTCCGCGGATCGGCGCCGGCGTGCACGAAGAGGTCGTACTCGACGCCGCCAGGTGCGGAATGAAGTTCGAGATCGATGCCCGGATACAGGTCGCGATGGCGATGACGCGATCCGACCGCCGTCCCGGATTCGGCGGCAAGGACATCGGGCATCCTGCTCGCGCCGACGAAGCGAAGCGCGAGCAGCGCTTCCGCAGGATTGCAGGAATCCGTCGCCGGGGGCTCAGTGGCACGCGGAGCAAGACGGGGGACCGCCGGCGCCGCCAATTTCAGCACGATCCGGTCATCGACCGCGCAGGCGACGAGCGGGACAGGACGCACCGTCGCGGAAACAGCCGCTGCGGCAGCGGCGCGCAGGCCTTTCCCGCTGCTGGCCGATGACCCATCCTTTGCGTCGGTGCCGGCCGCAAACACCGACAACGCCAACGCAAGAACCATCGTCGGCGAGGCCCCCACGCCGCGAACCTCGAAGGCGACGACACCGCGCCACTGTGCAATATGCGACCAAAGCGCAACTCGCCGCCCCCATTTCAAAGGCGCAGTCACGCGCATTGCACCGGTCCCGACCGCCAGCATCACGGCACCCCCCCGCCCACGTCCGACCCACCGCTTGCATTACGCGCACCTCGCGCAACGATCCGCAATACGACTACGACTTCTGGCTGACCCGAAACGGCCTGTCTGAATCGACAGGTGTTGCGGATTCGCCATCGCAATGCGCGCCAGCGGCCGCACGAAACAGGCGATCGGCGACGTGCACCATCGCCGCCGGCTGAATCGCGGATCGACGGGTCGTCCGATGACGGCGGCATTGAGCGACAATGCATGCTGTCCCCCGCCGCCTTTCCCCGTCCCGATGGAGTCTTCGCGCTGGGTGTTCGTCGTCTCAACCGCAGCGCTCGCGCTCACCCTCGCCGCCTGCGAGCCGCAGGAGGTCAAGGAGGCGCGGCACCGGAAGGCGGCCGCCGAGGGACGCGCGGAGGCCGAGCGCGAGCTGGCGCAGCAGGACGAGGCGGTGCGCCGCAGCGTCGCCGAGAAGCGCGAGCGCGACCTGGCCGACGCCGACGCGGAAATGACGAAACGGCTGGTGGCGCAGGCACGCGCGACGCTGCCCGATCCCGCCGCGGCGCGCTTCGACCGCTACTTTCTGAATGTCGAGCGGACGGCGGTGTGCGGGCTGGTCAGCGTCCGCGACTCGCTGGGCCGCTACGGCGACGCGGCGTTCTTCATCTCGGCCGTCGATGGCGAGGTCGCGATCGCTTCCAACACCGACCCGCTGACCGATGCCGACGTCAGGCTGATCCGGATGGGCACGCAGCACGCGTGCCAGATGAAGTAGCGGCGGCGGCCGTTCGGGTCGCCTGGTCCAAGTGTGTGCCGAATTTCAAGGCATTGATCTCCCTGACCGGCATGAACGCGTATATTTTGCCAAACGGGCGTGACGATTCATGGATGGCGTGCAAGCCTGGCACGGATGCCCGCGCATGGGCCATTTCCGGGGTTTGATGCGGTCAGTTAGCCAAGAACGCAAAAGCGGATCAAACTGAAGTCGAATTCAATCTTTCTTCCACTCGGAGGTCGAAATGAGTCACGCGTCAATGCTGAAAGCCAGGCGGCAGCACCAGAAGAACAAAAAAGATCTTGATGTCGCAGCCAAGCAGGCAAAACGGGCGGCGAAGCTGGCATTGGCCGGGCCGGTCGTGAAGAAGGAAAAAGTAAAAAAAGAAAAAGTAAAGAAAGAAAAGGTCCAGACGGAGAAGGTCAAGAAAGTCAAGCTGACCAAGGAGGAGCTTGGCAGGCAGGAATCGAAGAAGAGCATTGCGGGCGCCGGGAAAAAAGGCGCGTCCTAGCCGTTCTCGGCCCGGAAGCGGGGCGGCTCATTGCGTAGAATCGCGCCGTCCCCGCTTGCCTGATGTGTCCTGCTCGGCATCTCACCTGACGGGCATCGTCCGATCTGATTGAACTGTCAGCGGAGCACTAAAGCGGTCATGCAATGGCGACCTCGCAAAGGACATCGACCCGTTCCGGCCGCACCGCAATTCTCGGAGCGGCCATTCAAGTTCCCGATACACATGGTGCCAAGGCGGCTGCACTGGCCACGCGGGTCACCTCTGGCGACGCCCAGCGGTCAACAGAAGCTCATTCGGACCCTCCCACCCGTCATACGTTCCGAACTCCGAGAGCCTTTCCGCGATCTCTGCCCAAGCCGCATCGGCTGCCGCCTTGTCCAAACGCCTGAGAATCTGCTGAATCGGACTGGCCGAGCTGCGTATGAAATCGAGGTAGTGCTCCACCGATTGCAGCCGGAACGGAGCATCGATCGTCGTGGTCGCGACGTCACTGAGCCCCGCTTCCTTGAACAATTCGTCTGTAAGGCCCGGCTTGCCCAGGCTTAGCAGGCCGCCGGCCAGATACGGATCGCGTGCGGGAAGGCCCGCGTGCTTCAGGGCTGAGGACATCAAGATCGTGATGCAGGGGTTTCGCTCGGGCCGCGAGAACACCATCGTGCAGACGCCCCCGCCGGGTCGCAACGCTCGATGCATCTCGCGCAATCCCCGCAGCGGATCGGGTAGGAACATCAAGCCGAGTCGGCACACGGCGGCGTCGAAGCTCGACCCTTCGACTCCCAGGCACTCACCGTCCGCCACCTGGGTGCTCACGTTGGTGTACCCGGCACGAGCCGCGTTTTCCTGTGCCAGCGCGAGGATCGCCGGCGACAGGTCGGTCGCGAGCACGTAGCCCTCCGGGCCGACGCGTTCAGCGATGTCGAGCGTCTGATCGCCGGCACCGGCGGCGACGTCGAGCACGCGCGAACCTCGCTCGACGCTGGCCATGCCGAGCATTGCATCGGTGGCCAAGCTAAGCCACGCCCGAATCTGCGGTGCGTGCGCATCCCAGCCTGCGGCGGCGTTGTCCCACTGCTCGCGGGTCAAGGCCTTGAAGGCCTGAGGATCGCCTATGGAGGTGGCCATCGTCACGGTCTCGCACCTACGCCTTTGGGGGCCGCAGGTTTCATTTCCACCATGAGGACCTGCGTCGGGGTCTGGCCGACGTTCTCGCCGATGTGTGTTTCTCCATTCGAATACAGGACGTCGCCGGCCCTGAACTCGCGCGTGAGCGTCCTGCCGTCGCCTAGGGTCAGTTTGCGCTTGAATGGTGCCAGCGCGTACACGACGAAGGCCGGGTGTTCGTGCTGATGCGTCACGTCGCCCGGGCGGTCCGTGTACGAGAGCACCCGAACATGCTCGTTATCGATCAGCACCTTATACTTGTCGCCGTCGGTGCTGACCGGGTCCTGCGCCCATGCGGCGCTCGACAGCAGCGCGAGCGCGACGACGCTCAGTCTTTGGTTCATGGCCGAAGCTCCTTTTCATCATGGTGTCGGCGTCCCTTCGACAGCCGATCTGTCGTCAGCGTAGGCGACACGCCGGTCCGGCGTAAGGCGCAAGATTGCCAAAGGGGGCCGCAATGGCGCATAACTCGCACATGTTCGACTGGGACGACCTCAAGTACTTGCTCGCGGTGGCGAGCCACCGCAGTACGCTGGCAGCCGGCCGCGCACTCAAGGTCGATCAGTCCACGGTACAGCGCCGCTTGGTGGAACTGGAGCGGTGCATCGGGCGGCCGCTCGTGCAGCGGCACCCGGCGGGCTACCGATTGACCGAGTTCGGCCAGGAGATGCTGCCGCACGCTCAGCGCATCGAGCAGGCGGTGCTGGCCTTCGAGCGTCATCTCGAGGCCACCCAGCGCGAGGCCGTCGGCGTCATTCGCATGACGTGCCCCGAGCCTCTGGTGTACCGGATCACGCAGTCGTCGCTGCTCGATCGCTTCCATGCTCGCCATCCGGCGCTGCAAGTACAGTTCATCACGAGTGACAGATATCTCGACCTGACGAAGGGAGAGGCAGACGTCGCGTTGCGTTCGGGCGATACCGACGACAACGAGCTGGTCGGGCGCAAGATCGGCGACTCGATCTGGGCCGTGTATGCCAGTCGAAAGTACATCGAGCGCCACGGCCGGCCGGCGCGAGTCGAGGACCTGGAGCAACACGCCCTGGTCGGGTTCGACAACACGATGAGCAAACACCGGGCCGCCGAATGGATCCGCACGGTGGCGCCGAACGCCAAGGTCGTCGCTCGCAGCAACAGCGTGCTTGGGCTGGTCTACTCGGTGAAGGCAGGCGTCGGGGTGGCGCCACTGCCCACCGCCCTTGGCGACGCAGAGCCCGATCTCGTGCGCGTGCTCGGGCCAATCACCGAGTTGACACGCATCTGGCGTCTGCTCACAACCCCCGATCTGCGGCGCACGCCGCGCGTATCTGCCTTCTTCGATTTCATCGTCGAAGAGATAGAGAACCTTCGGCCAATCATCACCGGGTGAGTTCTGCCCGGCGCGGGAATGCGCAGCGTCCACGGTAACTTCGTGCCGACAGCCGGGTCCCCGCGTTCGCAGGTGCGATGGAGATCGAATGGCAGGTAAGAGGCTGACAGCCCAGTGACAGCTCGTGGCCGACTGCGCCAGTTCGCTGGCTGGACGGGAATGGCAGCTCAATGGCTGGGACCGGACGCTTGGTGCGGAGGAGCCTAGGCCGGCACGCGACCCGAAGCTGCCGTTCATCGCCGATGAGCCCGAACTTCGCGGGCAGCGCCGGTTCAACCACGGGCGGTGTGCATGATCCTGCCAATGCAACGGCAAGCCCCGCTTTGACCGGGCGCTCGGCCCGGTGATACTGTGTTGCTTGCCACAAACAGCCGCACTCAGCTTTCTGGGCGCGCTGCATGGCAGCCGAGAGGCCAAATGCCAACAAGAATCGATTACTCCAAACTCACGCTGATGGACGCCCTCGATCTCGCCACTCTGATCGAGGTCGAAGCATCCAAGCGGTACACGCAGTTCGTCGAGCAACTCGGAAGCCGTTTTGACGATGACGCTGCGTCGGTATTCCAATCGATGGCCGTCAACGAGAACAAGCACGGTGAACAGATCGCCGAGCGCCGGTTTGCACTGTTTGGCGACGAACGCCCGAAAGTCAAGCTCGACGACATCTTTGACGTTGAAGCCCCCGATTTCGGCGCGCCCCGCAAGAACATGTCCCCGCTCGATGCGTACCTGGTGGCATTGTCCTCCGAAAGGAAGGCCTTCGCGTTTTACGACCTTGCCCTTCGCTACGTCAGCCAGCCGGACGTCAAGACGCTGTTCGAAGAGTTGCGGGCCGAGGAAGCCGAGCACGTTCGCATGATCGAAGCGATCATCAAGAAGCTGCCTCCGGAAGCGAAGGTCGACGTGGAAGACGAGGACGACACGTCGATGCGGATGGGCTACTAGAACATCCGGTCCGAGCACGCTCGTCGGCCGGGTCTATTCCGCGCCAAATCGGACGCGTTTTGACACCCGAACAACGACTGTCTACCGACCCACTCCGGTCACCCGCTAGTTCGAATAGCGGTCAAACGCTCGTGGCTTTCGGTGGGGACTTCAAGGTTTGCCAATGGCGAGGACCCGACCCACTGGCGATGCCAGAATCGGGCTGTCACTTCGACCAGCGGA
>JBDTVU010000096.1:0-13308 GCA_040007035.1 Betaproteobacteria bacterium | reverse complement strand
CGCTCGCCGTATGCGCGCTGACGACGCGCAGGCTGCCGATGAACAGCGTATGCGCGAGCGCCGTGCAGACGAGCCCCAGCACGAGCAGCAGCACGAGTTCGCGGGCACCGATCGCGCTCACGCCGCCGCCGGCAGCCCAGACGACCGGGAGCAGGCAGAGCGCCGCGCAGAGGTTCTGCCAGAACGCGAGGTCGACCGCCGGCCGTTCCGGCGCGTAGCGGCGGTTCAGTACCGCCAGCAGCGCGAACGTGAAGCCGGAAAGCACGCCCCAGAGAAGTCCTTGCAGCGAGCGGTCGGCCAGCGAGAATCCTGTCGGCAGCAGTGCCAGCCCCGCCGCGACCAGCAACGCGGTCATCGCCTCGGCGCCGCTCCACCGGCGGCCGAGGAACGCCCGTTCCAGCGCCAGCACGAACAGCGGAAAGCTGGCGAACCCGAGGAGGCCGATGGCCACGCTCGACACCTGGATCGCGGCGAAGAACGCGACCCAGTGCAGCGCGAGCACGGCGCCGCCAGCCAGCATCCGGACGTCGAACGGCGCGCGGGTGTCCGGCCGGGCGACGCGGACCAGCCCCAGCATCGCCGCCGCGATCGTCGTCCGGCCCAGCACGATGACGAACGGCGAGAGTGCCAGCCACTTGCCGAACAGACCCGCGAAGCCGAACAGCAGCACGGCCGCGTGCAGCGCCAGCAGTGCGGCGGTGCGGCTCATCCGGCGGCGTTCGGCGAAGGGCTCATCGAAGGCGATTGTGCCATCCGCCGCCTGTCCCGGCCGGCTGCGCTAAAATCGGCGCTGCGCGCCCGGCCCCGCCGCCGCGCGCCACGACCGCCGCACCCGTCCCAGGAGGAATCCATGCCGACCCCGTCCGCGGCCGCCAAGGTCATCGCCGCCGTACGCAGCAGCCCCGGCAACCGGGTCAAGGTCGCGGTGTCCGACATCGACGGCGTACTGCGCGGCAAGTACCTGCACAAGGACAAGTTCTACTCCGCCGTCGACGGCGGCTTCGGCTTCTGCGACGTCGTCCTCGGCTGGGACATGAACGACGTCACCTACGACAACACGACGCTGACCGGCTGGCACAAGGGCTTTCCCGACGCGCTGGCGCGGCTCGACCTCGGCACGTTCCGCAACGTGCCCTGGGACGACGGCGTGCCGTTCTTCCTCGGCGATTTTGTCATGCAGAAGGGCGGCCGCGAGGTGCCGTCCTCGATCTGCCCGCGGCAGTTGTTGAAGCGGGTGCTGAAGCGAGCCGAAAAGCTGGGCGTCGCTCCGATGTGCGGAATGGAGTTCGAGTGGTTCAACTTCGCCGAAACGCCGCAGTCGTGGCACGAGAAGGGCTGCGTGCGGCCCGAGCCGATCACGCCCGGCATGTTTGGCTACTCGCTGCTGCGGGCGAACGAGCACCGCGAGTTTTTCAAGGCGATCATGGTCGAGATGGGCGATTTCGGCGTGCCGATCGAAGGCCTGCACACCGAGACCGGCCCCGGCGTCTACGAGGCGGCGATCCAGTTCTCCGAGGCGCTCGAGCAGGCCGACCGCGCGGTGCTGTTCAAGACCGGCGTCAAGGAGATCGGCAGCCGCTTCGCGATCATGCCGAGCTTCATGGCCAAATGGAATCCGGCGTATCCCGGCTGCTCGGGCCACATCCACACGTCGCTGTCCGACGGCAAGACGAACCTGTTCCACGATCCGAAGGGCAACCACGCGATGAGCCGGCTGTTCGAAAGCTTCCTCGCCGGGCAGGTCGCCGCACTGATGGAGTTCGCGCCGATGTTCTGGCCGACGATCAACAGCTACAAGCGCCTCGTCGACGGCTTCTGGGCGCCGGTGAAGCCGACGTGGGGCGTCGACAACCGGACGGCGAGCTTCCGCGTGATCGCCGGCTCGCCCAAGTCGTCGCGGCTGGAGACGCGCTGCCCCGGGTCCGACGTCAATCCGTATCTCGCGATGGCGGCGGTGATCGCCGCGGGGCTCCACGGCGTCGAGAAGAAGCTGAAGCTGACCGCGAAGCCGATCCACGGCACCAACCTCGGCGCCGAGAACATCCCCCGCGCGCCGCGGACGCTGATCGAGACAACGACGATCTTCAAGCAGTCCGACCTCGCCCGCGACTGGTTCGGCGACGATTTCGTCGACCACTTCGCCGCGACGCGCGACTGGGAATGGCGGCAGTGGCTCGACGCCGTCACCGACTGGGAGATGAAGCGTTATTTCGAAATCATCTGACGTCACGATCCGCCGGCTCGTCCCCGACGACGCCGAAGGCTATCGCGCGCTGCGGCTGCGCGGGCTCGCCGGGCACCCGGATGCGTTCACGTCGAGCTTCGAGGACGAGGCGAAGCGGCCGTTCGAGGACACCGTGCTGCGGCTCGCGGCGGACGGTGCGGAGGCCGTCTACGGCGGCTTCGCCGGCGGCGCGTTGGTGGGTGTCGCCGGGCTCGGCCGCGAGCCCCGCACGAAGAACCGGCACAAGGCCGTCGTGTTCGGCATGTACGTCGCGCCGGAGCAGGCGGGCCGCGGCACTGGCGCGGCGCTGCTGCGGCACGTCATCGACGAAGCCCGCCGGCAGTCCGGCCTCGAACAACTGGTGCTGACGGTGACCGAGACCAATGCCACGGCCGTCCGGTTGTACGAGAAGCTCGGCTTCCGCAGCTTCGGCGTCGAGCCGCGGGCAATCCGTGTCGACGGCGCGTATTTCGGCAAGATCCACATGATCCTTTTCCTGGACCGACCATGACCATCGTCCGCTTCAGCTTCCCGACCACCATCCATTTCGGCCTCGGCGCACGGCGGCTCGTCGCCGACCACCTGAAGGCGCAGGGGGTTAAACGCCCGCTCGTCGTCACCGACCGCGGCATCGCGCCGCTTCCGTTGCTGAGTTCGTTCGTCGCCGACCTGCCCGGGCTGGATGTCGCCGTCTTTTCGGAGATCTGGGGGAACCCGGTCAGAAGCCAGGTGAACAGCGGCGTGGCGGCGTACCAGGCGCACCACGCCGACGCGGTGATCGGCCTGGGCGGCGGCGCTGCGCTCGACGTGGCGAAGGCGATCGCGCTGATGGCGAACCACCCGGGCGACATTCTCGAATACGCGTGGGACCATCCGCAGGTGCGGCCGATCGACCGGCCGCTGCCGTACTTCGTCGCACTGCCGACGACCGCCGGCACCGGGTCCGAGGTCGGCCGCTCGGCGGTCGTTTCCGACGACACGACGCACATCAAGAAGATCGTGTTCTCGCCGGCGCTGCTGGCGAAGTGCGTGTTCGCCGATCCGGAACTCACGCTCGACCTGCCCGCCGCGATCACCGCCGCGACCGGGATGGACGCGCTGACGCACAACGTCGAGTCGTATCTCTCGCCGGAGTACCATCCGCTGTGCGACGGCATCGCGCTCGAGGGCGTGCGGATCGCCGCCCGCGCGCTGCCGCTCGCCGTCCGCGACGGCAGGAACCTGCAGGCGAGGAGCGACATGCTGATGAGCTCGATGATGGGCGCGATCGCGTTCCAGAAGGACCTCGGCGCCGTCCACTCCTGCGCGCACGCGCTGTCGACCGTCGCCGACCTCCACCACGGCCTCGCCAACGGGATCATGATCGACCACGTGATGCGCTTCAACCTGCCGTCGGCGACAGCGAAGATGGCCGAGCTCGCGCGCGTCGCCGGCGTGCGTGGGACCGCCGCCATGACGGAGGAAGCGGCGGCGAGCGCCTTCATCGACTGGCTCGCGCGAATGAAGGCGGACCTCGGCATACCGGCCACGCTCGGCGCACTGAAAGCCGCGCGTCCGGTGACGAAGGCCGACATCCCGGCGCTGGTCGACGTCGCGATCAACGACACCTGCCACAAGACGAACCCTCGCAAATGCACGCGCGAGGATTTCGAGCGGATCTTCGCCGGCGCGATCTAGCGGCATTCGAACCGAACCGACGGCGCCTCCATGCTCAAGATCGGCATCTCCGCCTGCTTCTTCCACGCCGACCCGGCGCGCCCCATCTTCAAGGGGATGACGCTGCAGTACATCGAGCAGAACGTCGCCCACTGGCTGATGCAGCGCGACGTGCTGGCGTTCATGGTGCCGTCACCCGAGGGCAGCACGAAGCGCGCCAGCAGCAAGGCGACCGTCGACGCCTACGCCGACGAGCTCGACGGCCTCGTGCTGATGGGCGGATCGGACGTCTGCCCCGAGACCTACGGCGAGCGGGCGTTGAAGCCCGAATGGAACGGCGACCGGATCCGCGACGACTACGAGATCGCGCTGCTCCGCGCGTTCGTCGCGCTGAGAAAGCCGGTGCTAGGCGTGTGCCGAGGCGCGCAGGTGATCAACGTCGCGCAGGGCGGCACGCTGTACCAGGACCTGGCGACGCAGGCGCCGTTCGCGCTCAACCATCGAAACTGGGCGATCTACGAGGACAACTGTCACGCGACGTCGATCGTTCCCGGCACCGGACTCGCGCGGCTCTACCCGAAGACCGAAATGGTCAAGACCAACTCGATCCATCATCAGGCGGTCAAGGATCTGGGCCGCAACCTCGTCGTCGAGGCGTGGTCCGAGCCCGACCGCATCGCCGAGGCGCTGCGCTGGAAGGGCCCGTCGTACCTGTTCGGCGTCCAGTGGCATCCCGAGTTCCACGACCCGGACGATCCGACATTCGTCGACGACACGCCGATCCTCGACGATTTCCTCACCCATGCGGCGCAGCACAAGGACGCTGCGTTCGCGTTGTGAACCCGGAGTTGCCATGAAGATCGTCAATCCCGCCACGGGTGCCGTCATCGCCGACGTCGCCGCCGACAACAACGCCATCGTCCGCGGCAAGTACGAGTCCGCGCGCGCGGGGCAGGCCAGGTGGGCGAAGACGCCGATCAAGAAACGGCTGGCGGCAATCGCCGCCTTCCGCGAGCGGATCGTCGCGATGCACGAGACGCTGGCGCGCACGCTGACGCAGGAGGTCGGCAAGCCGATCCGGCAATCGCGTAACGAGTTGAACGGCCTGCTCGCGCGGATCGACTTCTTCCTCGCCGAGTCGTCGAAGAGCCTGCGCGAGGAAAAGGTGTTCGCCGACGCCGCGCAGAAGCTGGAGGAGCGGATCACCCACGAGCCGCTCGGCGTGATCGCCAACATCTCGGCATGGAACTATCCGTACTTCGTCGGCAGCAACGTCTTCGTGCCGGCGCTCGCTGCGGGCAACGCGGTGCTCTACAAGCCGTCCGAATATGCGACGCTGACCGGCCTGCACATCGCCGAGATGCTGCACGAAGCCGGCGTGCCGCGGGACGTGTTCGTGCCCGTGGTCGGCGACGGCGCCACCGGCACGGCGCTGCTGCGCCAGCCCGTCGACGGCGTGTTCTTCACCGGTTCGTACGCGACCGGCGCCCGGATCGCCGCCGCGGCCGGCAGGCGGATGATCAAGGTCCAGCTCGAGCTCGGCGGCAAGGATCCGATCTACGTGTGCGACGACGTCGACGTCAAGGCCGCCGTTGCCGGCGTGGCCGATGGCGCGTTCTACAACACCGGGCAGTCGTGCTGCTCGGTCGAACGGATCTACGTCCACGACTCGATCCATGACGCGTTCGTCGCCGCGTTCGTCGCCGAGGTGAAGGGCTACAAGCTGGGCGACCCGATGGACGAGGCCACCTACATCGGCGCCATTACCCGGCGGCCGCAGCTCGACGTGCTGCGGAAGCAGGTCGCCGACGCAAAGAAGAAGGGCGCGAAGCTGCTGCTCGGCGGGAAGGCCGTCAAGGGCAAGGGCAACTGGTTCGAGCCGACGGTGTTCGCCGACGTCGACCACTCGATGGCGCTGATGAGGGACGAGAGCTTCGGCCCGATCATAGGCATCCAGAGCGTGGCCGACGACGATGCCGCCGTCGACCTGATGAACGACACCGAGTACGGTCTTACCGCCGGCGTCTACACACACGACGCGCGGCGTGCGAAACGGATCCTCGGCCGGCTGCACGCCGGCAGCGTCTACTGGAACTGCTGCGACCGCGTGAGCCCGCGGCTGCCGTGGTCGGGCGTCGGCCACTCGGGGATCGGGCTCACGTTGTCGACGTACGGCATCCAGACGTTCACGCGGCCGAAGGCGTGGCACCTCAAGGGCGCCTGAACCGCGCCCGCCTCCGCCGCCGACCGCATCCTCCACCAAGCCCCGATGGAACGCCGATGAACCTCCCCACCCGCACTCCCGCCGCGATGCGCGACCTCGCGTATCACCTCCATCCGTCGTCGAACCTGCGCACCGTCCAGAACGAAGGTCCGCTCGTCATCACCCGCGGCGAAGGCGTCTACGTGTTCGACGAGCAGGGCAACCGCTATCTCGAAGGTATGGCGGGCCTGTGGTGCACCTCGCTCGGATTCTCGGAGCGCAGGCTCGCCGAGGCGGCGTACCGGCAGCTGCTGGAGCTGCCGTTCTACCACTCGTTCGCGGGCAAGGTGCCGGCGATCGCCACCGAACTCGCCGAAAAGCTGATGTCGATCGCACCCACCGGCCTGGCGCGCGTCATCTTCGCCAACTCCGGCTCGGAGGCGAACGACACCGCGATCAAGCTCGTCTGGTACGTCAACAACGCGCTCGGCCGTCCCGAGAAGAAGAAGATCATCGGCCGCCACCGTGGCTACCACGGGATGACCGTGGCGGCGGCGAGCGTGACCGGGCTCGCCTTCGTCCACGGCGATTTCGACCTGCCCCGCGGCCGGTTCCTGCACACCGGGTGCCCGCACCATTACCGGTACGCCCACCCCGGCGAGAGCGAGGAGCGGTTCTCGACCCGGCTCGCCACCGAACTCGAGGAGCTGATCGTCCGCGAGGGCCCCGACACCGTCGCCGCCTTCTTCGCCGAGCCGGTGATGGGCGCCGGCGGCGTGCTGGTGCCGCCGGCAACGTATTTCGACAGGATCCAGCCGGTGCTGCGCAAGTACGACGTGCTGTTCGTCGTCGACGAGGTGATCTGCGGCTTCGGGCGCACCGGCAACATGTTCGGCTGCGAGACGTACAACCTGCGGCCGGACATCGTGACCTGCGCCAAGGCGCTGACGTCGGGCTACGTGCCGATGTCGGCGACGCTGGTGTCGAAGGCGCTCTTCGAGATCCTGCTCGCGCAGAGCGACAAGCTCGGCGTGTTCGGGCATGGCTACACCTACTCGGCGCACCCGGTGCCGGCGGCGGTCGCGCTCGAGACGCTGAAGATCTACGAGGAGCGCGACGTCGTCGGCCACGTCCGCAAGGTCGGCCCGCGGATGCAGGCGGGTCTGCGCCGCTTCGCCGACCATCCGCTGGTCGGCGAGGCGCGCGGCGTCGGCCTGATCGGCGCGATCGAGCTCGTCCGCGACAAGGCGACCAAGACGAGCTTCGCCCCCGGCGACGGCATCGCTGCCTATGCGGTGCGCCGGGCGCAGGCGCACGGCACGATCCTGCGCAACATGCCGGGCGACATCATCGCGTTCTCACCGCCGCTGGTGATCTCCGAGGCCGAGATCGACGCGATGCTGGCCGCGTTCGGCAAAGCGCTCGACGAGACGCTGGCGATGGCGAAAGAGAAGGGTCTCGTGTGAGCGACGGCGGCGCCGGACGTCCAGTGGCGAGCCGCTGAGCGATGGCAGCCCGGAGGACCGCGATCGTCACCGGCGCGAGCCGTGGCATCGGCCACGCGACGGCGATGCGCTTTCATGCCGAGGGTTGGCAGGTGATCACGGTGTCGCGGACGCCGCCGCCCGGGCAGTGCCCGTGGAGCGTAGCGCGCTCGCACATCCTGCTCGACCTGTCGGACCTCGGCAACATCGTCCGCTGCATCGAGATCATGAAAGGAATGCTTGCCGACGGCGAGCTGCATGCGCTGGTCAACAACGCCGGCATCTCGCCGAAAGGGCCAGGCGGCACGCGGCTCAGTTCGCTGGACACCGATATCGCCACCTGGCAGTCGATGTACAACACCAACTTCTACGCGCCGCTGCTGATGACGCGCGGTTTCGCCGGCGAGCTGGCGAAGGGCGGCGGCGCGGTCGTCAACCTGACGTCGATCGCCGGCTCCCGCGTCCACCGCTTCGCCGGCTCGGCCTACGCGACGTCGAAGGCGGCGCTAGCGGCGTTGACTCGCGAGATGGCGTTCGACCTCGCCCCTGCCGGCGTGCGCGTGAACGCGGTCGCCCCCGGCGAGATCGACACCGCGATCCTGTCCCCCGGCACGCCGGAGATCGTCGAGCGCGAAATCCCGCTGCACCGGCTGGGCACGATCGAGGAAGTCGCCGACATGATCTGGTTCCTGTGCTCGCCGCAGGCGACGTACGTCACCGGCGCCGAGATCCCGATCAACGGCGGGCAGCACGTCTGACATGGCCGAACCGATCGTCCGCTTCGTCGGCATCGGCAAGACCTACGATGGCGTTTCGCGCGTCGTCGACGACCTCCACCTCGACATTGAGCGTGGCGAGTTCCTGACGCTGCTCGGGCCGTCGGGCTCGGGCAAGACGACGACGCTGATGATGCTCGCCGGGTTCGAGGCACCCACCGCGGGCGAGATCCTGCTCGAGGGCAACCCGGTGTCGCGGCTGCCGCCGCATCGCCGGCAGATCGGCATGGTGTTCCAGAACTACGCGCTGTTCCCGCACATGACCGTGGCGGAGAACATCGGTTTTCCGTTGTCGGTGCGCCGAGTCTCCGGCGCCGAGATCGAGCGACGGGTCCAGCGCGCACTGGCGATGGTGCAGCTGTCCGACTTCGGCGGCCGACGCCCTGCGCAGCTCTCCGGCGGCCAGCAGCAGCGGATCGCCGTCGCCCGGGCGCTCGTCTTCGAGCCGAAGCTGGTGCTGATGGACGAGCCGCTGGGCGCGCTCGACAAGCAGCTCCGCGAGCAGATGCAGCTCGAGATCCGCCGCCTGCACCGAGAGCTGTGCGTGACGATGGTCTACGTCACCCACGACCAGAGCGAGGCGCTGACGATGTCCGACCGGATCGCCGTGTTCCGGCACGGGCGGATCCAGCAGATCGGCACGCCGGACGCGATCTACCGCCGCCCGGCCAATGCGTTCGTCGCCCGCTTCATCGGCGAGAACAATCGCCTGACCGGCATCGTCGCGCTGCGCGATGGCGACGTCTGCGTCGTCCGCAGCAGCGGCGGCATCGAACTCGCCGGCGTCTGCGGCGAGCCACTCGCCGCCGGTGCCCGCGCGCTGCTGTCGATCCGGCCCGAGCAGATCACCGTCGGCGGCGCCGACGGCCTCGACTGCGCCCTGGCCGGCACGCTGGCGGAGACGATTTTTTTGGGTGATCATGTACGGCTGCGCGTGGCGGTGCCCGGGCTCGCCGACATTGTCGTCAAGGGGCCGGCCGTCGCCGTGCCGCCGGAAGGAAGCGCGGTGCGTCTGGGCTGGAAGGCTGCGGACTGCCGCGTGTTCGCGCTCGAAGAGGATTGAATGCCCACCGTGCGCGTCGTGTTCGCTCGTTTCGCGTCGTTCACACCACCAGGGAGGAACCCCATGTCCATTCGCACCGTTGCCGCACTGCTCGCTGTGGGCAGCCTCGCATTCGCCGCGCAGGCCCGCGATCTCACCGTCGTCTCATGGGGTGGCGCCTACCAGGACGCCCAGCGCGAGGCGTATTTCAAGCCGTTCATGGCCACCGGTACAAAGATGGTCGAGGAGAGCTGGGACGGCGGCGTCGGCACGCTGCGAGCCAAGATCCAAGGCGGCGCCAACAACTGGGACGTCGTCCAGGTCGAGTCCGAGGAGCTGCTGCTGGGCTGCGAGGAAGGCCTGTTCGAGAAGCTCGACTGGGCGAAGCTCGGCGGCCGTGACAAGTACCTGCCCGACGCAGTCCACGACTGCGGCGTCGGCGCCATCGTCTACAGCTTCGTCCTCGGCTACGACGGGGACAAGATCAAGGGCGACACGCCGAAGAGCTGGGCCGACTTCTGGAACACGCAGAAGTGGCCGGGCAAGCGCGCGCTTCGCAAGGGTGCGAAGACCACGCTCGAGATCGCGCTGATGGCCGACGGCGTCGCGCCGGCAGACGTCTACAAGACGCTGGCGACCGAAGCCGGCGTCGAGCGCGCTTTCAGGAAGCTCGACCAGCTGAAGGCGAGCCTCGTGTGGTGGGAAAAGGGCGCGCAACCGCCGCAGCTGCTGGCGTCGGGCGAGGTCGTGATGGTCGACGCGTACAACGGCCGCATCGCCGCCGCCAACGACAAGGACAAGAAGAACTTCAAGATCGTCTGGACGAACAACCTGTACACGGTCGACTCGTGGGTGATCATGAAGGGCACGCCGAACAAGGCCGATGCGGAGAAATACCTCGTCTTCGTCAACGACCCGAACAACCAGAAGAACCTGCCGCCCAGGATCCCGTACGGCGTGACCACCAAGGCGGCGACGGCGTTGATCGACAAGAACGTGCTGCCCAACCTCGCCACGGCACCGGACAACATCAAGACGGCGCTGTACATCAACGACAAGTTCTGGCTGGAACACCTCGACAAGCTGACCCAGCGCTTCAACGCCTGGGTCGCGAAGTAAGACTCGCGCGCGGGAACGGCCAGCCGGCCGTTCCCGTGCCTCGCGACGGCGCCCGATGGCGTCCGCTTCGACGATGACGGCCGTCGGCGGGCCCGGCGGCGACCGGGTGCTGCCGCGCGCGCTCGCCCGCGCCGAGCGCAAGGCGAAGCTGCGCGCCGCCGCGCTGACGCTGCCGCTGCTCCTGCTGCTGCTGGCGACGTTCGTCGTGCCGATCGCCGTGCTGCTGTCCAAGGGCGTCGTCGATACCGACATCTCGCGCTTGCTGCCGCGCGTCACCGCCGCGCTCGCCGGTTGGGACGGAACGGCGCTCCCCGGCGACGACGCCTTTCGTGCGCTCGCCGAGGACATCCGCGCCGCCCGCGATGCCGGCACGCTCGCCTCGGCGGCGACCCGGCTCAACTACGACGTCACCGGTTACCGGACGCTGATGTTCGGCACCGCCCGCCGGTTGCCCGAGACGTTCGACCGCGGCCCGCGCGAGACGATGGTGGAGATCGATCCCAAGTGGGGCGAGCTCGAGTCGTGGGGGGCGCTGCGCCGTGCTGCCGGGCCCGTCACCGATTTCTACCTGCTCGCCGCGCTCGACCTCAAGCGCGACGCTGCGGGCCGGGTGACGCCCGAACGGGACGACGAGACGGTCTTCCGCGCGATCCTCGGGCGCACGCTGTGGATCGCCGCCGTGGTGACGCTCGCCTGCCTGGTGCTGGGCTATCCGGTGGCGCTGTACCTGTCGCAGCAGACCGGCCGAAAGGCCGCGCTGCTGCTGTTCCTCGTGCTGCTGCCGTTCTGGACGTCGCTGCTGGTGAGGACGGTCGCCTGGGTCGTGCTGCTGCAGCGCGAGGGTGTGGTCAACGACACGCTGCTGACGGTCGGCCTCATCGGCGAGCCGCTGAAGATGATCTTCAACCGGTTCGCCGTCTATGTGGCGATGGTCCACGTGCTGCTGCCGTTCATGATCCTGCCCCTCTACAGCGTGATGAAGGCGATCCCGCCGACCTATATGCGCGCCGCGATGTCGCTCGGCGCGCCGCCGCTCACCGCCTGGCTGCGCGTCTACCTGCCGCAGACGCTGCCCGGAATCGGGGCCGGCTGCCTGATGGTGTTCATCCAGGCGCTCGGCTATTACGTGACGCCGGCGCTGGTCGGCGGCGCCGACGACCAGATGATCAGCTACTTCATCGCGTTCTACGCGAGCAAGACGATCAACTGGGGGATGGCGGCCGCGCTGGCGCTGATCCTGCTCACCGCGACGATGGCGCTGTACGCCGTCTACCAGCGGCTTGTCGGCATCGACCGGATGCGCCTCGGATGAGCCGCGAGCCGCACACCGTCGGCCAACGCCTTGCCGCCGCGCTGCACGCGATAGTGGCGCTCGCGGTGCTCGCTTTCCTCGTCGCGCCGATCGCCGTCATCGTGCCGCTGTCGTTCTCGTCCGGCTCGTTCTTCCACTATCCGCTGCCCGGCTTCTCGCTGCGCTGGTATGCGGACTTCTTCACCTCGCCGTTCTGGCTGCCGGCACTCAAGAACAGCCTGTTCCTCGGCACGATCTCCGCCACGCTGGCGACCGCCCTCGGCACGCTGGCCGCGATCGGCCTGTGGCGGGCGCGGTTCCCGCTGCGGGGCCTGGTCCTGGCCGTGCTGATCTCGCCGATGATCGTCCCGGTCGTGATTGTCGCCGTGGGCGCCTATTTCGCGTTCGCGCCGCTCGGCCTCACCGACGGCTTCTCGGGCCTCATCCTGGTGCACACGGCGCTCGGCGCGCCGTTCGTCGTCATCACCGTGCTGGCGACGCTGTCCGGCTTCGACCGCAACCTGCTGCGCGCCGCGGCGATCTGCGGCGCCGACCCGGTGACCGCGTTCCGCCGGGTGATGCTGCCGACGATCCTGCCGGGCGTGGCCTCGGGCGCCGTGTTCGCCTTTGCGACGTCGTTCGACGAGGTCGTCGTGGTGCTGCTGATGGGCAATCCCTCCACCCGCACGCTGCCGCGCCAGATGTTCGCCGGCATCAACGACAACATCAGCCTGACCATCACCGCCGCGGCGACGCTGCTGATTCTGTTCTCGACGCTGCTGATGCTGGCGGTAGGCGTGCTCAAGCGGCACACGGGCGGAGCACGTCCCGCCGGCTGACGCGCACGGCCGCGATCGAACGATTGCGCACCGGCCGGCCGTACGCATTCCGTCGACCGTGGCGAAGACCGAACTGCTGCTCCTCCGCCGGCGCTCCCTCATCCGCGCCGGGGGCGCCCGTTTCGGGGAGGCGACCGTCGGGTCGTCGCCGGCGACGCTATGAAGCACCCGTTCGCCGCCGCCGCCACCGCAGTGCCGGCGCCGTTGTCGATGCGCCCGACCGCGACGCGTGCTTAGACGGCCGGCACTTCGTCCCGCGCGTCCTGCAATTCCGCCGCCTGCAGCGTGTTGGCGAGCAGCGTCGCGATCGTCATCGGCCCGACACCGCCCGGCACCGGCGTGATCCACCCGGCGACTTCCTTCACCGCCGCGAAATCGACGTCGCCCACGAGCTTGCCCTCGGCATTGCGGTTGATGCCGACGTCGATGACGATCGCGCCGGGCTTGATCCAGTCGCCCTGGACGAAATTCGCCCGACCAACGCCTGCGACGACGATGTCGGCTTGGCGCACCAGCCACGGCAGGTCGCGCGTCTTCGAGTGGCAGATCGTCACCGTGCAACGCTCCATCAGCAGCTCGAGCGCCATCGGCCGGCCAACGATGTTCGATTGCCCGATGACGACCGCGTGCTTGCCGACGAGGTCCTCGCCGGTGTCCTTCAGCAGCGTCATGCA